>JAIPCU010000070.1 GCA_021738045.1 Candidatus Methylopumilus sp. | reverse complement strand
TCCATTTCGCCATCTTGAATATGAAACTTAGCGTTGGGCAATAAATCGATGTTGCCTGCGTGGTCGTAATGCAAGTGTGTGATCACGACATCCTGGACATCTTCTGGGGCAATGCCTAACAAGGCGAGAGAACCAACAGGGCAGCGCGTCAGCGTGCGGCCTCGTTGTTTAGCCTGCTCGGCGTTAAAGCCAGTGTCCACCATGATGGTTCTGCCTTCGCCACGGATCAGCCACACAAAATAGTCCATCGGCATGAGCTCGTCGTGCGGATCGTGGGTGATGAAGTTCTCGCGACGCGTGCGCTTAGGCATGGTGGCGTAACGCAGCGCAAAAATTTCGTAATTAGGCAATGTCATAAGGTCTCCGGATGCCATTGAGGTCGGCTTGTTGTCGTTTTGGGTAGCTGATAGGTCATTCTGAGAGCTGCCCACGGTGCTTGTCAAGCCCGCTGGCCCACGCCTCACTTGACACGAGTAAAGCCAAACACAGACAATCAGACTCGATGCAGGGGTACCCGCTTGCTTTTTGAGCAGTTGCGCCTTTGCCCAGTTTATTGTCATCCTCGCTCTGCATAGCGACTCGTTCGACCGCTTGCGCAAAGCTGAACCCACTTTTTAAAAAGGCACGTCAAAGATGAGCGCTCAACCAACCATTGGTTTTGTCGGTATTGGTAGCATGGGATGGCCCATGGCCGCTTTATTGCACAAAGCCGGCTACCCCCTTCAAATTGTTGACGCTTCGGCCGAACGCGCCCAGGCCTTTTGCAAAGAAATCGGTGGTACGGTTGCTGCGTCTAATCGTGCGCTGGCTGCGGCATCAGACATCATCATCACGATCTTGCCCACTAGCGCGATCGTTGAGGCCGTACTCAATGGTCCAGATGGCGTGTTGGCTGGCCTGCGCCCCGATGCCGTGATTGTCGAAATGAGCTCTGGCGTGCCTACTATCACCCGCACGCTGGCTGAACAGGTCGCCGCAGCTAAAGGTCATTTGGTTGACGCGCCAGTATCGGGCGGCGTGCCGCGCGCCAAAACAGGTGAACTGGCCATTATGTTTGGCGGCAGCCCAGCCTTGCTTGAGCGTGTACGCCCGGTCTTGTCCTGTATGGGCACATCGATTACGCCTACAGGCGACGTTGGGTCAGCGCACGCCATGAAAGCGCTTAACAACTTAGTCTCTGCTGGTGGCTTTTTGATCGGGGTTGAGGCACTTTTAATTGGCAAGCGTTTTGGTCTGGATCCTGCAGCAATGGTCGATGTCTTGAACTCTTCAACCGGCATGAACAACTCAACGCAGAAAAAATTCAAGCAGTTTGTCTTGTCGGGGCAATACAACGCAGGTTTTGGCTTGGATTTGATGGTCAAAGACTTGAGCATTGCGTTGGGCATTGGCAAAGACACCAACACGCCAACGCCTTTTGCCGCGATGTGCCGTGAGATGTGGGCAGCCTCGGCTGCGATGCTCGGGCCTGGTCAGGATCACACTGCTGTCGCTAAGATGTCTGAGAAGCTGGCTGGGACTGTGTTGTCTGATAAGTAGATTGCTGGTGGGGCGTAGGGGTTTTGTTCTTTGCCTGCGCCCGTTCTTGGCCTGCGCACGGTCAGACTCTACGCACCTAAATTGTGCTGAGCAAATTTAGGTGTCTCCGGTCTGACCTCGGGGTTTGGGCTGGCCTAAAATTTTTACGTCGTGCCGGGGCGTCTTGGGTAGCCTTCGGCACGGATTCTGACCCACACGGCTTGTTTTTCGGCGTCGTCCATAAAGACCCAGTTTGACACTTCCATGATTGTGCGGCCGCAACCTCGGCAGACATCTTCAAACAAGGTTGAGCAGACGGCTACGCAGGGTGAGTCTGCAGCACCGGGTTGGCCCACTTCGAGGGCTGTTTCGTCGCTTGGACTTTGGTTGTGTTTTTGAGTCGGTGAGGTCATCGGTGCAGCATAGCACTGGGATCTGCCTCACGTAAAAATGCCCCTACACGGGTCTCTGTGCGGGGGCATTTTTTACCGCGTTTATGCTTCTACAACAATGAGGCAATCGTGGCTGCTAAGCCAACACAACAATTACTTACCAGCTGCCTTTTTAAGCACAGCGGCTTTGTCGGTGGCTTCCCAAGTGAACTCGGGCTCGTTACGACCGAAGTGGCCGTAGGCGGCTGTCTTGGTATAGATCGGGCGCAACAAATCAAGCATATTGACGATGCCTTTTGGACGCAGATCAAAGTGCTCGCGCACCAACAAGGCCAACGCGTCATCCGAGATGACGCCAGTGCCTTCGGTGTAAACGGTGATGTTGATCGGCTCTGCTACGCCGATTGCGTAACTGACTTGCACCTGGCACTGCGTTGCCAAACCAGCAGCCACAATGTTTTTAGCAACATAGCGAGCTGCGTAGGCGGCTGAGCGATCGACCTTTGAGGGGTCTTTGCCCGAGAACGCGCCGCCACCGTGTGGGCAAGCGCCACCGTAGGTGTCAACGATAATTTTGCGACCTGTTAAGCCGCAATCGCCCTGGGGGCCGCCGATCACGAAGCGACCGGTTGGGTTCACCAAGAACTTGGTCTTAGGCGTCAACAGCTCTGCCGGAAAGCTTGGGCGAATAATGTGCTCGATCACTGACGCTTTAATTTCGTCGAGCGTGATTTCGGGCGCGTGTTGTGTTGACAACACCACGGTATCGACTTCGACGGGTTGGCCATTGACATAGCGAAACGTGACTTGCGACTTGGCATCAGGACGCAACCAAGGCAGGCGGCCGTCTTTACGCAATTCGCTTTGGCGCTGTACCAAACGGTGTGCGTACCAAATCGGTGCGGGCATCAGGTCAGGGGTCTCAGAGCAGGCATAGCCAAACATCAAACCTTGGTCGCCGGCACCTTGGTTCAAATAATCGTCAGAGGCGCGGTCAACGCCTTGGGCGATATCAGGCGATTGCTTATCGTAGGCCACCAAGACCGCGCAACCTTTGTAATCGATACCGTAGTCGGTGTTGTCGTAGCCGATGCGTTTGATGGTGTCGCGTGCAACCTGGATGTAATCCACGTTGGCAGTGGTTGTGATTTCACCGGCCAACACCACCAAGCCGGTGTTGCACAGCGTTTCGGCCGCGACACGTGCATAGGGGTCTTGGGCAAAAATAGCGTCAAGAATCGAATCAGACACCTGATCGGCAACCTTATCAGGATGGCCTTCAGACACGGATTCAGAGGTAAAGAGAAAGTCGTTTGATTTAGTAGACATGCTCACGTCCTTTACTGGCGAAGCCAGAGATGGGTTAAGGAGGTGCGTTGCACCCCTGAACCTTCACCTGTTAAGACGTTGGACTGGGCGCGACGCTTTAGCAGAATTATTTTTTTGTCGGCCAGACATTTCAGTCTTGACCCAACTCAGTCGCTCCGCAAGTTGTCGGTTAACTCAGCGACTGTTGCAATTTTATGCCAATTTAGTGAATTATGGCGAATCCCCTACGCTCTGACGGGGTGAATAAGGGATAATTGCAAAATGATATGGAATTTCACCAAAATGCACGGGGCGGGCAACGATTTCGTCATGCTTGACGGCGTCAGACAACCCATTGACATGACACCAGAGCGGGCTCGTGCGCTTGCACACCGACAATTTGGCGTGGGCTGTGACCAGATTTTATTGGTCGACACCCCGCTGCACCCTGAGGCCGACTTTCGCTATCGCATCTTTAACGCCGATGGCACTGAGGTCGAACATTGCGGTAACGGCGCACGCTGTTTTGTGCGCTTTGTGCACGAACAAAAACTGTCGTCACGCAACCCCCTGCGGGCCGAGATCGCAACCGGGCTCATCACCCTCGAAGAACTGCCCAATGGCGACGTCACCGTTGAAATGGGGCAAACGCGCTTCACTGCAGACGACTTGCCCTTTGACATCAGTGGCTTGGCGACCCAAGCCCAGGGCCAAGACACGCTCTACGGGCTTGAGCTTGCCACCATTCCACCACAAACCGTTTGGCTGTCCGCCGTCGCCATTTCAAATCCTCACGCTGTGCAGGTAGTGAGTGACGTCGAAGCCGCCCCTGTGGGCTTGCTTGGCCCTCTCATCGAGTCGCACCCAAGGTTTGCGCGGCGCGTCAACGCAGGCTTTATGCAAATTGTTGATCTGCACACGATTTATTTACGTGTGTACGAACGCGGCGCCGGTGAAACCCTAGCCTGCGGCACGGGTGCCTGCGCAGCCGTCGCGGCAGGCATTCGGCGGGGGCTGCTTGTATCGCCGGTGCGCGTGCGCACGCACGGCGGCTGGCTAACCGTAGCCTTTGACGGCGCCCAGTTGCACATGACAGGGCCGGCCACCACAGTTTTTTCTGGCAGCATTGATATCGATCACTTGGTCGCCTCGATTCCATCATTCACGAGCTCTACGACATGATTAATACCGCACACACCATTGCCAAATTCCTTCAAGAAAATCCGGATTTTTTTGTTCAGTACTCTGATATTTTTTCAACGCTCGAAGTGCCTCACCCTAATCAGTCTCGCGCCATTTCACTAGGTGAGCGGCAGATTTTGACGCTACGCGAGCGCTTACGCGACTTTGAATTTCGCTTGGCCGAGCTCGTACGAAACGGCGCCTTAAACGAGGCCACGACCACCAAGTTAAATCTGTGGTGCGCGCGCATGCTGGCCGAGCAATCACCGCTGCGCTTGCCCGGTGAAGTCGCCTTCGGTTTAGCTGAACAGTTCAATCTGCAAGAGGTCGCGCTTCGCGTTTGGGGGCTAGACGTACCTGCTGAAGGGGTCGGCGCCCCCGTCGATGCTGCGGTGCATGACTTTGCCAATACGCTTGCAGCGCCCTACTGCGGCTCAAACACTGATTTCACTGCAGTTGGTTGGTTGCACAAAAAACCTGCCTCGCTCGCAATGATCTCATTGCGCGCCAAGCCTCAAGAGCCCGCCTTTGGTTTGATGGTGTTAGGGTCAGATGACCCTGACCGCTTCGCCCCTGACATGGGCACCACGTTTTTACAAACCGTCAGCAATCTGGCTAGCGCTGCACTGTCGCGGCTCAAACCTGCCGCCGTCGCTCAGGGCGATTAACGTATCGCTCATGGATCAGGTCGCGCTCTGATGTCACCTCCTACACGCGCCAGCGCAACCGGCTCAAAGAATGTCGAGGCGGGTCAAACTGCGATGGATGAGCTGCATACCCCCGCCTTGCCTGAAGCGGTCACGCAATGGCTGAAACACCTTGAGCAAAACCGGCGGTATTCGCCACATACCTTGGCGGCCTATCAGCGCGATCTGCAGCAGTTAGTGCAACTCGCCCGAGACAAACCGCTCGAGTCTTTAGTCAACGGCAACATTCGGCAGTTTTTAGCGCGGCTACACGGCCAAGGACTAGGCCCTCGCAGCCTGGCCCGAATGCTCGCCTCGTGGCGCGGCTTTTACAAGTGGTGGGCACCGCAAAGCGGCATGGCGCTGAACCCCGCGGCCGACGTTCGCGCCCCCAAGGCAGCGCGGGGTCTGCCCAAAGCCTTATCCGTCGATCAAACTCAGGCGCTTCTTGATGCGCCCGTGCTGCTGGCGCAGACCGACCCAATCTCGTTGCGAGACCGGGCAATTTTTGAGCTGTTCTACTCGAGCGGACTGCGGTTGAGTGAACTCGTCGGCTTGGATAATCAGTACACGCAAACCAAAGAGCACACCTCAAGTGGCTGGATCAATCTGGCCGATCACGAGGTGCACGTGCTGGGCAAAGCCGGTAAGCGTCGCACCGTACCGATCGGTGCTCAAGCGCTGCAGACCCTTGCAGCCTGGCTCGCGATTCGACCCCAGCTGGCCCCCTCGAACGTCGCAATGGCCGATCAGGTGGCCCTATTTATCGGGGCGCGCGGCCGGCGCATCAGCCCCCGAGTGATTCAAGGCCAGTTAGCCAAGCTCGCGTTACAAGCGGGTCTGCCTACCCACGTACATCCGCACGTGTTGCGCCATAGCTTTGCGAGCCATGTGCTGCAATCGGCCCAAGACTTACGTGCTGTTCAAGAGATGCTGGGCCATGCAAATATTTCGACGACACAGCTTTATACTAAGTTAGACTTTCAGCATTTGGCGAAAGTGTACGACTCAGCGCACCCCCGTGCTGGTCGAAAAAGCTAAGAATTTCCTTAAATTAAGGGTTTTGAACCCTTGAAATTTACGATTTACCCCCAATATATTGACGATGTCATGATTTTGAGGTCTACACTCAGTTCGCCATAGTCATTGGTCTGCGAATGAAAATGTTTGCCGCAAATCGTGTGCTGTGCTGTAATCCGGCGTTCGCCTTCGGGCTAGCTCCTGGCTCGGTGCCCCGCACCCTCACCCGTTTTTTGAAGTTGATTGGCTCATGAATTCCCCCCGCAATCCAGACGAAATGGTCCCCGTCACAATCCTCACCGGCTTTCTTGGCGCGGGCAAAACGACCTTGCTTAAACGCATTCTGACCGAATACCACGGTAAACGCATCGCGGTCATCGAAAACGAATTTGGCCCCGAAAGCATCGATAACGAGTTGCTGGTGCAAGAGCAAGATGAAGAAATCATTGAGCTCTCGAATGGCTGCGTGTGCTGCACAGTGCGCGGCGACCTGATGCGAACACTCAACGACTTACGCACACGCCGTCAGGCGGGTGAACTGAAGTTTGAACGCGTCATTATTGAAACCACCGGCATGGCTAACCCAGGCCCCGTCTGCCAGACTTTTTTCATGGACGATGACATCGCCGACTACTATCGCTTGGATGCGGTAGTGACCGTCGTGGATGCCAAACACGGCATGGACACCCTCGACACCCAAGAAGAAGCCCAAAAACAAGTGGGCTTTGCCGACCGAATCTTGGTGTCGAAAAAAGATCTAGTGACCGAGGCTGAGTATGCCGCCTTGCGTCGCCGCATTGTTCATATGAATCCACGCGCCTCAATTGAAGCCGTACATTTTGGTGAAACGGACTTAAAGCAACTGATTGATATCAGCGGCTTTAACCTGAACACTATTTTAGATATCGATCCGCAATTTTTAGCCGACGACCACCCCGATGCCGTGCATGATCACGATCATGGACACGATCACGCGCATGGTCATGACCACGACCATGATCACAGCACCTGCGGTCACGACCACAGTCACGATCATGAAGACGGGCACGGCCACGCTCACGATCCGGCTACCTGCACCGACCCCACGCACAACCACAAGCCAGCGCACAACGATGACATCGGCGCCTTCGTCTTTAAGTCGAACAAGCCGTTTGACCCAGAGCGTCTTGAAGAGTTTTTAGGTGGTGTCGTACAGGTATACGGGCCAGATCTGCTGCGCTACAAAGGTATTTTGTACATGAAAGGCATCAATCGCCGCATGCTGTTTCAGGGCGTGCACATGATGATGGGTGCAGAGCCTGGCAAACCCTGGTTAGCCACTGAAAAGAAAAACACAAAGATGGTTTTTATCGGTCGCAAGCTGCCTCAAGACATCTTCACCAAAGGTCTTGAGCAATGTCTTGCAAAGTCGTAACTCTGCGTAACTTTGGCAGAGCATAATCTAATGGAGTGACCTCATGGCAACAAAGGCAACCAAGGTAGAAAAATCCGTGACAATGCAAGCCGCTGCAGTCAAAAAGCCTGCACCGGTTAAGTCCAAGCCTGTTGCCACCGCCAAAACATTAGCCTCTGCCAAAACCACGACGTCATCCAAAGCAGTCGCGTCTGCCAAGGCCAAAACACCGGCCAACAATGCATCGCCCCCTAAGGCCTCTGCAATCGCCAAGACTTCAACACCCACTAAGGCCTCTATGCCCTCAAAGACCACCCCTGCAACAAAGGCCTCAACGGCTGTGACCCTGCCCAAAGCGAAAGCCGCTGTCGTAAAAACTGCAACGCCGGTTAAGTCAGTGCCCGAAAAGACTGCCGCAAAAGTCGAACCCGCCGCACCCGTCGCCGCACCTAAGGCTGCCAAAAAAAGCCCTAAATCAAACGGCGATTTATCTGAAAATAATTTGCCCACTGAAGCTGAATTATTGCGCATGCCCGAAGACGAGTACATGAGTGATCGTCAGTTAGGATTTTTTCGCGATCGTCTGCGCCAACTTGAACAAGATATTCTCAACAATGCGGGCGCGACCACAGAGCACTTGCGCGAAACACAATTTGTGCCCGACCCAGCTGACCGTGCCACGATCGAAGAAGAACACGCGCTTGAATTGCGCACCCGTGATCGCGAGCGCAAACTACTGAAAAAAGTACAGCAATCCATCTTGCGTATCGACAGCGGCGAGTACGGCTGGTGCGACGAAACTGGCGAGCCCATCGGCCTGCGCCGTTTGTTAGCTCGCCCCACCGCAACCTTGTCTCTCGAAGCGCAAGAACGTCGCGAGATGCGTCAAAAAATGTTCGGGGATTAAACCGCGATGAGCTGAGCCTGACGATTCAAGGCAGAAGGTTCACTCACTTTTATCTATTCAGACCCTAACGGCAACGCCACAGGGCAAATCCACAAGGCACACTCACAGCACTTCGAGTGTGCCTTTTTTACGATCGAGTCTCAGCATGGAACAATTTCACGGCACAACCATCATCAGCGTGAGGCGCGGCAATCACGTTGCCCTAGGTGGTGATGGCCAAGTCACACTCGGCAATATTGTGATTAAGGCGACCGCGCGAAAAATTCGACGCCTGTATCACGACAAGATTCTGGCAGGCTTTGCGGGTGCTACGGCCGATGCCTTTACCTTGCAAGAACGTTTCGAAGCCAAACTAGAAAAGCATCAGGGTAATCTGATGCGCTCGGCCGTTGAACTCACGCGCGACTGGCGCACCGATCGAGTGTTGCGTCGCCTTGAGGCAATGCTGATCGTGGCCGATCGCGATCACACCTTGGTGCTCACCGGCAATGGCGATGTTCTTGAACCCGAAAACGGCATTGCCGCCATCGGCTCGGGTGGCGCCTACGCACAATCGGCAGCACTCGCGCTGTTACGCAATACCGAACTCAGCCCTGAAGTCATCGTCAAGCAGTCGCTAGAAATTGCTGGCGATCTTTGTATTTACACCAATCAACAACATCTGATTGAAACTCTGGAATAAGCATGTCCGCCTCAACCATGACCCCCAGTGAAATTGTCTCTGAACTCGATAAGCATATCGTTGGACAAGATCGCGCCAAACGCTCGGTCGCCGTTGCTCTGCGCAACCGTTGGCGTCGCCAGCAAGTTGCTGAGCCCTTGCGCACCGAAATTCATCCCAAAAATATTTTGATGATCGGCCCAACGGGCGTGGGTAAAACTGAAATCGCCCGACGTTTAGCGAAGCTCGCTGACGCGCCTTTTATCAAAATCGAAGCCACTAAATTTACCGAAGTTGGTTACGTTGGGCGCGATGTCGACACCATTATCCGTGACCTGGCTGAAATCGCCATTAAGCAAACGCGCGAACACGAAATGAAACGTGTGCGCACGCAAGCCGAAGATGCCGCTGAAGACCGTATTCTCGATGTGCTGTTGGTGCCAGCGCGCGCTGCCGACGGCTCGCCAATTCGCGAAGAGACCGCAACACGCCAGACCTTCAGAAAGCGTTTACGCGAAGGGCATCTCGATGCCACTGAAATCGAAATTGAAGTCGCTGCCAATTCCCCGCAGATGGACATCATGACGCCACCTGGCATGGAGGATATGGCCGAACAATTGAAAGGCATGTTCGCCGGTTTGGCGCGTGAGAAAAAGAAATCACGCAAGATGACTGTGAAAGAGGCTTTCAAGCTTTTGACTGACGAAGAGGCTTCGAAGCGCGTCAACGAAGACGACTTGCGCACGCTTGCGATTCATAAAGTTGAACAACACGGCATCGTGTTTTTAGACGAAATCGACAAGATTGCCGCACGGCAAGAAACCAGTGGCGCCGATGTGTCGCGCCAGGGCGTGCAGCGCGATCTATTGCCTTTAGTCGAAGGCACAACTGTGACCACTAAGTACGGCATGATTCGCACAGATCATATTTTATTTATCGCTTCAGGGGCTTTTCATTTATCGCGCCCCTCGGATCTGATCCCCGAGCTACAAGGGCGTTTTCCGATTCGGGTTGAACTTGATTCACTGACCGCTAAAGATTTTGTTCGTATTCTGTGCGACACCGACGCCTCGCTCACCAAACAGTACAGCGCCTTGCTCGCCACAGAAGACGTGCATCTTGAATTTACCGACGAGGGTATCGCGCGTTTGGCTGAACTTGCCTTTGAAGTCAACGAGCGCACCGAAAACATTGGCGCACGGCGCTTGTACACGGTAATGGAAAAGCTTCTTGAAGACCTGTCGTTTGATGCGGCCAGCAGTAGCGGCAAAACAGTTGTGCTTGATGTTGCGTACGTGAACGACAAGCTTGCAGAAGCTGCAGCAAGCCAGGACCTGGCGCGGTTTGTGTTGTAGCCTTTTTAGCCGCAGCCTTTCGTTGCGGCTAAAAAGCAAGCCTGTCTATCGCCTACGCGCGCGTTGCGATCGATCTGAAATGGCTGATGGCGTTTCGCGCAAAGTTGATACGGATCACCGACTCTGCGAAGGCGTTGACTGAAATTGTGTTTCAAATTCAACTGAGCAAATTTTTGTACCTGGTGGCGACCGCAGTATGACTCTTTTTATTAAAAAACTCATCCTGGTGTCTGCGTTCGGACTCGCTACGACACAGGCACTTGCACAAGACTGGAAAAATCCTGAAGCAAAGTTTGATGCCTCAAAGCTCATGACGTCTAAAACGACCATCAGTTGGTTTCGAGTGGATAACGTTCAGGCGACCTGCGAGAAAGAAAGCCGCAAGCGTGGCTTGGGCGGCTTTGGGTATGCGATTTCAGCTTGCTCATTTTGGAATGGCAATGATTGCCAAATTTACACCGGCAAGAAAACAACCATGCATGAGTTAGGTCATGAAACCAGACACTGCTTTCAGGGTAATTTTCACTGATCAGTCAAGGCGAACGATCGACGATCCGCAAACGGTCACAGGTTTACTTTGCCGAACTCTGACGCAACACCAAAAACAACTTGGTCAGGATCACCATCTCTGGGAGGCCAGTAATAAACGTATCGTAATTGTCAAAGGTTGTGGCGTATTCGAGATCATCGCTGCCTGCAATCCCTTGCAGATAACCCCACAAGTGAAACGCAATCAACGGCAACAGCCAAAATGCACGGCCTTTGTCAAAGGCCTGCACCTTGACCAAGAAATACGCCAACCCGAAATAGCCAGCAAAAAACAAAAAGTTAACGCCCGAGCTATAACCGCCACTTTCGGCACCGTAGGTCGTTAAGAAATAGATGCCCATATTAAAAAGGGCAACATAAAAAAACATCTTCCAGAGTTCAGCGGGGTTATCAAAAGCTTTCAAGGGCGCAGACGGGGCAATCACCTGAATGACTGGCGCAACATTGTCTGTGGGCTGGCTAGGCTGTTCTGCAGCAGATGCGGCCACAAGGGCCTTGCCACAGGCGCTACAGAACTTGGCGTCATCTGCACATTTCGTGCCACAGGCTGAACAGAAGGGCATCGCTGATCTCTTTGAAAAAGGTAAAACTCGCTTGTCGATACTTTAATGCAATATGGCAGTCATAGGCGAGTTTTTCAAGTCTTAATCAGACCACAACCCGCCATTCACATCCAAAATCTCACCCGTCACAAAGCCCGACTCGGGCGACGCCAAAAACAAAATCGCCGAGGCGATCTCAGAGGCTTTGCCCATACGTCCCACGGGGATCAAGTCTTTCAGCGTTTGCGGAAACGTCGTGGTCATTGCCGAAGCAACCGGGCCCGGCGCCACGGCATTCACCGTGATGCCAAACGTTGCCAGCTCTTTTGCCAGATAAGACGTCATGATGTGTACTCCAGCCTTAGACACTCCATAGGCCACGTTACCAGCACGGTCTTGTTCTTTGGGATCGAGCCACGGGCGAGGATTGCCGCCGTTTTTACCGAGCACCGAGCCAATGTTGATGATGCGACCAAGCTTCTGCTGCTTCATCACAGGGATCACGGCCTGACAGCACAAAAAGGTGCCCTTCAAGTTAATGTCGATCACGCGATCCCACTCTTGTTCAGTGATGTTTTGCGCACTACCCACCGACACAACACCAGCCACATTCACCAAAATATCTAAGCGACCATGTCGTTGTACAACGCCCTGCACACAGTACGTGATGTCAGCTGCATCGCAAACATTTAACGCAACATGTTCAATGCCGCCGCCTGTGTCAGTCGCCCCTAAGCGGTTAGGCAAATCGGCAGCAACAACCTGACAGCCATAGGCCGCGAGCGCCTCAGAAACAGCCGCGCCGATACCACCCGCGCCGCCGGTGACTAGCGCAACGCGCCCCGACAAAAATTGTGCTGCGTACATAGAAAATTCCTAGTGTTGATCGGCAATATTGTTAGCCGCCAAGCGACCAAACACCAAGCCTTTTAATACCGAGGTCGCCCCGGTGTAGTTGGTGTAATACATACCAATCACTTCGCCAGCTGCATACAAATTGGGGATCGCATAACCATCGGTATCAAGCACCTGCCCTTGCGGATCGACCTTTAACCCACCAAAGGTAAACACGTTGGCAGAGATAATTGGATACGCCATGAATGGACCGCGATCGATGGGCAAGGACCAATTGCTTTTTGCTGGCATCAACCCTTGCGTAGCCATCCCATCGACTTTTAAGGGATCATAGTTGCCCGTTTTAGGACACGCGGCGTTGTACTGTGCGACAGTGTCTTTCAAGGTTTGCGGATGAATAGCCAACTTTGCAGCAAGCGCCTCGATCGTGTCCCCCTCAATCGCTGGCTGATCACTACGAATCGCCAGACGATAGTTGGGGATATCTTTCATGCGTTGATCAAGAATGACGTACGACAAGCCTTCTTCTTGTTCGTAGATACGACGCGTAATGCGCTCGTACCAGGCATCGACCGTACCTGGTGCCTCGTTGACAAAGCGCTTGCCAGATTTGTTGACCAAGATCCCGTACGGAAAAATAAACACCGACGGCTCAGACACACCCGAGCGTGGATCGATTGGTTCAGCGTGATAGCTACCAAAATCGCCCGACGGGGCCGCGCCAATATCGAGCGCCATCTCAATGCCTTCGCCGCGATTAAAATACGCTCCCTTACAAATCGGGCGCAAATACACCGAGCGCGGGCCGATGTATTTAGACTGCAAAGCCGGGTTGCCTTCAAATCCACCGCAAGCCAACACCACCTTGCCGTGAAACCGCACGGCTTGTGTGCCTTGTTGTTGCGCAAACAAACCCGTCACAACACCGTCATCGTTCAACAATAAGCGGCGTGCGGTCGTGTAGTAAAAAAATGTCACGCCCAGTTTTTCAGCTTGTGCGGCAAGTGCGTCTACCAGGGCGGCACCGCCCCCAACTGGTAACAGACGCGGCTGCGTAGCGGTCAAAAATTGCGTAGGTAAAAAATCAAACTTAACGCCCACACCTTGCAGCCATTTAATCGTAGGCGGTACTTGCTCGGCAAAATTTCCGATCACTTCGGTGTCGGGGATCGCCAACGTACGCGTCGCGTGCGACCAGTTCTCGCGACCCGTTGCCATCTCGGCCATCAAGTCAGGCTCGGGATACAAGCCCAAGTTATCGGCCAAGTGCGTTTCAAAGTCATCGGTGACTTGATCTAAGGCTTTCATCCGAAAATACGCTTCGGTGTAGCGACTTTGACCGCCACGATCTTCGCGCGAGGCGCGCTCGAGTACTGCAACCTTTAAACCGCGCTCAGCGGCGGTCACGGCGGCAGATAAGCCTGCGACACCGCAACCCGCTACAACTACATCAAAGGTGTGATCCATTTTGTGCTCCTGTCTGTATTTGTTTATTCTTTGTAGTGATTTGTTCACGGGGTTGTGCGCTGGATGCCCAATCAACTTTCTAGACATCTCGCCTCAAGAAACTCGTGTCACACCCCTGGCAGCCTCTTATCCAAACCATAAAACGCAAAGACCTCTTTGGCACGCTCAATCTCTGGCAAGCGATGGTAATAGCCAATACGGCTTGGCTTAGTGCCGCACAGGCGACGCAAATCCACCATCATCTCAGCGTGCTTGACCCAGGTGCCCAACGAATCCATGACGGTGACTCCATCCACCTCAGTCACCCCGTTGCGCGCAAGTAACACATTCAACGGCGCCTCGCCAGGAATGATCACATCAGCCCCTCGGGCAATCAATTTACGCGCTGCAGTTTTAAATTTTTCGATAAGTTCGGTTGGGTCCGCAAACCCTTTCAACACATCATTAAACGTAAAGCCTACCGGCGCTGCACCGGCAAAGCGCGACGCTAAACCATAGCTTTCAGCGTTTTGCGCCAGCAACTCATTGAAGTCTTCGATAAACGCCAAGACACCAAATTTACGACCCAGCAAACAGGCGGTGAACATGGCGGATTCGCCGTAACCAATCACCGGGATATCAATCAACGCACGGATTTCGCGCAGTGCCGGATCTGGCAAGGTGCTGAC
>JAIPCU010000069.1 GCA_021738045.1 Candidatus Methylopumilus sp. | reverse complement strand
TCGGTTTTTCAATTTCTTTCACACTGCTCTTCATTGCAATCGTTTTCGGTGCAATTGGGTTGGGTGTTGATCGCACGTTCTATCTGACCTATCTGCAAGTGTGGGGGTCGATGAAAGATGACATTGTGCCGGCCGTGCCGATGTTCATCTTTATGGGCTATATGTGTGAGCAAGCGGGTCTGATGGACCGACTCTTCGCGACCTTCAGACAATTGTTTGCGCCCATACGCGGATCGCTTTACTTGGCGGTACTGTTGACCGCGACCCTGTTTGCGATGGCCACAGGGATTGTTGGCGCTGCCGTGAGCGTATTAGGGATTATGGCTGGCGGCATGATGATGAGAGCCGGCTACGATGCGAAGATGTCTGCAGGTGCAATTGCAGCTGGCGGCACACTTGGAATCTTGATTCCCCCTAGCGTCATGCTATTGGTGATGGGGCCGGTTCTTGGCGTGCCTGTAAACAAGCTTTACGCGGCCGCGTTTGGCCCTGGCTTTTTATTGGCGGCTCTGTATATCGCTTACTGTTTGATTCGCAGTTTTATTAATCCAAAGCTTGGTCCACCGCTGCCTAAAGAAGAGCGCATGGGCTACAACTTTAAATTGTTTAAAGAAGTCGTCATTAGCATTTTGCCTTTAATGCTGTTGATTGGCTCAACGCTCGGCACTATTTTGACTGGATTAGCGACTGCCACCGAAGCTGCGGCGTGCGGCGCGCTTGGTTCGATGATCCTCGCTGCCATGTACGGAAAGTTGACCTTGCCTGCGATTAAAGGAACAGCTCGCAGCACACTGTTGACCTCAGCGATGGTGCTGCTGTTGGTGATGGCCTCTAATATTTTTGGTGCGGTCTTTGTTCAACTTGGTTCGGCAGGTTTGATCGAAACACTGTTGAACGATTTACCGCTGTCCGGCATGGGCAAGTTTATGCTGGTGATGTTCATTGTCTTTCTGTTGGGATGGCCGTTTGAATGGCCAGTCATTATTTTGGTGTTTGTGCCGATCTTTATTCCGGTGATCCAAAAGCTTGACGTGGGCTTATCGAAGGCCGAACTGATGTTGTGGTTTGGTGCGACCTTGGCGGTTAACTTGCAAACAGCATTTTTGAGCCCGCCTGTGGCAATGTCGGCTTACTACCTCAAAACTGTGATGCCTGCCTGGAACCTAGGGTTGATCTTCCGCGGGATGGCGCAGTTTATGGTGATTCAGGTCGTCGCGCTGGGGATGATTATTGGCTTTCCGAGCATTTCGCTTTGGCTCCCACGCCTGCTGTATCAAAACTGAACTGAATTGAACTGAGGTGACTGTGAGTCGCAAGATTTGTGTGCACGTCAACCCAAGAGAGAGTGACTAATGAGCTTCTTCGAAAGTCTGCGTTTAGATGGGCAAGTGGCACTTGTGACCGGGGCCGGTCGTGGGATTGGGGCGACCATCGCCCGCTATTTAGCCGAGGCTGGTGCTGAGGTGGTATTGCTGTCGCGCACGCTCAGTGAACTTCAAGCGGTGGCGCAACAGATCACTGATGCTGGCGGTCGGGCGTCAATTCGGCAATGTGATGTCATTGACTCGAAAGCGCTCAGAGCGATTATTGACCAGCTGCCGCGTCTGGATATTCTGGTAAACAATGCTGGCACTAATATTCCAGAGCCAATGATCGAGGTATCGGATGAGCATCTTGATCATTTACTGAATTTGAATGTTCGTTCTTGTTTTATCGCTGCGCAAGCAGCGGTTAAAAAGATGTTGCAGGATCCCGATCGCGCCAAGAAAGGTGGGTCTGTGATTCACATTTCTTCACAGATGGGGCATATTGGCTCACCCAACCGAACCGTCTATTGCGCGACAAAACATGCGATTGAAGGTTTAACGAAGGCGATGGCCATTGAGCTTGCCGAGCAAAATATTCGAGTCAATAGCGTGGCGCCGACGTTTGTAGACACTCCTTTGGTTCGGCAGGTTGTGAACACCGACGAGAAGCGTGCCTTTTTATTTTCTAAGATTCCGCTAGGTCATCTGGCTGAGACTGAAGATATCGCGGCAGCCGTCGCCTATTTAGCATCTCCTGCCGCTCGGATGGTGACAGGGACTTGCCTCAAAGTGGATGGCGGTTGGACAGCACAGTAGGTTGACGGATCGTAGATATGGCAGAGGTAGAGACATTCGATTTTATTATCGTGGGGGCAGGTTCGGCTGGCTGCGTGTTAGCAAATCGCTTGTCGAAAAACCCAAGTACTAAAGTCTTATTACTCGAGGCTGGCCCTGAAGATCGAAACCCCTGGTTAAAGATTCCGGCGGGCGTGGCGCGTGTGGTGACAGACCCCATCGTCTCTTGGGGTTATCAGTCTGAACCAGAACCTGGTTTAAATAATCGTCAGATTATTTGGCCTCGCGGCAAGACACTCGGTGGTAGCAGTTCAATCAACGGGCACGTCTATATGCGTGGCACGCCTGTTGACTACGACGGTTGGCGCGATGCGGGCAATATCGGCTGGGGCTGGAGCGATGTCCTGCCCCACTTCAAAAGCACTGAAAAACATTTTCTAGGTGAAACGCAGTTGCATGGCGCCGCGGGTGAGTTGGTTGTTTCGCCCTTACATGAGCCTCATGTGGCGTCGTCAGCGTTTATACAAGCTGCAATCAATGCCGGTGTGCCGCACAATTTAGATTTCAATGGTGCCGTACAAGAGGGTGTGGGCTTTGTGCAGCTCATGATTGATCGCGGGGTACGTGCCTCGACCGCCAGAGTGTTTTTAAAACCAATTCGCTCGCGATCAAATTTAAAAGTGCAAGTGCAAGCGATGACCGAGAGAATTCTCTTTCAGGATAAGCAAGCAGTAGGAGTCAAATATACCGTCAATGGTGTGAGTCATATCGCCCATGCCAAAGAAATTATCTTAAGCGCTGGTGTCATTAATTCTCCTCAGTTGTTAATGCTATCAGGTGTGGGTGATGCAAAGAACTTGCAAGCGCTTGGAATCCCTGTGGTTCATGATCTACCTGGCGTTGGAATGAATCTACAGGATCATGTGTACGTGCACTACTTGGCGAGTGTCGATCCCGAGTACTCGATTAATAAAAAAATCGCGAGCCCGATCAGAATGGTTCCTGACGTGCTGAGGTATCTATTCACACGTCGTGGCTTGTTGAATTCAGCGGCGGCGCAGGTTGCACTGTTTGCCCGCTCGGGTGCAAACAATGACAAAGTTGATCTGCAAATACAGATGAGGCCGTTCAGTATGTATTCGTCGGCCGGAATGTTTAAGGCCGATCAAGCCCCAGCGGTGACGGCGTCTTGTGGGGTGTTGCAGCCCTTTTCTGTCGGTTCGATTTCGTTGCGCTCTGCAAACCCCTATGAGGCACCGCGCATGCAGGCAAACTATTTGACCGACCCGCGTGACGTGACTCCCTTGCTGGTGGGCTTGCGTTTAATTCGAAAGATTTTTTCACAAAGTCCTTTTGCTCAACACAATCGAGGCGAGTTGATGCCAGGTTCGCAACATGTGTCTGATGAGCAGTTAATTGACTATATTCGTGCGCAGGCGCAATCGATGTATCACCCAGTCGGCACCTGCAAGATGGGCGTAGACGCTCAAGCGGTGGTCGACCCTCATTTGCGGGTGAGAGGTATCGGTGGCTTAAGAGTGGTTGATGCGGCGATCATGCCAAACGTTACTTCAGGCAATACGAATGCGCCTGTCATTATGATTGCCGAAAAAGCCTCTCAGTTGATTTTGTCTGATCGGTAGGCTCTAAAAATCATCACGATTTTGTAGTCATGGCAATGCAATTGTTTGAAATAAGCGTTGCCAAGAGCTTGCCCTGTGCAGCGCGAGAATCGACCCTTTCAAGTCACTGAGGCTTTACAATCAAAGCGACTTCGACACAATTCTCTTCATCGGCTAAAAATGCACATGGTTAAAAACCACGTACTCGATTTACATCTCCAAGCCAGCCAATTATTCGATGACTTGCGTGCTGGCAGTGTTGATGTCGTTAATCGAGGTGTGACGCGTGACACCTACGGGCAGGGCGAGCAGTTTGCTCATGAGTTCGTTGAAAAACACGCCCGCAGTCTTGGCTTAGAGATCAGGCACGATCACATGCGCAACACCTATATGGTGTGGCCTGGCGTCGATCGTCAGGCACCCGCGATCGTGATTGGTTCGCATCTTGATTCAGTGCTGGGTGGCGGTAATTACGACGGTGCGGCCGGGGTCATGGCAGGCTTGATTGCTGTACAAGCGATGCAGCAGGCTGGGCTGAAACTCAACTGCGATGTTGTGGTGATGGGGATCCGAGCCGAAGAAAGTATCTGGTTTCAAGTGTCTTATGTCGGTAGTCGAGGCGCCTTAGGCACCTTGCCGGCAAGCGCCTTACAGCAGCGGCGTATCGATACCGGCCGCACACTTGAACAACACATGCGCGAGGCGGGCGCAGAGCCCGAGGCTGTCGCGAAAGGTGTTGCGCACCTCAGTCCAAAAAATGTAAAAGCGTTTTTAGAGTTGCATATTGAACAGGCGCCTAGCCTTGCCTTAACGGGTTATGCGCTGGCGATCGGCACCGGCGTACCTGGGCATTTTAGATTTCCGCGAGTGAAGATCACTGGTGAGTATGGCCACGTTGGGCTTGGGCGGCGTTTTCGGCACGATGCGGCCTTAGCGGGTGCTGATTTGTCAGTGGGGCTTGATACGCTTTGGCAGCAATGGGAGGCGGAGGGCCGCTTAATGGCCTGCACCTTTGGCGAATTTCAAACAAACCCCGCACGCCACGGTATGACCATCGTCCCGGGTGAGTTTCAGTTTAGTTTAGATGTCAGAGCCTACGATGACGCAGATGTCGTTGAGTTAGAGCAGGCACTGATGGCGATGGTTGAGCAAATTGAAAAAAGACGTGGCGTGAAATTTGATTTTGGTGTTCGTGCTTCGTCTAAAGTCGCCAAAGCAGATCCCATAATCACTCAGCAATTGCGAGATTGTGCCAAGCGTTTAGACATGAAGGTCTGCGACCTGCCTAGCCCCGCTTCCCATGATTCTGCAGCGTTTTGTGCGGCTGGCATACCCTTTGGTTTTGTATTTATTCGCAATCCAAATGGCAGTCATCATCCCGACGAAGAGATGTCGATTGATGATTTTCTGCAAGGCACTGCTGTGTTGACCGAGTGGCTAGCAGTGCATGGTGGCACTAATTCTTCAGCTTGTAGCCAGTCTTAAATATCCAGGCAATCACTGCTACGCAAAGGGCTAAAAAAAACAGCATCATGGCCACGCTCAACCCAAAGCTCACGTCGCCCACATCATAAAAACTCCAGCGAAAGCCACTAATCAGGTAAACGATGGGATTAAGCAGTGCGACGTTTTGCCAAAAGGGTGGCAGTAAGTCAAGCGAGTAAAAACTACCCCCTAAAAACGTTAAGGGCGTAATGATCAAGAGGGGCACAATTTGTAGCTTTTCAAAGTTATCAGCCCAAATGCCGATAATGAACCCCAGCAGGCTAAACGTAATCGAGGTGCCAAGCAAAAAAAACAGCATCCAAAACGGATGTGCGATTTGCAAGGGAACGAACAGTGTCGCGGTAGCCAAAATAATCAAACCAAGAAAAATTGACTTCACACTGGCTGCACCGACGTAGCTCAAAACGATTTCAAAGTGCGAGATCGGTGCCGAGAGCAATTCGTAGATTGTGCCCGTAAATTTTGGAAAATAAATGCCGAACGACGCATTCGAAATACTTTGCGTCAATAGCGACAACATGATTAACCCAGGCACGATGAACGAGCCATAGCTCACCCCGTCTATATCAGTCATGCGCGAGCCGATGGCGGCGCCGAACACGACAAAGTACAAACACGTTGAGATGACAGGCGCGATGACACTTTGCATCAAGGTGCGTCGCGTTCGAGATAACTCAAAATTGACGATGGCGCGAATGGCGTAAATGTTTAAGCTCATGCGCGTTCAACCTCGTACCCGCAACTGTTATTTTTTATCATTCAACGTTACTCGAGGTGAGGCTCACGAAAATATCCTCAAGAGAGCTTTCAGTCGTGCGCAAGTCCTTGAAATGGATATTGGCTTGACCTAATTGCGTCAAAAGCTCTGTGATACCGATATCTTCATTGGTGGCGTCGTAGGTGTAAACCAACTCATGTCCACCGCTAGCCAGTGACAAGCCGGCGTGACTGAGGGCGGTGGGGATTGCGTTCAGTGGGCTTGTCAGTTGCAATACCAACTCTTTTTTACCGAGTTTTTTCATTAACTGGCTGGTCTCTTCAACCAGAAGGATCTGGCCCTTGGTAATGATGCCAATACGGTCGGCCATCTCTTCGGCCTCTTCAATATAGTGCGTCGTCAAAATGATCGTGACACCCGTTTGTTTCAAGGCCTTCACTAACTCCCACATGTCGCGTCTTAAACTCACGTCTACGCCCGCGGTGGGTTCATCCAGAAATAACACACGAGGTTCATGTGATAGTGCTTTCGCGATCATGACCCGACGCTTCATGCCCCCCGACAAACGAATAATCTTGCTATCTTTTTTATCCCAAAGCGATAAGTCTTTGAGGATTTTTTCGATCCAAGCTGGGTTAGCGGGTTTGCCGAACAGCCCTCGGCTAAAGCTGACGGTGTTCCAGACGGTTTCAAACATATCTGTTGAGATCTCTTGGGGCACAAGTCCTACGCGGGCTCGGGCTTCTCGGTATTGCTTGATATGGTCAAAACCATCAATCGTGACTGTGCCCGCGCTGGGCGTGACAATGCCACAGATCAAGCTGATTAAGGTGGTTTTGCCTGCGCCGTTTGGGCCTAGCAAGGCAAAGATCTCGCCTTGCCTGACTTCGAGATTGATATTTGTTAACGCGCTAAAACCTGTCGCGTAAGTCTTTGAAACGTTCGAAATGTTGATCATGGTTAGCGCCCGAGGCGCCCGCCGGCTTGCGCCAAATAAAACCACTCTTGCCCGGGTTGTGATTTGCTATTTGGAAACATAATAAAGCAGTCTTGTTCGGCGAGCAGCTCTGTGCCGTCGGCTCGTTTGCCAATGAGGCTGTCCTTGGCGATGGGATCAAAGCTTTTCCAGACCTGTGAAAACTGATCGTCTGCATGAAAGCGATCAAATACATCGTAGAGCCCCAAGACTTCAAAATCGGTTGCCGGTTTGGGTGCGGCACCTTGGATTAAGCCAACCTGGATTAAGGTGTTCAGCACGGCCTGATACGCCACGTCACGGCCACCAATGTCGTCATGCTGTCCGCACTCAAGAGTAATCGCCCAGCCACCTTGTGAGCGCATATATTCGGTCGTACCCACGCCGTAAGCTGTGTCGATATCCACTGACCCGGCAGTGAAACGCCCCGCTTGTACTTCGAGTGCGCGCCGCTTGATTCCTTTGGCATAGGTATCAAGCCAGCCGTACACAAAGCGATTGCAACCTAAACGTTGAACCAGTGCCTCTTCGGTGCTAGCTTGTGAAAACGGCTCGAGCGCACCGGTATTATTCGCTGGGCCAAACAAGGCAAAGGCGCGATCGCCACTTTGAAACGAATGTAAATCCAATAAGCCATCGTGCTCGGCTAGCAAAGGGCACAGCCAGTTGGCCAGATGATCTTCGTATTCTTTAGGTGTTTCAACAGGCGCCAGGCGTCGGTTCAAATTACGATCACCCGCACGGCGTTGTAAGCGATAGGCCTTGGGATTTGTCACGGGCACTAAGGTTAAGAAACCACGCAGCAGTTTAATTTCACCCGTTTCAATTTGTTGCGCTAAACGCTTCAGCGCAAACGTGCCGCAGGTTTCGTTGCCATGCACGGCTGCTGTCACGATTAAGCGCGGGCCTGGCAACGGGGATCTAAACCTGACAGTGTGAAAAGGGAGCTCATCCTGCAAAGGGATTTGTTCAGGCAAAGAGGTGAGGGCTTTAGATGGTAAAGACATGATGTTATTTGGTGTTTGGTTTTTGTTTCAGCAAGGGGGACATGAAATCTTTGTACGAGAGTTCGCCTGAAATGACAACATCAATCACTGAAGGTATCTTGAGCGTCTGACATTCTTTTAAGGCGCTGGCGAATTCGTCTGGTGTCGAGACCTTGACACCATGACAACCCATGCTTTGCGCAATCGCAGCGTGATTAAAGTCATGAAATTGAGCACCGAACGGCCCGCGGATGTGCGTTGACCAGCCGAGCATGCGGTTGTTAAAGATCACCGTAATAATGGGGATGTCGTGTTCAATTGCGGTCATCAAGCCGTTCATGGTCATCGAAAAACCGCCATCACCGCACACGGCGATGACTGGTACCTTTGGATGAATTAACTTAACAGCCAAGGCCGAAGGGATCGCGTAGCCCATGGGGCCGCCACCCGCTGCTTGCAAAAATCCGCCCGCGCGTTTGGTTTGATAGCAATGCATCATAAAGATACGATTTTCGCCGGCATCACAAGTGACGATCGCATCCTCAGGTAAGGCGCGCATCATTTCGGCAATCACCCGTTGAGGCACCATCGGTAGCGATGAGTCTTGATAGGCCTTGTCATTGAAGTAGCCCAGTTTCTTGCGTAACGTCGCGACCCGCGAAGCGCCTTTTCCATCGATGGTGGTTTTGTTCTTTTTGGCAACTGCCTGGAGTCGGCTCAGTACGACTCCTGCGTCTCCAAGGACGACATGCTCGACAGGGAATGTCCATGAAGCATTGCGTGTTTCGATATCAATTTGAATGAACGTTTGTTTGACCGGATTCAGTAAAGAAGTGTGCTCATTGATTGTGTCACCCGCGGTGAGTTTTGAGCCAACCACGATGACGAGATCCGCTGCGGACACACACGCGTTCGCGGCAGGGGTGCCATAGGTGCCATACACGCCAAGCGCGAGCGGATGCGTTTCGGCAAAGACGCCTTTGCCCGAAGGTGAAGTCACGACCGGAATATTCAAAGTCTGCGCGAAGGCCTGCAGTTGTTCGTAGGCCTGTGCGATACGCACGCCGTTGCCAGCGATGATGACCGGGCGTTTCGCCTGGGCGAGTGCTGTTATGGCGGCTGCGATTCGATTTTCATCGACGGCAGTCGAGCGCTCGATGAGGTAAGGCCGCGTTGCGTAGAGGTTTGGTTTGCTTTCTTGTGGAACGAGGCCGTTAAACGAGGTTACGCTGAACAACACTGCCACGGGGCCTGGTTGACCCGCGGTCGCGTGTTTGATCGCGAGTTGGGTGGCGTGTACGGCCGCGGCGGGGTGATGCGCCTCGAGCACTTGTTTGGTCACGCCACCAAAGCTCTGCCGTGCATCCCAACCGCCGTAATCACCCGTGCCGGTCTGATAGGGGCCGTGCAACGACAGCTCGGGTGAATCGCTAAAGTCAGTGAGTAGCAGCATGGGTGAGCTCGAGAGGTGAGCTTCAATGGTGCCTAGCAGGCCATTGCCTAATACCCAAGGGCCTTGGCCCACCAAGACACCCGGTTTACGGGTTAAACGCCCGTAGATCTCGGCCATGGCGCTGCCGAGAGACTCCTCTCTGACCAGCACCGTTCGAATGGTTTTCTGAAAGTCGCCTAAGGCAGCCCAGATGTGCCCAGAATGCCCGCCCGCGATCCCAAAGACGAGATCGATGCCCGCATCTTCTAAGACTTGCACAATGCCATGTGCAGCAGAGACTTCTTTTTTGAATAATTTTTTAACTGTCATGTGGTCTCCGCTATCATTTTGTGTCTAGGCTAGAACTGCCGTTGCTGAATTGACGTACAGTACCATTTCAGGGCGAGTGACATCCGCGAGATCGGTCATTTTTAATAAATTAATGTTTAGAGCTATTTTCTTTAAAAAATGAAAAAAAATCCAACCAAAATTGCCTTGGTGACGGGTGCGGCCCGCGGAATCGGTCGTGCGATTGCCAGCGAGTTTTTAGCGGCAGGCTATCGAGTCGTGGCGGTTGACCTGCGCGCGTTTTCGGCGCCTGCTGAAGGCGCAACTGCTGACCCAACGCTGTTTTGGACTCAAAAACTCGATGTGACGGATCAGGCCGCGATTACAAAATTACAGGCCGACATTGTTGCCAAATGGGGGCATGTTTCAGTGCTGGTGAATAACGCCGCGATTTCGCCAAAGCAGCCCGATGGTTATTCGGCAAAATTATTAAATATCTCTAATCAAGAGTGGGCCTCGGTGCTTGCTGTAAACCTGACTGCTGTGTTGCATATGTCTCAGGCCTTTTTGCCTGGAATGCAAGAGCAGCAGTGGGGCCGCGTCATTAATTTGAGTTCGTTGGCGGGCCGCACCAAATCGATTAGCGCGGGGGCCAGTTACATGACCTCGAAGGCTGGTGTGCTGGGCTTGACCCGCGCGATTGCTGCCGAGATGGGGCCACATGGCATTACTGCGAATTCGATCGCGCCCGGGCGCATCGTGACTGAAATGTCGATGACTGCGGGTGAAGAGGCAAACCGCAAGATCGCTGAGCAGTTGCCAGTCAGACGCTTAGGCACAGTCAAGGAAATAGCCGAAACCGTTCTGTATTTAGCCTCGGATGGCGCGGGTTACTTAAATGGTGCTGTGATCGATGTGAATGGCGGGCATTTTATGCCTTAGGGTCACACTGAATGCGTGAGGGCCGCCTTTCACTTCTGAAGACGGCATTTTGAGCGTACGAAAAAAAGAGGATGACAAATGTTTAACGTAAAAGAAAAGGCACGAAAAATGCTTACAGTCATAGACAATAATGACGCATTGCCGATGAATGCTAGGTGGGTTGCGCCCGCTTGTCGAAGCGGTCGGTCGCTCTGGTTCAGACTTTTGGCGGTTTTGACGTTCTTGAACGGTATGCTGCTTGCGCCAGTGGTAATAGCGCAGTCGGCGGCGTTTCCGGAAAAAACCATCAACATGGTGGTGAACTTTGGCTCGGGTGGTGTCACCGACTTGATGAGTCGTGAGCTTGCGCGCGGTATGGAAGCAGATCTCGGCTCATCGATAGTTGTGTTTAATCGCCCAGGCGCCTTGGGTACCCTTGGCCCTGGTTATGTCGCCAAGCAAGCCGCCGACGGCTATACCTTGGCAGTGGTGTCTGCTTCAGTGATTACGATTACGCCTCATCTGATGGACGTACCTTTCGGCTTAGATGACTTAACCTTTGTCGCAGGATATGGAAAAAATCGCTACGGTCTAGTTGTCAAAGCAGACTCACCCTATCAGACAATTGACGACTTAATCAAAGCGTCGCAAGGTGGTAAATCGTTATTCTTTGGCTCGCCGTCTACAACGAATAGTTTGGTGATCTTTGATCTGGGCAGCAAGTCAAAAAGTAAATTCGAACTGATTTCCTACAAGTCGGGTCCAGATACCACCATGGGTTTATTGACGGGGCAAGTGGCAGTGATTGCTCCGAATCCTCCTGATGTCATGAGTCATCTCAAGGCCGGAACCTTGCGTTTATTAGCGTCAGCAAGCCCCGCGCGTTGGCCGGAGTTTCCAAATGTACCAACCTTGAAAGAGTCTGGTCACGATGTGGCGCTTGAGGCGTGGGTGGGGATTGCTGTGCCTAAGGCGACGCCTAGTGCAGTGGTCGCGCGTCTAGAAAAAAGCATTCAGGTAGCAATGAGTCAACCGGCCATTGCAGCCTCTTTTGTGAGGATCGGTGCCGACCCTGCTTATATGGATGGGAAAACGTATACCGAATTTTTGAAAAAAGAGCGTGAAGTGATGGGACGCTTGATTAAAGAATCTGGCATTCCGCGTATCCAGTGATGCATCCCTTTCATCTAAAGCGATTTTATTAACTAAAAGCGATTTTTCTAAACTTAGAACGATTTTTACTTAGAGCGATTTTCGCGATTTCAATTCAATGTAGGCGCAGCACATGCCATTGTCATATACCCAAAACCTTGAGGATTACCACCTCGCGCTAGCCTTTGCGGGGCAAGAGCGAGGTTTTTACATTGATATCGGCGCGGGTCACCCCGTCGCGGATAATGTTTCACTCTGGTTTTACGAGCGCGGCTGGAGCGGCATTGTTGCCGAACCCATCCCTGAGTTGGCGGCTTTGTACAAAAAGATTCGACCACGCGATACGCTTTATCAAGGCTTGGTTGGGCGCGAGGTAGGCGAGGTCGATTTTTTTCATGTCAATCGCTTACATGGTTTTTCAACAACCATTGAACTGCATGCCGATGTGGCCAAAGAGTTTGGTGCAGATTATCAACGCTTGTCGTTGCCCATGCTCACCTTGGCAAAGCTCTGTGAGCAGCACCAAGTGCAGAACATTGATTTTTTAAAAATCGATGTCGAAGGTGCTGAAAGCGATGTGTTGGCAGGGAACGACTTTAATCGTTATCGCCCCAAAGTGATCGTGGCTGAGGCCGTGACCCCAGGCAAGGGCGAACCCGCATGGGATGCCTACGAGCCAATGCTGTTAGCCAATGGTTATAAATTTCGTTTGTTTGATACGTTGAACAGGTTTTACGTTGCGCAAGAGTGCCCAGAGATTTTTGACCGCCTGCCTGCTGAGCGTGCACCGTGGGACGATGTGACCCACATGTATGAAATCGGCCGCGCGCCAGATCAGGTGAATCATCCTGACTATGCGTTGGCGCAACAACTGGGTCGTGGGTTTTGGGCTGCGTTGCCTCACTTGGATCAAGAGGTGTTACTCGATATTCTTGCGCGGGGTAAGCGCGCTGGCAGTGCATTGACCTTTGATCAGGTCAGTTCGCCCGAGATGCGGATCGCGTTGGGTCGGATTGCTTGCGGGTATGATGGCGGGCAGATTGTTGATGAAAGTTCTAAATAACCATAAAGGAGCCACACCATGATTCATGTTTTAGCAGTGATTACCGCCAAGCCTGGCATGCGCGACACGATTTTGACGCACTTTCGTGCCAACGTACCCGCAGTTAAAGCCGAGCAGGGCTGTATCGAGTACGGTGCCGCGATTGATGCCGAAAATGCACCTGCGATCCAAACCCCTTGGGGCCCGGATACCTTTGTTGTGATTGAAAAATGGGAAAGCATGGACGCTTTGAAGGCTCACTCAACTGCGCCTCACATGGCGGCCTACGCGGCCAAGACCAAAGAGTTTATTGCCAGCCGTGTGATTCACCTGTTGTCACCAACCTGATTGCACAATTGCTTCTGTTGAAAAAAATGGCAAAGCTTGTTAGGTAACTTTTGCCATTCAAGGTTCCAAGAGTCAGCCACATAATACCTGCGCTGACTCTGGCAAGAGGGTGAGAAAAATCGTTGCCGTAAAAAAAAGCGCCAAGATTCGATAAAGGAATCTTGGCGTTTGTTTTGAGTCTGTCGAGCGTTCAGGCTCGTTGGCGGGTTTGGTTAGTTCACGCAGTTTTCTTTTTGGCACGTGTCAGCCAAAATAGTGCAGCACCTGTAATCACAACGGGCACTAAAGACCCCGCATTCAAGAATGACCAACCATTCGTGGTGACCAGAGCGCCAGAGCCAAACGAGGTGATCGCCATGGTCGTGAACACAAAGAAATTGATCGCCCCTTGTGCTTTATCTTTTTCTTCAGGCCGATAGGCTGTCAGTGCCAAGGTGGTGGCAGAGGTGAACAGAAAGTTCCAGCCGACGCCCAGAATGAATGAGGCGAACAGAAAGTGATAAACATCGACGCCCATGAGTGCGATACCAATACAGACGATGTTGAGTACGACGCCCAAACCCATCATATTGGTTGTGCCATATTTTTTGATCAGTGACCCGGTAAAAAAGCCAGGTGCAAACATGCCGATCACGTGCCACTCAAGCACCAAAGCCGTGTCAGAGAAAGGCAGTCCGCACATTTGCATGGCCAGGGGGGTGGCGGCCATCAACATATTCATGACGCCATAACCAAGCGCTGAGCCGATCACCGCAACGACAAAAACCGGTTGACGCAAAATTTCAGAAAGAGGGCGCCCGGGTGGCAATTCTTTTTTGACTTCGGTCTCATCCGGAAACTGAATGAAGTGCATCACGGCTAAACCTAAGAAACCCGCCACGGTGAGTGTGAGATAGGCGCCTAAAAAGGGTGTGTCAAAACTGTTGCGTGTCCAGTTGGCAAGATTGGGGCCGATGACAGCGCCCAGAATGCCGCCTGCTAAGACCCACGACACTGCCTTTTCACGCAGACTGGCGTGGGTAAGTTCTGCGGCGGCGAAGCGATAGAGTTGTCCGTTGGCGCTGTAGTAACCCGCGAAGACGGTACCCGCCACCAGGATCCAGAAGTTTTTAGAGTAAGCAGCGTACGCGCATACTAGCGACGATAAGATCGCAACGATCAAGCCAGTTTGAAAAGATTTTTTTCGACCAAGCTTCTTTTGATATTTTGCAACGATCGATGTTGCAAGTGCACCGCCGACCACATAGCCCATGATCGGTAGGGTTGCGATCCACGCGATATTGGTGAGGCTCAAACCGACTAAGCCGTTGATCGCAATAAAGGTGACGTTGTTGGTGAGAAAGATGCCTTGGCAAACAATCAGAAGAACCAAATTCTTATTAAACAGCTTATGTGGTGTGTTCATCTTTTCTTGTGTGAAACTTCGCCGGTGAGTGCGAGATGTTAGAGCACTGTTAGCGGCACTCATAAGCTAACAATTAAAACACGCTCTTAGCCGTTTTTTGTTCAGAGGTGTGGCGAGGCTGAAACTTTTCATGCTGCAGCGCAGCGCAGTGCAGTTTGCGTTAAGGCTTTCGCTCGATCAGCTCAAAGCCGATCATTCCGACCACCATTGCAGCCACGAAGATCAGCGCCTGCGCTTGACCCGAAGCCATCGATACCAAGGCAGGGCCTGGGC
>JAIPCU010000068.1 GCA_021738045.1 Candidatus Methylopumilus sp. | reverse complement strand
TTGTCAGGAAACGCAGCCTGCGTGGTGAATGAAAGCAGACTTAGCGTGCTGAGCATTGTGCCCAACACAAGGCGTTTTGCGATATGTGTAACGTTGTATCCCATGTTATGTCTCCAGTGAGTGATGATTGTTTTTGTAATTTTGAAGAGCAGAGCAGCCAGTGATTGCTTCTCGTTATTGTTCACTATCCTAAACGATCGACCCGTAATCCGTAGTATTTTCTACGAAAAAAGAATAATTCTACGAAAAAAGAATAATTTAGTGCGATTGGTGTTTTGTCTGGTGCTGCGTTTGGCTGGGTATCCCTGCGTTTGACGGGACATTCGCTAGGCATTTGTTCCTGCCATCGTTGGTTTGCACAAGGATTAGTCAAATTCATAGGCTTTGCGTATTAAACTTGGAGATTCGCGGTTTCGTCAGGTTTCTGCGACTTGGCTGGCGTTCTTTTTAAAGAGATTTCTTCAAATTTCGTCGTAGGCGTAGCTGCTTCACTTTGCTGTTTTTTGACCCCAATTCAATATGCTGCTAAAGACCGTTTTCGTTATCCGCTTGGCGGTCTGTTTGGTGACGACTTGTACGTTAGTTGGCTGTATCACCTTAGGTCCCGATTACGACGCCCAACGCGCCACCCAAGTGCCTAACCAGCCGCAAGAATGGCAGCCTCCGGTTGCCCACGGTGGTGACCTTGCTTCGTTGCAAGACTGGTGGCGTCAGTTTAATGACCCAACCTTGGTGGCGCTGATTGCTGCCGCCCAAGAGCAAAGCAATACCATGGCGCAGGCGGCTCTTAGAATCGCTCAAACTCGTGCGTTGCTGGTCGGAACGAACGCCGCGGCGCTGCCTGTCGTCAACGGTTCGGCAGGTCTCACCCGTGGGACATTTCAATTGGGTGGGCCCGTTGCGTTGGCCACGACCACTCAAGCTCAGTTGCAGTCCGGTTGGGAACTCGATTTATTTGGTGGTTTGGCGCGCGGAAGCGAGGCTGCCCGGGCGAGATTAGAGGCGCAGGTTGCCAACTGGCACGACGCGCGCATTGCTGTTGCCGCGGATACTGCAAATCTGTATGTCAATTATCGGGCCTGCGAGCAGTTTGTGGCCCTAGCCTCAGCAGACGCTAAGTCTCGCGCTCGTACCGCTAAGCTCACTGAGCAACTGGCCGCTTCGGGGTTTCAGTCACCTGCCAACGCTGCGCTTGCGCGCGCCAGCGCCGCTGAGGGGCAAGGGCGCTGGGTGGCGCAACAAGCCGACTGTGAGTTAGCGGTGAAAGCGTTAGTTGCGTTAACGGGCCTGGTTGAAGCGGATTTACAGCGACGGCTTGCGCCGCAGTCTAAGATTTTGCCTAGGCCGTTGATGCCTGCCGTGCAGCAAGTGCCGGCGCAAGTGCTTTCGCAACGCCCTGACCTGGCAGCCGCCGAGCGCGAGCTGGCCGCTGCTAGTGCTGATATCGGTGTTCGCGAGGCCGACCGGTTTCCACGGCTCTCGCTCTTAGGGAGCATCGGACCTTTAGATTTCAGTACCAATGCACTAACCATTAGCGCAACGACTTGGTCGATTGGCCCGTCGCTAACAATGCCGTTTTTTGATTCAGGCCGCCGAGCGGCAAATTTGGATGCGGCCAAAATTGCGTACCAGGCTGCCGAGGTCAACTATCGCAGTCAGGCACGTCGCGCCGTACGTGAGGTTGAGGATGCGCTGATTCGCCTCAATAGTTTGGCGTTGCGCGACACCGAGGCTGAGATCTCATCTAAAGGCTATCGCCAGTCTCTCACTGCCTCTGAAGAGAAATTTAAATTCGGGTTAGCGAGCGTTCTTGATCTTGAAGAAGTCAGGAGGCTCTCGGTGAATGCCGATAATATTTTGGCCTCAGTGCGGCGTGATCGTGTCAATTCCATGATCGCTTTATATCGTGCAGTGGGTGGCGGCTGGACGCTGAAAGATTCGATGGCCTTGAATGGCCTTACTCAGACAGCATTAAAAGACACGACTATAGGCAATTCAAAACCATGAAATTTAAACCACGCGCTAGTTTCAACAAACTGGTGTTGAGCGGTCTATTGAGTTTGGCGAGCTTTGCCACATTGCCACACCTCGCGCTGGCGAGTCAAGACGCGTCACGCGCCGGTCTAACCGTCACGGTGACTCGCCCTGAGGTCGCACAAATTGCGGCGGTGATTACAGCCAATGGCAGTATCGCTGCCTGGCAAGAGGCGCTGATCGGTGCGCAGGTGGGTGGGTTGCGTATGGCTGAGGTGCTGGTGAATGTTGGAGATGTTGTTCAGAAAGGTCAGGTGCTCGCACTCTTTGCAACCGATACTGTGCTGGCTGACTTGGCCGTGCAAAAAGCGCAGCAAGCCGAAGCGACGGCAGCGCTCGCCGACGCCAAGGCCAACGCTGCTCGTGCTAGAAGCTTAAAAAATTCGGGCGCTTTATCGGCCCAGCAGATCAATCAATATTTGACAGCAGAGCAAACGGCCCAAGCCAGACTCGAGGCCACCGCCGCGCTCGTTCAAGTTCAAGAATTAAGACTGAAATACGCTGAGGTGCGTGCGCCCGACGACGGGGTTATTTCAATGCGCCAAGCTACAGTGGGTTCGGTTGTGCCACCGGGTACCGAGTTGTTTCGGATGGTGCGTCAGCAACGCCTTGAATGGCGCGCCGAGGTGACCTCTGAAGAACTCAGTCAAATTAAAGTTGGGATGCCTGTCAGTGTGTTTCCTGCGAGTTTGCCTAAGGGGGCGCCCGCTATGCTCGGTAAGGTTCGTGTGATTGGCCCAACTGTTGATCCGCAGGCTCGAACAGCCGTGGTCTTTGTTGACTTGCCTAAAAACCCAAACGACGAGCCACCTGTGCGAGCCGGTATGTTTGCAAGTGGTCAGTTTCAATTAGGGGCCACACAAGGGCTGACGTTGCCTCAAGAGTCTGTGGTGATGCGCGATGGGTTTAGCTTTGTGTTTAAACTTGGCGAGAACCGGCGCGTGATACAGACCAAGGTGAATGTTGGACGTCGGGTTGGAGCGCGAATTGAGGTGCTCACTGGCGTAACCATTGCCGATAATATTGTTGAGTCTGGGGCCGGGTTTTTGACCAATGACGATTTGGTTGCTGTTTCAGCGACGGTTCAGCCCAAATAGGCGCTCAGATGAATTTCTCCGCCTTCTCGATTCGCAATCCTATCCCAGCGATTCTGCTCTTCATTCTGCTGTCGATTGCTGGCGTGTTGGCCTTCAAGGCGATTGGTGTTCAAGATTTTCCAGACATTGAATTACCGATGGTTACCGTCGAAGCGCAATTGCCGGGTGCTGCGCCGGCGACGCTTGAAACCGAGGTGGCGCGCAAGCTAGAAAATTCAATTGCTACGCTCCAGGGTATTAAAAATCTCTACACCAAAATACTCGAAGGTGTCGTGGTGATTACCGTTGAGTTCATTCTTGAAAAAGATCCGATGGAGGCGGTGAACGATGTGCGAGATGCCGTGGCACGAGTGCGGGCCGAGTTGCCCGCTGATGTGCGTGACCCAACGGTTGTGCGTGCGACGACGGCGGGCAAACCGCTGTTGACTTATTCCGTCACCTCTAAGCAAATCGACGAAGAAGCCTTATCTTGGTTTGTGGATAATACAGTCGCCAAGCAGTTGTTAACGGCGAACGGCGTTGGCCGCGTCAAGCGTATGGGTGGTCTCACCCGCGAGGTGAGAGTCGAGCTTGATCCCGCTCGGATGGCGGCGCTTAATGTGACGGCTGCTGAGGTTTCGCGCCGCTTGCGTCAAATTCAACAAGAGGCGCCCGGTGGTCGGGGCGACGTGGGCGGCGCCGAACAAGCCGTGCGGACCATTGCAACGGCAAGTTCAGCCGACGAGCTCGGTAAGCTTGATTTTTCGTTGCAAGATGGGCGTAGGGTTCGTCTGAATCAAATCGCAACAATTGTTGATGCTACGGCAGAGCGCCGCTCGATGGCCTTGGTGAATGGTCAAACGGTCGTGGCCTTTGAAATTATGCGTAGTAAAGGTGCGAATGAAGTCGCGCTCGCAAAAGAAGTGCGGCAAGTCATTAACAACCTGCGCGTCGCACGGCCTGACATTCAGATCACAGAGCAAATTGATAACGTCGCAAAAACCGAAGAAAACTTCGAAGGCTCGATGCACTTGTTGTACGAGGGTGCGATTCTGGCGGTGATTGTCGTTTGGTATTTTTTACGCGACTGGCGTGCCACCATCGTGTCGGCTGCGGCCTTGCCTTTGTCGATTTTGCCGGCATTTTTAGGCATCTATTTATTTGGTTTCACCTTGAATATGGTGACGCTGACCTCTTTAGCGCTGGTGGTCGGCATTCTTGTCGATGATGCGATCGTTGAGGTTGAAAACATTGCGCGCCATCTGCGCATGGGTAAAACACCGTTTCAGGCTGCGCTTGAGGCGGCGGATGAAATTGGACTAGCCGTCGTTGCAACGACGTTTGCGTTGGTGGCTGTGTTTTTGCCGACCGCTTTCATGGCGGGGATTCCAGGAAAGTTTTTTAAACAATTTGGCTGGACCGCAGTGCTCGCTATTTTAGCGTCGCTCTTGGTCGCACGTTTGTTGACTCCCATGATGGCTGCTTACTTGATGAAAGCAGTGCCCGAGTCAGCGCAAGAACCACCTGATGGCTGGGTGATGCGCAGTTACCTCAAATCAGTGAACTGGTGCTTGTCGCATCGGCTAGTGACGCTTGTGTTGGCAACACTATTTTTTGCAGGATCCATTGCGTTAGTGCCGCTCTTGCCTAAAGGGTTTGTGCCGCCGGCGGATCGCAGTCAAACACAGGTCAATATTGAACGTGCGCCTGGCAGCACCCTGCACGAGACTTATCTAGCGGCAGAGCGTGCGCGTCTGAAGCTTGAGGCGATTCCTGAGGTGCTAAAAGTATTTAGCTCAGTCGGTGCCGGTGTGTCTGGTGATGCCTTTGCTCGAGGTTCTGCCGCCGAGGTGCGCAAGGCCTCGTTGACGGTGACGCTGGTTCACCGTTCAGATCGTAAAAAAAATCAGCAAGAGGTTGAGGCTGATATTCGAGCGTTACTAGCACGCGAACCCGGGGTTCGTATTACGGTCGGGCCGCAAGACGTTGGCGTAAAAATGCAGATCGTGCTGCAGAGTGAAGATCCTTTGGCGCTGACAGCCGCAGCACATGTGGTCGAAGGCGAACTGCGAAGCTTAAAGGGCATTGGTAATGTGTTGTCATCGGCCAGCTTAGTGCGCCCAGAATTGATTGTGCGACCAGATTTTGCGCGTGCGGCAGACTTAGGCGTGACCGCGCAAAGTATCGCTGAAACCTTGCGCGTCGCAACCAGTGGCGACTATGACATCAGTTTGCCAAAGCTCACCCTATCTGAAAGACAAATTCCAATTCGCGTCAAGTTACCGGACGCCGCCCGCACTGATATTGATGCGCTGGCGCGCTTAACGGTACCGGGTCGGCATGGCCCTGTTTTATTGGGTAACGTGGCAACCTTCACGATGGACAGCGGGCCGGCGCAGATCGATCGTCTAAACCGTAGCCGCAATGTCGTGCTGGATGTCGAGCTGGGCTCGCGCCAGTTGGGTGAGGTCTATGCCGAGGCGATATCCTTACCGGGGTTGCGAAACTTGCCCGCGGGTGTGCGTCAAACCGAACTCGGCGATGCGAAAGAAATGCAAGCACTGTTTGCGAGCTTTGGTTTGGCGATGGCGATCGGCTTACTGTGTATCTATATGATTTTGGTTTTGCTGTTTCACGACTTTTTGCAGCCGATCACGATTTTGGGTGCCTTGCCGCTTTCGATAGGGGGCGCTTTTGTTGCGTTGCTGTTGACCGGAAAAAGTTTTTCAATGCCCTCGTTGATTGGTTTGATTATGTTGATGGGGATTGTGACCAAGAATTCAATTTTGCTGGTTGAATATGCGATTGTGGCTAGGCGCGGTGGCGTTTCACGAACAGATGCTTTGCTAGATGCGTGTCATAAGCGAGCACGCCCTATTGTGATGACAACGATCGCAATGATCGCTGGGATGTTTCCAATTGCGATTGGGTGGGGGTCAGATCCAAGCTTTCGTTCGCCAATGTCGATCGCGGTGATGGGCGGTTTGTTGACCTCAACCGTACTCAGTCTGTTGGTGATCCCCGCGATGTTCACCTACGTTGATGATCTTGCCGTTTGGTTACAGAGAATCAAAGCGAAGGTAATGCGCAGCGCTTAACGAGGCGACTGCGCGCCCTCTGCCGCTTAGCCTTTGCGCATCGTATAAAACACGGGTCCTTGAGCCTGAAAATTTATCCAACCCTTGCGTAATGCCATGATGTTATAGGCGGCACCCAAGGGGATGTAGGGAACTTGGTCTAGCACCTGCAGTTGAATATCTTGGCAGAGTGCTTGTCGTTGCTCAAGCGTTGGGGCGTAAAACCAATCTGTGCGCAGTTTTTCAATGACGGGGTTGGTGGGCCATCCAAACCAAGCCTGTTTACCGGTGCCCCGAATCCCTAGATTATTTGTTGGGTCGAGGTTGCTTGTTCCAGTCATGGCAGTGAATCCCACGTGCCAGCCGCCCGAGGCAGGGGGCTCTTGGCTATTGCGGCGCTGCAGATAGGTGCCCCAGTCCATTGAGCGCAAGTCGACTTTCAAGCCCAACTTTTTAAACAAATCGGCAGTGACCAGGGCCGCTGCGTGATACTTTGGCGAGTCGACTGGGTCAAGCAGCACGAGAGGTTCGCCCTTGTAGCCAGACTCTTTGATGAGCGAGCGGGCAAGGCCAAAATCACGTTTGCCTGTCAGTTTCTCTAATCCCGCCTTGGTTGCCATGGGCGTACCTGGCACCCACACCCCGACTTGATCGCTCCAGTATTCAGGAAAATCTGAGCCATTGGCCGCGGTCATGTATTCGGTTTGATTCACCACAGCAAGAATGGCACGACGCATCATGACATTATTAAATGGTGCGTGAAGGTGATTAAAACGCATGATTGAAATTGCTGGCAATGGGCTTTTAATCAACGTAATCGCGGGGTCTTTGCGTAAGATTGGGATGAAGTCGTTATCGATCGATTCGATACCGTCCACCTCGTTGTTTTGTAGTGCAGCAACTGCAGTGGCGCGGTCATTGATGACTTGCCATTTGATCTCGGTGACATGCGCAATTTTTGGCCCTGCAGTATTGCTTGCCGCCCCTTCGGTGCGTGGAACATAATCAGTGAACTTTTCGTAAACGACTTGTGAGCCAGAGACCCATTTATCAGCGATAAAGCGATAAGGGCCGCTGCCAATCATTTCTTTCACTGGAACATTGTCGGGCGTTTTGGCAAGTCGTTCTGGCATGATCGAGGCCGACGCACCCGCCAGCGAGTACATCAGCAAAGGAAAGGGCTTGCTCAGGGTAATTTCGACGGTTTTTTCGTTGATGGCCTTGAGCTCACTGACGAGCCCAAACAGGGTCTGCCCAAGTGGGTTGCGCTTGCCAAAGCGGATGATGCTCGCGACGATATCTTTTGCCGTGACGGCCGCGCCATCGTGAAATTTGAGTCCGTCACGTAAAGTGAGTTTCCAGGTCAAATTATTGTTTTCTAATGTTTGACTGCCGACCATTTGAAGTTGAGGTTGGTAGTTTTCGTCTAAGCCATAAAGCGTGTCAAAGACCTGCAGCGCGTGACAAGCGGTAATGGTCGCGGTTGTGAACATCGGATCAAGCAAGGCGAGATCCGTTTCGGGTACCCAGCGTAATAGTGATTTGCCCACTTGCGCGAAGCTCAGGGATGGTAGCTGAGCAAGGCCAGTTGCGGCACCAGAACTAAGGATGAAGGTCCTGCGATCCATAAGAGGGTCCTGTGAGTGACTGAAATAATTAACGTGCGGGTGCTGAGCGTTTAAACCAAAGCAATGAGAGAGCTAACGCTAAGATCGTTAGAACAAGCGATAGTGCACCAAACAGAGCAGTGACTTCAGTATCACGTCTTTCGAGAGAAAATTTGCTCGATAAATGCCGATAGACCTCTTTTAAATCCTGCGAGTTGCCGGCCCGAAAAAACTCACCCTCGGTGATTTTTGCCATCGCTTGTAGTGCTTTCTCGTCGACCCGTGCATAGAACGACGAGCCTTCAAAGCCAGGGATAAAACCATTGGGGGTTCCGAAGGCCACGGTGTAGACGCGAACACCTCGCTGCGCGGCTTGTTTAGCCGCAGCGAGCGGGTCGGGTCCGTTGGTGCGTCGGCCATCTGAAAGAAGGATGATTGCACCGCTGGTATAGGATCCTGGAGGAACGGGTGCGGGGGCAGCGGTCGGTGGCGCAACAGGTTTACGCTCTGCTAGTGGTTTACTGCCCCAGCGCCCAAACTCATCGCCATAGATCGCTGCTTGCAGGTCTACCCCAGAGTTCGGTAGTAAGGTCGCTAACGCGAGCAATAGCCCACTGCCCGTGGCGGTGCCGCGTTGTAATTGAAAGCGATCCACCGAGGCCACTAACGCTTCGCGTTCGTCAGTGATTTGTTGCACCACTTGCGCCGTGCCAGCAAAAGAGACAACACCAACGCGAATATTGTTAGGAAGCTCGCGTAAAAACTCTTTGACAGTTGCCTGTGCGGCTTGAATCCGGTTAGGCTCAACGTCTTCGGCCAGCATGCTGCGTGAGACGTCTACCGCAAGCACAAGGGTCATGTAGTCAGCAGGCAACGTGACTTGCGCGGTGGGCCTGGCAACACCGATCACGGCAGCGCACAACGCTAGCCACAATAACGCCGGAGGAGTATGGCGGCGCCAACTGTTGCGCGGACCGAGCGCTTGACGAATGATAGTGAGGTTCGGATAGGTATACGCAAAGCGATGTTTGCGCTTAAGTAGCCAAAGATAGATCAAGGGCAGCGCAAGCACTAAAGCAAAACACCATAAAAAGTGTGGCCAAATAAAGTGCATGTAAGCATCAGTAGAGTTATGATGAATCATCACTTTATCACCGCTTGGCGGGATTGGGTTATTAATGAAACGGGCCGCGCTCTATAGCCGTCGTTCAGTCTCAGGTCAAAAAAATCCTGAGGGGTCGGTTGTGGTTGAGGAGTCTGTTGCTCCCAGCGGGCTAGAGTTTAAAGCTTCTAGGGTGCGTCGGCTGTACGAGCGACTGGGATGGCTTGCCCTGGGGGCCTTGTTTAGTTTGTCGATGCTGTTCGTCTACGACTATTTTCAACCGGCCCGTACTGAGTTGACTCAAGAGCAGATTGACGCTGCTGTCTTGCACACCCTGGCAACCAAAGAATTACCTGCACGCGCGGCGAGGGCGGCCGCGCTCATCGCACCTTCGATCGTTCGTATTCGTGGTGACATCCTTGAGGCGAAAGGCACGCAGGTGGGTGACGATGACTTTGGCGTCGGGACTGGCGTGGTCATCAAAGACGATGGCACGATTTTGACTAATCTGCACGTCGTCGCCTCGGCGCCGCGACTCGTCGTGACCTTTGCCGATGGTATGGAACCACCTGCGGTGATCGTTTCTGCCCAGCGCGACAAAGACTTGGCTGTATTGAAGCCGTTAAATATCCCTGATGATTTGCACCCTGCTACGCTCGGCTCAAGCCAAAATCTTAGTCCGGGCGACGACGTCGTGGCAGTGGGTTTTCCTTTTGGCTTAGGCGCCTCGGTGTCTGCGGGGGTGATTTCTGGCTTAAACCGCACGTTTAAACCTGCAGAGGGCCCACCGCTTACCGGTTTGATTCAGTTTGACGCGGCTGCTAATCCCGGCAATTCAGGCGGCCCCTTAGTAAATATGGCAGGCGAAGTGCTAGGGATCGTGACGGCTATTTTGAACCCAACGAGTGTCAGAACATTTATTGGCATTGGTTTTGCCATCACGATAGAGAGTGCGGGGACGGCTTTGGGCATGCCTCCGTTTTAGTGGTTAGGTCATGAATAACGAGAAATAGCGATGAATAGTGACACTCAAGCTTGGAACCGTGGGCAATCACCGCAACCGGTTCAAGAGACAGCCGTCTTAATGGAACGAGTGTTGTACGAAGTCAAGCGTATGGTGGTCGGGCAAGACCAGTTTTTAGAGCGGATGTTAGTTGCGATTTTGGCGCAAGGGCACTTGTTGATCGAGGGCGTGCCGGGGTTGGCCAAAACCTTGACGGTCAACACCTTGGCCAAAGCCATACAAGGTACGTTTAAGCGGATTCAATTTACGCCCGACCTGCTGCCGGCAGATTTAGTGGGTACGCAAATTTACAATCAAAGGACGAGTGAGTTCAGTACAGTGCTAGGGCCTGTCTTTGCCAATCTTGTGTTGGCAGATGAAATTAATCGGGCGCCGGCGAAGGTACAAAGCGCTTTGCTTGAGGTGATGCAAGAAAGGCAAGTCACGATTGCCGGGCAGACCCATAAGGTGCCGTCGCCATTTTTGGTGATGGCAACGCAAAATCCGATTGAGACTGAGGGCACTTACCCTTTGCCCGAAGCGCAAGTTGATCGCTTCATGATGAAAGTGTTAGTGGGCTACCCCAAAGAAGAAGAAGAGTTTGTGATTGTGCAGCGAGTGATTGGGCCGGCAATTGCAATCGGCGCTGTCGCTACCACCGAGCAAATCGCAGCGTTGCAGTCGCAATCGCGTCAAGGCTACGTGGATCCGGGTTTGATTCAATATGCTGTCAAGCTTGTTGCAGCGACGCGTGATCCTGCTCGCTTTGGTTTGCCCGATCTCGCGCGTTACCTGACGTTTGGTGCGAGTCCGCGCGCGACCATCGGTTTAATTGAAGGTGCACGCGCCTTGGCATTTTTGCGCGGACGCGGCTATGCGTTACCGCAAGACGTTGTAGATTTGGTGCCCGATGTCTTGCGCCATCGTCTGGTGTTGTCGTACGAGGCTTTATCAGAAGGATTATCGGCAGATCAGTTGATTGAGAAGATATTACGTGCGGTGCCTGTCCCTGATAAGCCACTCGATAGTCATGTTCGCGTTTCTTAAACGTTTCAAGCGTCAGTCCACTGCGGCGTCAGGCATGACGCGTGCCCGCGGTGTCTCTGGTGAGGCACTGCGAGCGTCTCATGACGCCGGTGTTGTGCTTGCCCCCGAAGCGCTGCTTAGGCAACTTGAGTGGACGGTGATTCGTCGGTTAGATGGCCAACTGCAAGGCGACTATCGCACGCTCTTTCGTGGGGCCGGTTTGATGCTCGCCGATTTGCGAGAGTATCAGGCACATGATGACGTTCGCCATATTGATTGGAACGTGACAGCTAGAATGCAAACGCCTTATGTGCGTGAGCATCAAGAAGATCGCGAAATGACAGCGTGGTTTGTGGTGGATTTATCGGGTTCGATTGACTTTGGCTCTGGGGCAGTGAGTAAGCGAAGCTTGGCGCTTGAATGCGTTGGCGTGCTGTCACGATTGCTGACGCAACACGGCAATCGTATTGGCGCGCTGCTATATACCGGTGCCGGAGGACATGCAAACGTTTTTATCCCTGCCCGCTCAGGTAGGCGACAGGTACTTCATGTCTTAGAGCGTATGACACGGGCTGAGTCGGTCAAACAGACACAAGAAACCGATTTAGGCAAGCTCTTGACCGATGCGCAGTCGATGTTGAAGCGTCGCTCAACTGTTTTTGTGTTGTCTGATTTTTTAAGCCAACCCGGCTGGGATCGTGCCTTGAATCAACTGGCGCGTCGTCATGAGGTTGTTGCGATTCGCTTGTTCGATCCGATTGAGGCAGTCTTGCCTAACAATGGCTTGTTGGTGATGCAAGATGCAGAGACGGGAGAGCAGATTTTTATTGACTCGCACGACAAGGCTTTTCGTCAGCGCTTTGCCGACCAGGCCCAGGCGCGCGAACAACAGTTACGCGACTGTTTTGCAAATGCCGGTGTTGATTGTCTAGAGCTACAAACCAATGAACCCATTGATCAGGCCCTTGTCCGTTTTACGCGCCTGCGTAAACGCAGAAGCCAGTTAGCCACGGGTGCCTCTGCCGGCACTGTACCGAGTCACTGAGCCGATGTTGTCTTTGAACTCCTTAACGCTACTTTGGCCCTCGCTGCTATGGGTCTTCGCCGGCTTACCTGTGCTAGTTGGCGGCTATATCTGGCTTTGTCGTTCGCAACCTTGGTCGCGTCATGGTTATGCGTTATTGATGCTCTGTGGGATCAGCCTTGTGATATTTTCGTTGGCACGACCGCGCGCGGTGTTGTTGTTGCCTGGCCGCTTAGATACGGTGATGTTGGCAATTGATACGTCTGGAAGCATGCGAGCCACCGACGTGCAACCGAGTCGAATTGAAGCGGCACAGGCTGCGGTGCGCACCTTTATTGCCGAGCAGCCCTCTCAGGTCAAAGTTGGCATCGTCACTGTAGCAAGTACCGCTGCCGTGGCACAAGCTCCAACGGTGAGCCGCGATGAACTCTATCAGGCAATCGAAGCGTTGCCTTTGCAAACAGGTTCTGCGTTGGGGAGTGGAATTTTAATTTCTCTTGCGCAATTATTACCAGGTTCGGGTATTGAAGTTGAAAAGCTTCTCACTGAAGCAGATCGTCCGCCACCCAAAGATACAGGCAAGCCCTTGGGCGCTGATCCAAAAGGCTCTACTCAGATCAAGCTTGAACCAGGGTCAAACAAAGCCCTTGCAATTGTGTTGATTTCAGATGGGCAAAGTAACATGGGCCCTGATGTTCTAAAGATGGCTCAACTCGCAGCAGACCACGGCGTGCGAGTCTATACCGTGGGTGTGGGTACACCCGAAGGGGTGGTGTTAAAGGCGCAGGGCTTGTCGATGCGCGTCAAGCTTGATGAGTCAGTGCTTAAAAAAATTGCCGACATCACCTTGGCTGATTATTATCGCGCGACCAACGCGAGTGATTTGAAAAAAGTGTACGCTGCACTTGCGACGACGATACGCCTAGAGAAGCATCAAACTACCGAAGTGACGGCTTTGTTTTTAGGACTGGGTGCGTTGCTGATACTGCTTGCTGGCTTTTTCTCATTGCGACGTGATGCGCGCATTATGTAAAGCTAAGCAGTCGCGCGAGCGAGCGCCTGTGCAGTCTCAAATGGTTAACGCAATGACAGCTCGCCTTGGCATGGATCTGCAATGCATTGCCTGATACTCCGGCAATGCACTAGAAAAACTCTAGTGATGCCCAGACTATCGTTTCAGCAGCCAACGATCGTTTGCATAACTGACTCGCTGTTCTTCAACTAGCTTTTGCAGATGGGCAAAAAGCGAGCGCATCGCAACTTTATGCAATTTTTCTGCAGTGTCTTTATAAGCCACTGGTACGAGTTCTTCAAGCGTCACGGGTTGCTCAAAGGTTTTCAGCGCAGCCACGACTTTATTCTCACGGTCTTGGCGATGAATCAAGACTCGTTCGACGGCATCCTTGGGCTTATCCATCAAGAAGCCATGCCCCGGTGCCAGAAAATCAATCTGCTCCTCTAGCAGTAGGCGCAATGATGCAAGATAGGTGGCCATGTTGCCGTCTGGAGGGCTAATCACGACGGTTGAGCCTTGCATGAGATGATCACCTGTAAACATCAGGTGCTCGGTTTCGTGCAAGTAACAGACCTGATTTGAGGCGTGCCCAGGCACGTGAATCACACGCAGGTCTGCACCCCCGACTTGCAGTCGCTGATCGTGACTCACGATGACGTCAGGCGCAAAAGTTTGGTCTTGATTCGGGTAGGGAGGTGGGGGCATGCCAAACAATGTTGCACCGGTTCGCGCCTTCAGTTCAAGCGCCGCGGGTGAGTGGTCAAGATGCGTATGTGTGCAGAGGATCCATTTAATCGGCCCGCGTGCGGCTTTGATCAGCGCATCGATGTGCTCGGTAAGAGGCGGACCGGGATCGATCACGGCGACGCCTGTCTCGTGATTGCCGATGAGATACGAGTTTGTGCCTGGGCCAGTCATCATGCCTGGGTTGGCTGCGGTGAGGCGCAACACGTTTGGTGCAATCTCGACAGGGATACCTGGTTCTATATATGTTTTTGCAGTGCCCATGCCTTGCGGATCGATTTTTCCGAGTTCGGCGTAGGCATAATCGCTCGCGACAAGAGTCTGAAGCTCGCCGTTTCGGCCCGTACCCATGCGCGGCGTCATGAGTTGTTTGGGTTTTGGTTCGCGCGCGTGCTCAAGCAGCTCTTGAACCGTTGCAAAACGCGAAAGGCTTTCTAGGGTCTTGATGGTCGGGAACATCAAATCGATTTCACCTAAGCGACTTTTTTCGATCGCATCCGCTGGGCGCACCCATCTTTGCCCAACGGTCTCATAGTCATCTTGTTTAGCGACTTGCCCGACGGGAGCTTGAGCGACAAAAAAACGTGTGTCGTAGCGCTTAGGGCGCCCAGGCATCGTGATCCAATGGCTGAAATAGGCGATTTTGTCAGTCGCTACACGAAATTGCTCGGCTTTGAGTACATCGACAAAGGTGATTTTATTTTCTGCGAGTGCAGTGCGTAGGTCAGACAGACGTAGTGCCTCATGTTCGTTAAGCTGCACCAACTCATCATCATGTCGATAGCCAAGCAACAGTCCTGATTCTTCAAAGCACTCACGAATGGCGGCAATCCAATAGGCCAGCCCACCTTTTTCAATGCCAAGTGTGTTGCTGGCCAGATCATCGGTTAACCCGACACAGAGCGAGGCAATCTCCTCGTGATGGTCGGTCGGGTCGATCCCGCCACCCGGAAAAACATGCATCCCTTTGGCGAAGGCAACCTCCGTTGTGCGCTGCATCATAAACACTTCAATGCCATCACTGGTGTCTCGAGCGAGGATCACGGTGGCTGCAGGACGGGGCACGACGATTGGTGGATTCACTGGTGTCTCACTTCGGTTGTCTGACGGGCGGTATTTTGTTGTTGGATATATTAGCTGAAGCCCGCCTCGATCGTACGCTTTGAGGCAGGCCTCGCGAAAATGCCTGTCT
>JAIPCU010000067.1 GCA_021738045.1 Candidatus Methylopumilus sp. | reverse complement strand
CCGTTAGATCGGCTTTGTTCATGACGGCCTCGTCAAAGTTCACCTCGTCTAGGCAGGGGCCTGCCCAGTTAGCCCCTGTTAAGTTGGCTCTAAACATGACGGCTTGCGCAAACGAGGTTTTGGCGTTGGCTTCGCTATCTTGCAGGCCTGCGCCAGAGAGCTTGGCCTTTGACAGATTAGCGCCTGAAAAATCAGTACGCTGACACAAGGCATCGGTTAAGTTAGCCCCCGTCATGACCGAGTCGTTGAACGAAACGGCTTTTAAGCGAGCATCGGTAAAGTTGGCGTCTATTAACGAGCAAGCTTCGAACGAGGCGTTTTCAGCGACGGCGCCTTTTGCACTCAAGCCATTCATGCTCGAGCCAGAAAAGATCGCAGATTTTAAATCTGAGTAATCAAAATTTGCTTGCTCAAAATGCCCTTCAGAAAAATCGCCACCACGCAGATTGGCGCGCGACAAATTGCAATTATTAAAATCACTGTTGCCTGCACTCACGCCTTTCAGACTGGCCGCCGAAAGATTGGCGCCAGTTAATATAGCGGTGCTAAGCAGCGCATGATCAAAGCGCGTACGCTCAAGTCGCGCTTGCGCAAAGTTCACTTCGGCAAGCTGCGCCCCTGTAAAATCAGCGTCGCACAGGTCGAGGCCAGACAAATCCAAATGACTTAAGTCTTGATCAACAAAGGATTCGCCACGCGCGTGTTGGTCAATCACCCATTGACGATCGTGTAGCAGGCCAGCGCCCGCGTTACCGTCTTCCCCTGCGACGTCACCTTCCGGGGCGGCTTGCTCAGCGGGGGTAGGTGGCTGTTCTTGTTCTGCTTTGAGTTGGGAGTCTTCTAACGCAAATAATTTTTCTGCTGATTTTTTTACCTCGTCGATCAGGCCCTGGATACCGCCGGGAGTGTTGGCAAGAAGATCGCCCTCGGCCGCAGTGTCAGGTCTCGACTTGAGCAAAGCGATCAGCTCAGTGTCGCTCTTCCCGCTATTTTTGAAAAAATTGAGCAATTGGGCAGAACTTTCATCAATTAATTTCTTTGTCTCGGCTGCAGACATTCCTGTTTCGGGCAGTGCCATCTTTTTCTCCAACGCATTAAAGTCAAAGCCAGATTGCTTAAGTTTACTCATTTCATTATCAGCGTCTTGGCCTAACGCCTTAAGTTCGCGAAGTTCGCGTTCGAGGTCGGGGTCGGGGTCAGGCGTAGGCGGTGGTGCGCTTGGGGGTTGAATGGCCTTTGCCTGAGCCTCAGGCGCTTTCGTTTGAGCCGCGGGCTCGTCTTCAACGGGTGGATCTGAGTCGAGCGCTTCGTCTGGTGCCAGCTCAGCGCCGCTGAGGATTAAAAATTTTTGATAGTGCTGCTCAAGCGACTGTGGTGCAGCATTCAGTGGCTCGAGCTCAGCATAAAGATGTTGGATATCGGCGGCGTCGATCTCTGAAAGTGCAACCACTGCGCGATACAGCACCAAACCCGTCAGCTGATCGGGTAGTAGCCACACGGTTTCGAGCGGTGCGCTCAGTTCTTTAAACACGGTTTCGTCTGGCTTGACGCGTTGTGCAACAAAGACACGGGCGCGCAGGCCTGGCAGGCTTGCGTCAAGACTTGAAAACTGCCCATGCATGTTTTGGATGCTGACACGTTCGTCGCCGCGAAAAAAGCCAGTCAAGCGTTGATCGCTAGGGGCGGTTTGGTAGTAAGCGTCTTGAGTATCAGTTGGCAGGTGGGGCCAGCGATGCTTGAGCCAGTTGTTGTCAAAGCGGCCAAGCAACTCAGTGCGTTGAGGTGCGGCCGCAGTCAGTGCCCAAAAACCGGCAGGCTCAGGCTTATCCGTGGGTGAGACCATCAAGCGATTCGGGGCCTCGACGTTAGGCATCGACTGCTGGGGTAGGCTTGTGCGCGCAGAGGGGCTCAGATCGATCCCTTTGCCAGCAGGATTTCGCGCGTCGCTTGGCCCACCAAAGGCCTGCGCAGGGGTAATCGGCATACGTTGAAACGCTTCGGGTGCGCTGCGAAGGCCCAAGGCGTTAAAACTGCGGTCACCAAACACGGCAAGTTTCTTTTGTAAACTGCCCAACGTCACGTTGACCGAGATGGGCTGTGCGGTATGACCAATGGGTGGGTAAGCCGCCCCATAGACCAAAAATTCACCGTTTGTCTTGGGCAGCCCTTCGTCAAGAATTGCTTGCTCACCCAGTGCCTCAACTGCTGTTGGCCAGATTAATGAGGTGCCCGGTGTTGGTTGTGCTGCGCTTGGGTGGAGTGCGAAGCTTTGAATTAAACCAATCGAGAGACAGTATTGATTAGCCGCATTTGAAAATACTCGTGTGAGGATCTCGGTTGTCTCTGGTTTTAAGGTTTTCATTTTTTCGGTTGAATCATTGTCACTTTAGTAGTTCTCGCGTTAACCAAGAACTTTCAGCATGCCGCTACCCATATAATTTGTAGTCACTTGAAATTTCTTGACGCCCACTTTAAATACGATACCCGTCGTCGCGTCCAAATTGATCGAATTTAAACCACTAGCGAGTTCAATTGTCCCGGTTTTCATTGTTATTGAGGTCGACTTATCAAGGTGCTTAATTTCGATATCACCGGTTTTTGAAATGCTAATGTTCGATCCGCTACTGTGATTAAGAGTTACACCGTCTACTGCTGAAATAACCAACTCGCTACCCGGAGGCGTCTTGGTATTCTTCAATGATATCGTTGGTGCTATGACATCAAAAGAGCCTGCTATGACATCAAAAGAGCCCAACGTTTCCGCTTGAATCTTCGCGGTTGGACCTGCTGCAGTTAACAGCAAACTTGGCGGATCAGCCGGAACCACAATCGCAGCTTTGGGTAGCGGCATGACTTCGATTGGCGCAGAGCCAGGCACGTAGCCGGCTGCGATTTTTATTGTTTGACCGTAAGCCGTTATTTGTTGCGGAACCACTTCAATGGCGGCGGTCTGTTTGTCAGCGAAGTCGATGTAAGGGCCTCCAGGGTAATCTGTATCCTTTAAACCCCACGGGGTTGCGTCGGTCACCGCATCGCTACTCTTTTTCGTGAACGGCTTTGGAATAGTTATAATATTTCGCGAACTCAAGGTCGCTTTACCATCTCTAAGTTGCAATCCTGCGCCGCTTGGAGGTACGTGTGGAACAACATTTATTGCGTCTGGCAACGGATCTGCTCCGGCCGAGCCAAGGAAAACAAGCTCTTTAGTAAGCTGTAAAACCGACTCAGCGCGAATAAGCGTCTTGAAAACGTCCTCTCGATGCGCCGCGACGCTTATCGCCTTGGAGAGCGCCGCGTAAACTAATCCCATATTAAGCACTCCTGGAATCACGCCGAGCGCTGCGATAGCGCCTTCGTTTTTGTTCGCAGAGGTACTGTTTGCCTCAGGAGGACCGAATGCCGCGAGGTTTCCTAGGGCCATGATGGCATTCGAGATGAGCGCTAACCTACCCATTTTAGTAATGAGTGCACTGTATGTTTCGAACGCTGCATGCCCTCCAGTAGATAGGCCACCAACTACTTGAAATCCTTGGGTACAGTTAAATTTTGAAGTTGTTGCGTATGTTGAAGATCCCTCCGGCGAGACTTGGAAAGCAAAAATCTTATTGTTAGAAAAATCATATCTGGCATAACGTCTAGCCGCTCGCGCGCCGACTGTTATCGATTTATCCAGCTCCCACCCCTCTGGAGAGTAATTAAAGCTGACTGTGGGGCCCATCGAAAAGTCCGTTCTTGGCCCAAGGTTGAACGAGTTTGAAAAACCTATCGTCGATGAAGATCTGTTACCTAAAAACAAAGACTGACTCAAGCCCCCGAAGACTTCGACCTTGCTACCGATAGTGAACATACCGTAGCCCGATGATTTTGCCTCAAATTTATAAGCCATTTTGATGAACTCCTAGGTGGTTTTATTTGTATGAGAAAAACGAGAATCGGTAACTAAAAAAGTCGCACTTATATGACTAGCTTTCGAACGAGCCGATGATGATTGAGGTGCCTCCTTGAGGGGAGTAAAAATGCATCGACTCTTTGCCCGCGCGATCGTTCGCACTCAACATATTCGCCCCAGCCGTCACAAAGCCGTTAAACGTTGCATTCTGATCCGTCGCCACATTCAAATTCTCAGAATTCGTCACTGCCCCTAAAATAACAGGTTGATCGGGGTCGCCGCCCATAAAACCTAGCAGTACTTCAGTGCCTTTGAGTAACGGAAAATGCATGCCGTTTCTGGGGCCGGCATAGGGGGTGGCCATGCGTACCCAAGCCGAGCCTTTGTTGGTAGGTTTGTCAGATAAGTCGTACATGAGTTCGACTTTGTACTGACCCCATTTGTCGAGTTGTGCGTAGGTGCCACTGCCTTCATCGTCAATCATGGCAGTCAGTGTGCCTAAGATTTTTGGTTTTGGGGTGACGCGCTCAGGACGAAATTGCTTAGCAGACGGGATGGCTTTAAATTTACATTCGTAAAAGGTGCCAGCCTTATCTGCGTTGAACGGTGTATTGACACCCGAGAGCAAAACCCCCGCTTGCGAGCCACCGTGTTCAACTTCGGTGATCAGATAATTGCCGTTAAAGCTTGAGCGGTAATGCAGGCTCAACTGCATCGTGTGGCCGCAGCGCAGCCCAACCGCTGTGGCTTCGCCTGAAAAAACCTGTTCTCGGCAATTGAGTTCTTGGGCGCGTATCCTCGCCAGTTGTTCGGCCTCAGCCGTTTTGCGCAGGTTATCGCCATAAAACAGCACATCACCGTGTCCGTTTACAGACACTTCGGCTGTGCCTTTTAATTGATCGGCTAAAGCTGCGTTGCGAAAGTTGAAATCTTGTACCGTAACCGATTGCGGCATGGGTCTTTGCTTGCAAGAGAGGCTGTGCACACAGTCATCTTGCATCGCTGTTTGGATATCTTCTTTGCTGGTGTAACGCAAGCGCAAAATGTCTGCGGGCTGTGCCTGTTGGTAATCCAGCATGATCAGTTTTTCTGCGTCGATACCTAACGCATCGTGATCGAAATGATAGTAGACGCCTTCGTGCTCAAGCCAGCGCGAGATGAAATCCAAACTCGATTCGTCGTACTGGCAGACAAAGCTGCGCAGGCGGTATTGCGACGGGCTGTTCAGTGTGGTCTGAAAGTCTAGTGTTGTTAGATTATTGTTTTGTAAAACCTTCTCAATCACTTGCAAAATGGATTGTTCGCCCAGATACACTTCATTGATGCGATTGAGTGATAACTTCCATAGACGCGGTACGAGCACTGCGCGATAAAAAACATAGCCGCCAGACTGATGCAGTTGTTCAAACTCGCACACCATGCCGTGGTAGGGCACAGATTTTGTACCATCGTGCGAAAAAATTGTGAGCGTGGCCGCTTGGCTTAGTATGTCATCAAAGTCGATCTCTGCCGAAGAACTGACGAGCGTGAGTTCAAAGCGAAACAGCCGCGACAGGGCTTCGGTGCCTGTTAGGGTGACGACCTCAAGGGTTGTTGAGCCCTGACCCTTCGATTTAAATTTGAATCGTATCTCATTGGTAGCTGGCTCTGCCATGTTTTCTCTCTTGATGAAAGTGTCGCGATCAACGGGTTGAGGATGCTGGTGTTGGTTTGACTTCGTTGAGGGGTCGACCTTGCTGATTCACTTTGACGCGCTCACCGGGATCATACCTAACCAAAGCACTCTGGATATTACCGTTAAAGCGGTACGTAATGCGGTAATTGGGCGCCGCTGTGTAGGTGGGCGGGCCCGGTTCGCAAATCGTTTGCACGTAAAACTTTTGCTCGGCCACAAGGCTGCCTGGTTTGGGTGTCGCCAGCAAGGGATTGGCCGGCACAAGCATTTGGGTAACAAAAAAACCGAGGCCGCCGGCAAGCAAGATGGTTGGAACGACCAAAGCTGCCGCCGCGAACGAGGTTGTGTAGCTTGCGGCCTGCGTCGCGACGGCATTGGCAAGGGGTATGCCGACCACAATGCCCGCAGAGCCACCAATTGTGGCAATCCAATTCTTTTCAAACCAAGTTTTATCGTCTTCTAGCTGTTGGGCGACCTGTTGTGACGTCAGTACAGTCTGCCGGCAGACTTCTGGGCCCGTGCGACTTTTCTCAGTTTCATGCGTAACAGACAGAACTGCTGCGGTATAGGTTCCCTCGTGTTGCGCCTTGGCGTTGCTAGAAAACAACGCCAATGGACTCGTTGTGAGTAAGGCCACACAGAGCGTTGCCGATGCTCGACAGGAATGAGAGCCGAAAGAAAACATATCAAAAACTGGTCGAAAGCTATCAAGCGGGTTAAAATTTAACTATATTTCAAGCAATTACAGCCTTTACTTGATATATTAGTTAAGGATGTGGAGCGAGTACAAATGCTAAATCGATTGGTCAATAGTATCTTGCTTTTATTAAGCTTGTCCTTAGTATCTGGCTGCTCTTGGTTAAATTCTTCCTTGGGCGGCAACACAATAAAAGACGCCAAGGCAGAGGTTGAGTGGCCCTACGCCAAAGAGGCCATTTTGGTCGACATGGTGTCGGATATTGACTTGAATTTTTACTCAAATCAGCCCCATACCGTGGTGTTAGGGGTAGTTCAAGTCGCAGACGCTAAAGTATTTGTTGATTGGCTGACGAAGCCCGACGCCGTTCTAAAGACGCTAGTGAGTGGTAAAGCCGCAACAGAGGTGCTGAAGTTTGAACGCTATGTGGTCAGCCCAGGTAAAAAAACTGCACTGAAAATTGACCGAGTGCAAGACGCCAAATTTGTAGGCTTCGTTGCTGGGTATTACCAGTTCAATGCGATTCAAGCTGCGCGGTTATTCAAAATACCACTGAATATTCAAACTTCGGGCATTGTGACCACCACCTACAAGGCAGAACCGGCTGTGCTGGCGCTTAGGTTGTTTTTAGGTAGCGATCGGATCGTGAACGCCGAAACTCTCACGTATGACTTTGAGAAAAAGGTGGTGATTGAGACGGTGCCGCTCGATTCGTCGAAACCCGAAGTCAGTTTGACCGACGGCCGAGTCAGTGAGGCGAAAGCGTCTTCTGAAGCCGCGATGAAACTGACGGATTAAAGAGAGAAAGCGAGGCATCATGGATTTTAGAAAAGGTACGTTTTGGCATCAAGGCCTGTTCTTGCAGCCGCAGCACTTTCAGCGCTTTGATCTGACGCAACAGTTCTATCGCAAGCCACTCTATGAGGCGGTGAGCCCACATTTTTGGGGTATCGGCAGCCTGGTGCTGTCCTTAGAGCAGTTCACAGCCCGCTCGTTTGAGGTCCGGTCAGCGAATTTAATCTTTCAAGATCAAACGTACATAGAGTTTCCGGGTAACGCGGTGATGAGTAGCCGGTCGTTTGAAAAAATATGGACAACCAGCGATGTCCCGCTCAAGGTCTATCTGGGGTTGAAAAAACTTTCAGAGGTCTCGCCCAACGTGACGGTGGTGGATTCGTTGGCGGAAGCCGGGGCGGCCAACACGCGTTTTGCCAGCCTGGGTCAAGCCGAGACGATGCCTGATCTTTACGCGCAAGGCCCTACAGCAGAGGTGCGCACGCTGGTACATGTCGTCAAAGTTTTTTTTGAACCAGAGCTCGAAACTTTGGATGACTATGACTTGATCCCTGTGGCAGAACTCGTGCGCGATATCGATACGGTGCGCTTGGTGGCGCGCAGTGCGCCGCCCTGTTATGCACTGTCGGGTTCACAGTTGCTCAGCGATGTGGTGAACGACATTCGGGATGACATGGCTGGGCGCCTTCGTCAAATTGCAGAATACAAGCTGCCACGCGATATGCAGCGTGAAGAGCTAGATCCGGATTTTATGATGTTGTTGCAGGCAGTGCAGGCGTTGAATCGTTTGGTGCCATCGCTCGTGCACCTGGCCGAAACGCGACAGATTCACCCGTGGACCGTGTACGGCTTCTTGCGCGTGTGTGTCGGGGAGCTCAGTACGTTTTCTGATCGCACGGATGTGTTGGGGCGCCAGCATCCGAATGATCAGGGGATTCCACCCTATGATCACGTCAATTTAGGACCATGTTTTTTGGCCGCACGTCAATTGATTAGTCAGTTGTTGGGCGAGATTTCAGTGGGCCCGGAGTTTCATGCTTACTTCGAGCCGCGCGACGTTTTTTCGGTAGCAGCCCTTCGCGCAGAGTTCTTTGGCGAGCGCCATCGCTTTTATTTGGTGACAAAAAGTGGGTCGAACAATGACCGGCAGTCGCAAGATTTTCTTGCAACCGCGCGTCTTGCTGCGCCTTCCGAACTGCCCGCCTTGATTGATCATGCCTTGCCGGGTATTGAACTGATTGAAGTCCTGAGCCCGCCTCAAGGTTTGCCGCAGCGTCCCAACACGCGTTATTACCGCATTGAGCAAATGAGTTCTGCCTGGGAGTCCGTTGAAAAAGAGGGGGAGTTGGCGATGTTTTGGCCTACAGCACCAGAAGATTTGCGTGCTGAGATTGTTGTGTTGCGAGGTTAATCACCAATGCGGCTTTCAGATTTTTTCATTCCTTTGATGGCCTACGTTCGCTCGTTTGAGACGGCGACGGCGGGCGCGCCCCAAGAGGTTTCAGCCTGTATCGACCGCCTCATTGAGCAAGCGAGCTCGCAGGCGCTTAACGCTGGCATCGACGTGCAGCTGTTTCATCAAGCGTTGTTTCCAATCGCCGCCTGGACAGACGAGCACATCTCGCGTCGCAAGATTTGGGCGAGCCCCTTGGCCTGGCAACCCTTTTTATTGCAACGGCGTTACTTTAAAACCTCAGTGGCAGGGCAAGAGTTCTTTGAGCGGCTTGAGGCACTGACAGCTGACGAGGCGCCAGTGCGAGAGATTTATCTGTTGTGCCTGTGTATGGGGTTTGTCGGTCGATATGGTGCTGCAGCCGACAGCGCCGAGTTGTCGCAGTTGAGGCTAGATCAGTATCGAATGGTGCTCGAGGCAATTGGGGCGTCTACCGAGGGTGCTGGGGTACCACTGTTTCCGATGGCGTACCGCACCGCAGATGCAAGTAAATTCAGTCGCACGAGTCGTTGGCCGCGATGGCTGCGGCCGACTACGATTTTGGTGGTGTTGGTTCCGGTCGTGTTACTAGTTCTGTTGACCCTGACTTTAGATGCAGAACTCGCCAGTTCTGTTCGGACTTTTCGGCGCTCAATTTTTCTATGAAAGCACTCTTTGGTTTTCTCTTTAAGTTGTTCTTGCTGGTGGTGTTGGCCTTGCTGTGTTGGGGCATTACGTTAATTCTGGCGTGGCCCCTTTGGGCTGCCGTCGTCATGTTTGCTGCGGTCATCGCGACTGTACTGGTGTTCAAGCTGTTACGCCGGCTGTGGATTTCAACGCGGGCACGTGTCAAGCTTGCCCAATCAGAACTTGCTGCGCGCAAGGGCGCCGGGGCGGTCGCGCCATTGTTAGATCTGACAGACAAATGGAAGCAGGCGATCGAGTTATTGCGTAACTCAAGTTTGAAACGCTTTGGTAATCCTTTGTACGTGCTGCCTTGGTACATGGTGGTTGGTGAGGCGGGCTCGGGTAAAACGACAGCCATTACCCGTTCACGGTTGACCTCTGTTGTAAAAAATGTCTCGCAATCTGATCCGATCAGCCAAACGGCCAACTTTGAGTGGTGGTTTTTTAGCAAGGCGATCGTGATTGATACGGCGGGTCGCTATGTTTCGCCTGATTCGCTCGACTCAGACCAAGCCGAATGGGAAAAAATTCTTGGTCTCTTGGCAAAGTATCGTCCCAAAGACGGGCTTGACGGTTTGGTTGTTGTGATTGATGCTGACCGACTGTTAAGCAACGATAGTGACTTGCTTGACAAACGTGGTCGTACTTTGCGCGAGCGCGTCGATCAGTTGATTCGTCTGTTTGACAAACGTTTTCCAATCTATGTGCTCGTCACGAAGTGTGACTTGATTCCTGGCTTTAATCATTGGTGCGACACATTGCCTGAGCCCGAGCTCGAGCAAGCGATGGGGTACGTTGGAAAGCTCAGACAAGGGAATGGTGCCGAGGCTGATTTTGTTGCTGTGGCCTTTGCGCAGGTGACCGAGCGCTTGAAGCAGTTACGGTTGGACATGGCAGTCAAGGGAGTCGAACTTTCGACCGATACGCTGACGTTTCCGACAGAAATCGAAAGTCTGCGCCCGGGACTGCACGAGTTTTTATCCGCCAGTTTTGGTAATAGCCCATATCTAGAGCAACCGCTATTGCGCGGCATTTTTTTCAGTAGCGGCCGCAACACAGGTGCTGCAGTGCCGGGGATGTTACGTGACCTGTTGCGACCAACGGCCGCTCGTGCGCCACGCGAAACCGGAGTTTTTTTACACGATTTTTTCGGTAATGTTCTGCCGCTAGATCGTGGAATGTTTTTGGCAACCCAGATTGTTCACCGCTGGAGACAAGTGACCCGTAACCTTGCGCTGGTTGCCTGGTTTGCCGTTGTGATAGCCGCGTTTGGTTTCGTCTTGATGTCTTACGTGTCAACAAAGTACACGTTGGTACAAATTGAGCGTGCCTTTCCGAAAGATCTGGGAGATGGCTCACAGGACGTCACCCAGGCGCGGCAGCGTTTGGCCGCGATGCGTCAGGTGGTTGATCTTGTTCTTGATCAACAAAACAACTGGCAGTCTCGCTGGCTGGCGTTTAGCCCCGAAGTCAACGGACTCGAAAGGGATCTTAAGGGAGCGTATGTTGCGGCGATCAAGACTTTTCTGTCCCGCCAGAGTGCCTACGGCGATCGCTTTAACAAACTACTGGCCGACCAAAACTCGCCGCTCTATGCCGATGCAATCCTTGCCACAACGCGTAATTACAACAAGAGCCAGGCAAGTTTGCGTGGAGCTAGCTACGACCAGTTGCTGAAAATGCCTGGAGCGCCTTCGGATGTCTTGCAGGCGCTTGATTCGGTGCTGACCCCAGAGGTCAGGGCTGGCTATGATCGGATGGTGAGCGCGTATTTCGCCTGGTCCGAGGCGGATGGCGGCTTGCTGGCTGGTGGTTCGCAGGTGGATTTTGAGACATTGTCTAAAGCGGTGTTCGCCCCAGGGCAGATGCCATGGTTACTCTCTTGGGCGGATACACGAAGCGGTATACCCGCTGTGACGCTCAACGAGTTTTGGCTGCCAGGGTCGCTGAGTTCAAGTGGTGTAAAAATTCGGCCTGCCTTCACGCGTGCGGGCGAGTTGCGAATTCAAGAGTTTTTACAAGAGCTTTCGCTTGCTTTTAAGGATTCGCCTGAATTTGTTGCGAAACGTAAATCTTTTGAGTCGTGGTATCAGGCAGAAAGGATCAATGTCTGGCATACCTTTGCCTCTGCTTTCGCCGAGGGAGACAAACTGCTTGTGAGTGAACCGATCTGGCGTGAGATGGTTCGTCGAGTGAATAAAGTTAACAGTCCTTACTACGCCTTAATCAGTCGCCTGAGCAGTGAGTTCGAGGCAGTGCCTCAAGCGCAATTACCGAGCTGGTTGTTATTTGCTCGAGACTTTAGCGTATTCAGACGTGATGCCCAGAGTACTGGGCCGCTCGCGCAGGCGACCACGGTGCTAGGGGTCTTTAATGCAATCGGTGGGCGCGCCCTTCAGGACTCTATTCAAACCGGGTCGGTAGCGCCAGTACCCAATCAAATGAGTCGGGCGCTTGGCACCATTGATGCGTATCGCAAATTTATTAACGATTTTGATTTAGCTGCTGCCGAGGCTATCGAGGGCGAGGGCAAAAGTTATCAAATGGCGTCAGATTTTTTCGCCTTTGGGATCGACCCTGCGACCAAGTCCTCAAGTTTGCGAGCGCTGCAAGAGACATTTGCCGAGTTTCGTAAACGCTCGGGGTTTGTTGCCGCGGATGATGCGGTGTTGTGGCCAATTGTTGGCGGACCGTTGCAGTTGCTGATACGGTATGTGACCGAGCAAGCTTCTTGCGGCTTGCAAAGGGACTGGGAAAAAAACGTAATCTGGCGGACGCAGACATCGGTGAGCGCCAAAGAGATCGGCGAGCAACTTTTTGGTCAACAAGGGTCAGTCTGGGCCTTTGCTAATGGCCCCGCAAAACCGTTTATTCAACAGAAAGGCGGAGAGTTTGTACCGGTCAAGGCTCAGACGTACGATAAATTAGTGAGATATGAGTTTCCGTTTCAAAGCGATTTTGTACCGTTTTTGAATCGGTCGATCGGCGCACGTGTGCAGCAATTGGTCAAAGATCAACGAGCAGAAAGTGCCAAAGGTAAGTCGGTCAAGTTGGCGATCACCTCGCGTCCAATTGGTGTTAATGCGAGTGCCAAAGTCAAGCCTTATGCGGCGATTTTGTCAATCCAGTGCGCCAACGAAGAAATTGTGTTGAATAACTTTAACGTGCAGGCGAACGATACGGTGACCTGGTCGCCCGATTTGTGCGGCGATGTTTCCTTACAGATCAAAATTGAAAATCTGTCCTTGACCCGCCGCTATCCCGGTGCTTTGGGTTTGGCCCGCTTCATCGAAGAGTTTCAAGATGGCGAGCGTATTTTTACACCTGAAGACTTTCCGGCCCTGCAAGAGAGGCTTGAGGCTCAGGAGGTGCGTTCAATCAACGTGCGTTACGACTTTGTGGGACAAGAGGCACTGTTAAAGCTAGCGACCGATTACAGCCATTTGGCTGAAGTGTCGATGCCGACTGTGACGGCGGGCGCTGCGGCGCGCAGACAGTTGAATATCCCTGAGCGGGTGGGCCAGTGTTGGCTGGGTGGACGGCCTGGCTCGGTCGAGATGGATCTGCCACGGCTCATTGAGCAACGCGTCGCGTCACTCGTCGATGGTTCAGCACCAGCCAACTCCGACAGTGCGCGCCCCGCAACAGAGCCAGTCGTTACGCCCCCAGCAGAGCAGCCCGAAGCCGCGAGTCGCATTGCCTCCCCACAAGCTGTTGCGAGGCGCAGCCATGTTGTCGAAGGGGGCGATACGCTCTCTAAGTTGGCGCTGAAGTACCAGGTGGATGTGAAAGCATTGATGCGAATAAATGGGTTAACGAGCGATCTTATCAAGATCGGGGAAACCCTAAAAATCCCAACGAAGTAAGCAGACTATCCGCTTACATGAAACAAATCGCCAGTATTTGAGAGGATTATTTTCTTTTTTTACATATGTTTTCGTTACTGTACGTTACCGTCAATCTAAATATAAGTTGATGACGTTTGTTGCTCGAAGTGATGAGCGCTTTCAGGTCCAAGGAGAAAGATTATGGCTTCTGCAGGTTCAGTTGCACCAAAAGAGAGAATTAACATTACGTACAAGCCCGCAACGGGCGATGCGCAGGCCGAAGTCGAGTTGCCTTTGAAGTTGTTGGTGGTAGGTGACTACACCCAACGAGAAGATGATCGCCCTGTCGAAGACCGCGCCCCGATCAATATTGATAAAGATAACTTTACCGAGGTGTTGAAGGCGCAAAAACTTGCACTTGACTTGAGCGTGCCCAATCGCCTTGAAAAAGAAGATTCAGATGACAATCTGGCGGTGAGCCTGAAGTTTGAGTCACTGGCTGATTTTGAGCCCGATGCCATCGTTGAGAAAGTACCCGAGCTCAAAAGTATTCTTGAGTTGCGTGAGGCGCTGAAGGCGCTCAAAGGCCCCTTGGGTAATATCCCGGATTTTCGTAAAAAACTGCAGTCTCTCGTGTCCGATGAGGGCAGTCGCGCCAAGTTGTTAACTGAACTTGGTTTGGACAAAAAGTAATTCATTGAACATAGACAGAAAGAGAGAATTTTAATGAGCGAAGAACAAGCAAAAGCCCAAGGGGCGGCAAACGCGGCCTCCGAGTCAGGCTCCCTGATCGACCAGCTATTAGAGACGAGTAAAATTCGCCCCGGGGACGATTCGTACTCGATCACCAAACAGGGCATTCAATCGTTTATCGGTACCCTGCTCGACCCAGAGCGCTCAACCGACCGTATCACGGCGGCGTTGGCCGACGAACTGATCGCCGAGCTTGACAAGAAATTGAGCCGACAAGTCGATCAAATTTTGCACAATACGGCGTTTCAGAAGCTTGAATCTGCCTGGCGTTCACTTAAGTTCTTGGTTGACCGCACGAATTTCCGCGAGAACATCAAAATTCAGATGATGAACGTCTCGAAAGAAGATTTGCTGAGCGACTTTCAAGACTCACCTGAAATTACCAAGTCAGGCCTGTATAAAAACGTCTACACAGCTGAATTTGGTCAGTTTGGCGGCCAACCGTTTGGCGCGATTGTTTCAAACTATGAGTTTGGCCCAGGCACTCAAGACGTGGCGTTGCTGCAGTACGTATCAAGTGTCGCAGCGATGGCGCATGCGCCTTTTGTTGGCGGCGTCAGTGCTTCATTCTTCGGTCTTGAAGACTACGCGAAGTTGCCTGACCTTAAAGATTTAGCCTCGATCTTCGATAGCCCGACCTACACAAAATGGAGAGGCTTTCGCGAAAGCGATGACGCCCGAAACGTTGCGTTAGTGATGCCGCATTTCTTGTTGCGCACGCCTTACGGTAACGATACGGTTCCAGCTAAAAAGTTTTCTTATAACGAAGATGTGTCTGGCGGCAACTCAAGCTTTATGTGGGGCAACGCTTCGTTTGCCTTTGCCTCAAGATTGACGGCAAGTTTTGCTCAATACCGTTGGGCCGCCAACATCATTGGGCCACAAGGTGGTGGCGCCGTCGAAGATCTGCCGATTTACAACTACGAGGCCATGGGCGAGATTCAAACAAAGATTCCGACCGAAGTGTTGATATCAGAGCGTCGAGAGTTTGAACTTGCCGAGCAAGGTTTCATCGCGTTAGCGATGCGCAAGAACAGTGATAACGCGGCGTTTTTCTCTGCTAACTCTGCCCAAAAGCCAAAGTTCTTTGGTAATTCTAAAGAGGGCAAAGAGGCTGAAACAAACTACAAGCTAGGAACGCAATTACCTTATGTTTTTGTGGTCAATCGCTTGG
>JAIPCU010000066.1 GCA_021738045.1 Candidatus Methylopumilus sp. | reverse complement strand
GACCTCTGCTTGTGTGTGCAGAAGTTTCAACCCTTCGGGTAGATCTTTAAGCAAGTGGCCTTGCCGATCTGCAAAAAACTGAACGCTAGGCCCTCGGTTCATTTGCCCCTGCGCCCAACTGATCACGTCACTTGGGATTGTTTCGTCGGGGGCAAAGCCAAAACCGATTTGCCTAGAAAAGCGCGCTGCTTCAAGGGTATTCACGACTGACTCCGATCAACCAAACACCGAGAGTAATAAGAGTGATTACGATAACAGAACGAGCTGAATAAACAGCAGTATTCAAGCGCAAAATCTGTTTCAGTTGATGACTAGCCTGTGGTTGCGCTTGGGTGACGATCCGCTAAAGACCGATCACCCTTGGAGCTTATCTAAACCGTAGCGTCTAAATCAATGCCTACCCGAGCTCAATGCCTACCCGAGCATCTCAGGTAAACCGCAACGTTTAAATCATCGACCAGCCATGACTCACCACAATCGATTGCCCAGTCAGTGCGTTGGTTTCAAAACCCGCCAAGAAGGCAACGGTATTTGCGATGTCGGCTGTGGTGGTGAACTCACCGTCAACCGTTTCATTCAGAAACACTTTCTTGATGACGTCTTCTTCGCTCATGTTGAAGACAGCAGCTTGTTCAGGGATTTGCTTATCGACCAAGGGCGTACGAACAAATCCTGGGCACACGACATTGGTGCGAACGCCGCGCGGGCCGCCTTCTTTGGCGATTGCACGCGCCAAGCCCAGCAAACCATGTTTGGCCGTGATGTAGGCTGATTTCAATTTTGAGGCCTGATGCGAATGCACCGAGCCAATATAGATGATCGAACCGCCGCGACCGCTGTCGTACATGTGTTTAATCGCTGCTTTGGTGGTTAAGAAAGCACCATCTACGTGAATCGCCATGATTTTTTTCCAGTCAGCGTACGGAAAATCTTCAATCGGATGAATGATTTGAATGCCGGCGTTCGACACAAGAATATCGATGCTGCCAAATTCTGTGACGGCACGATTAACCCCCGCGTTGACTGCGTCTTCATCGGTGACATCCATCATCACACTGATGGCGCGGCCGCCCGCCTTGATAATTTCGGCAACGACTAACTCAGAGGCCGCTGGGTTGAGATCTGCTACGACCACAGCAGCACCTTGGCGCGCCAAGGTGAGCGCGCATTCACGGCCGATGCCGCTCGCTGCGCCGGTAATGAGGGCGACTTTGTTTTGAACTGACATGTGAAGCTCCTGAAAGGTGAATCAAAAGTAACTTGACCAGGTAAAGCTGGCTGGCGCGTGCCGCGAATATTCAGTGTAAGGCGTGAGGCAAAATAAAAAAAGACCGTAGCTCATTTTGGATGCAAAGAGTTGCAATCTACAAAAGCGCAGGCGCAATTGCTCGGTGGCTTGAGCAAAGAGCAAAGAGCAAAGAGCAAAGAGCAAAGAGTAACGAGTAACGAGTAACGACGTCAGACTTGCTCAGAGATTGTGGCAGTTGGCCTAGGATTCACGTGCGATTTGTCGTAAATCACTTCAATTTCTTCATTGATCAGCGTGATCGAGCGTTGCAGTTGCTTGAGCGGGTAGGTCAGATCGGGGAGTGTTCCGTCGAGTAACGACTTTGGGACGGGCGGAGTCGGCAGCTCGGGGGCGGGTAATAGTTGGGGTAGCAGGGCATTCAAGAATTCGGTGCTCGCTGCAGGGGGGGCTGGCAAACTCAGTAGTACGGTTGTGACGGCCGAGATTTGCGAAGACAACATGTGATTTTGCATCACAATGTTATTGAGTTCAATCACGTGCCATTGTCGCGATTTTGGCTCTAGCATCATGCGATAAAACGCCTCGGCGAAATTGGCAAGTGCGACATGAACATTTTTTCTGGCTAAACGCAGATTGAAATCTGCCCGCTTAACCTCATGCGCTGAGGCGTTGGCCTCATGTGTTTGTATTTGAGCAAGCGCAGCGCGTAGGTATTCGCGGTTGGCCGAAATCGCCGCGCGCATGAGCGACGGCATAAACTGTGCCTCCCACCATGGCAGCACGTAGCTGCAGGCAAACGCGATGACCGAGCCCAAGAACGTGTCAAGCGCACGATCAGCAATGATGGTGGTGGCCCCGGGGTCTAAAAAGTTAAACGCTAGCAGCACAGCGTTTGTATTGAAAGCGGAAGCTACCAAGTAATTCATTTGCAGCAGGCTGCCACCAATGATTGTTGAAAGCACCATGATCGCAAATAACCACGTTTCGTGCTGGGTGGTGTACAAAATACCGAAGGCAAGTCCGCAACCTATCAACGTCCCTAGTAGTCGCCAGCCATTGCGTTGGCGAGTCAGCGCAAAGCCCGGTTTCATGATGATCAGTACTGTCAGCAAAATCCAGTAGCCCTGACGAGCGAGCGCTGGGATCAGGGCTGAGAGCGCAAGCGCAATACCCGCCGCCAGTGTCACGCGCAACGCGTAACGGCAAAAAGGTGAGTCGAGTCTTAAATTACTGGTCAGTAAACGCGGCCGAAAATGTTGACGTGATAAAAACTGAGTTAAAGAGCGATCAATTTTGACGGCATCAAGCAGTTGAGCATTGTGATCACGTCGAGTCGCCAAAATCATGCGGTCGATCACCTTGGCGCTGTTGCGCAGGCGACGCAAGATCTCGATACATAATGAATAGAGCTCAGGTTCGCGCCGAGCGAGCCCCTCGGTTTGCATCTGTTGAATTTCAAACTCAAGTGCGCGTAATTCTGCTTTGACACTGCTGCGTTGCGTGGCGGTATGTTCACGAGCTACGGCCAGTGCAATTCGCTCGAGATCGCCCGCCATTTTATGCAGAGCGTCGCGCATAAACAGTAGAGCATCTGAACCGTCCAGTTTCTGCCTTAAAAAAGCATAGTCAGTACGAGTGGCCACGAGCAAGTCAAGAATTGCAATCATTTCGACGAATAGATTCCAGAGCATTACGCGGCTGGCATCGGCTTGTGCTTGCTTGGTGGCGAGCCCCCGCAGCACCATGTCGCGTGCAGCTTGATGCTTATCTGTCATGTCGGCTTGGCAGACAATCAGCTTGCGGTAGCTTTCGTCAAGATCCTGATCGAGTTCATACATGTCGGCGCGCCGTGCGATGTAGTCGGCAGTCGCAAAAAGAGCAACTGACAGAGCTTGCTCTTTTTCACGCAATTGCATCACTCGGCTGACCGAATAACTGAACAGGGTGTAAAACAGCCCGCCACCTAACGAAGTGAGTGCATGTAGCCAAACTTCTTGTGTCGAAAGTGAGTGATGAAGCGTGACGGTCATGAGCAACAAACAGGCAAAGCCGATTTGTCCGCCCTTTTTTCCGTAGACCGCCAGCATCGAAAAGGCAAAACATTGCCCCATCACAACGCCCCAGATCAATAAGGGGTGAGACGAGGCCAGCCCGGTCAGTGTGACAGTCAGGGTGCTTAATAAGGTGCCGCCAAGCATCTCGCGCGCCCGGTGCTCATGCGGCCCTGGTTGATCGATAAAGGCCACACACAGCGCGCCAAAGGTCGCAATCAGGCCGCTGGCATACCAGCCAAAGACCCCACCTAAAACGGCGATTGGCAGCAAAATCCCGGCCGCTCGCCTGACACCACTGTAAAAGTGGTGGCTGAACAAAAAGCGTTGTAAAGGGCCGTAGTTTAAATTCATGACTCAGGCGGGCCTTGGTAAATTGTGCAGCACAGCAACAGGCAATTGACTACCTCCTTGACTTTACTCTAACGAACCTACATCACAGTGACAGCGAACGACTTGAATAATTGTCAGCTGCGCCGGCATAACCTCATTTTTCGCAAAATCTCAGGCAATTCAAAGGTCGTGAGGGTATCTCAATTTGCGCTGCGGCGCACAACGGGTTACATTCATCGGCTCGCACCTTTAAGCTCACCGCTTTTTTGTGCAATGGCTTTTAGTTTGGGTCACCGCCCAAACAGTCTTGCCATCTAAACTTTTGCTGCTTTCCCTGCCACAAGCTGCGGCAAGCGCTTCCGTTTCGATCCAGTGCACCCCTGTTGGGTGCGTGCATAGCCTGATGGCGAATGCGCGACAGATTGGCAAGGTGTCCGGGTGGCTAGGCTCCGTGAGTCTAAAAGCGTCGGATCATGTTGCTGAACATGTAGCGGTTCAGCATTTCTCAAGACGAGGATGCAATCAGATGGGCGATGCCGGTAATGAAAGGAATGAACTTATGGAACTCAATGGCGCAGACATCGTCGTGCGTTGCTTGGCTGACGAAGGCGTAGAACACGTTTTTGGTTATCCCGGTGGCGCGGTCTTATATATCTACGACGCAATCTACAAGCAAGATAAATTTCAGCATATTCTGGTACGACACGAGCAAGCTGCCGTGCACGCTGCCGATGCGTACTCGCGATCCTCAAATAAAGTTGGCGTGTGCTTGGTCACCAGTGGCCCTGGCGTCACCAACGCCGTGACAGGTATCGCAACTGCCTACATGGATTCGATTCCGATGGTGATCATCAGCGGTCAGGTGCCCACGCACGCGATCGGTGAAGACGCTTTTCAAGAGTGCGATACCGTAGGGATTACACGCCCTTGCGTGAAGCACAACTTTTTAGTGCGCGATATTAAAGATTTGGCCGACACGATGCGTAAGGCGTTCTATATCGCCCGCACCGGTCGTCCGGGCCCCGTGCTCGTTGATATCCCTAAAGATATTAGCGCCGCACATTGCAAATACACGCCCGCCAAAGGCGAACCCGTGCTGCGCTCATACGCCCCGGTCGTAAAAGGTCATCAAGGGCAAATCAAAAAGGCTGTGCAGATGTTGTTGCAAGCCGAGCGCCCCATGATTTACAGCGGCGGTGGCGCGATTCTGTCTGACGCGTCGGCTGAGTTGCACGAGTTCGTCAAACTAGTCGGGGCGCCCTGCACCAACACCCTCATGGGCTTGGGCGCTTTTCCGTTTTCAGATTCGCAATTTGTCGGTATGCCTGGCATGCATGGCACCTACGAAGCCAATATGGCAATGCAACACTGCGACGTGTTGATTTCAGTTGGTGCGCGGTTTGATGATCGCGTGATCGGTAACCCGAAGCATTTTGCGCAAAATGCTCGTAAGATTATTCACGTTGATATTGACCCGTCGTCAATTTCAAAACGCGTCAAAGTCGATGTGCCGATTGTGGGCAACGTCAAAGACGTGCTGATTGATTTGATTGCGCAATACAAAATCAGCGCAACCGAAACCCGTCAAAATCCTGAGGCCTTGGCCAAATGGTGGCAGCAGGTACAAGTTTGGCGTGGCAAAGAGTGCATGAAATTTGCCAGTTCAAACGAAGTCATCAAGCCTCAGTCGGTTGTGCAAAAGCTCTGGGAAGTCACCGAGGGTGATGCCTACGTGACCTCTGACGTGGGTCAGCATCAAATGTGGGCGGCGCAGTACTACGGTTTTGACAAACCGCGCCGCTGGATTAACTCGGGTGGGTTAGGCACGATGGGCGTGGGCTTGCCTTACGCGATGGGCGTGCAAATGGCCAACCCAGGCGCCACGGTGGCATGCATCACGGGCGAAGGCTCGATTCAGATGAATATCCAAGAGCTGTCGACCTGCCGTCAATATCATCTGACACCTAAGATCCTTTGCTTGAATAATCGCTATTTGGGCATGGTGCGTCAGTGGCAGCAAATTGATTACTCGTCTCGCTACGCCGAGTCTTACATGGATGCGTTGCCCGATTTTGTCAAACTCGCCGAGGCCTACGGTCACGTCGGGATGCGAATCGAGAAACCTTCGGATGTGGATGGCGCCATGCGCGAAGCGTTCAAATTGAAAGATCGCCTCGTGTTTATGGACTTCATCACGGATCGCGAAGAAAACGTTTGGCCGATGGTCAAGGCGGGCAAAGGTCTGACCGAGATGTTGCTCGGCTCTGAAGACCTATAACGGAGACCACCATGAAACACGTTATTTCTGTTCTGATGGAAAACGCACCAGGCGCCTTGTCGCGCGTGGTGGGTCTCTTCTCTGCTCGTGGTTACAACATTGAAACCCTCACCGTTGCGCCGACTGAAGACTCGACCTTGTCGCGTCTGACGCTGGTCACGATGGGGTCTGATGAAGTGATCGAACAAATCACCAAGCACTTGAATCGCCTCGTCGATGTGATCAAAGTTGTCGATCTCACCGAAGGGCCTCATATCGAACGCGAATTGATGTTGATCAAGGTGCGGGCGGTGGGTAAAGAGCGTGAAGAAATGAAACGGATGGCGGATATTTTTCGCGGCCGTATCATTGATGTCACTGACAAAGCCTACACCATTGAACTCACGGGTAACCAAGAGAAGATACAGGCGTTTATTGATGCGTTGGATCGCAGCGCAATTCTTGAAACGGTTCGTACGGGCGTTTCAGGAATTGGTCGTGGAGAGCGCATCCTCAAGCTTTGATCGGTGCTTGTCTCGCGTTTAAGCGAAGCCGATTTGTTTTTCTGATTATTTGCATTCAACTTAAAAAATCTGGAGCCCAGAATGAAGGTTTACTACGATAAAGATTGTGATTTGTCCCTGATCAAAGGCAAGACTGTTGCCATTCTTGGTTACGGTTCGCAGGGCCATGCCCACGCTTTGAACCTGCATGAGTCGGGTGTCAAGGTTGTGGTTGGTTTGCGTAAAGATGGCGCCTCATGGGCGAAAGCCGCTAAGGCCGGTCTCAACGTTGCTGAAGTCGCTGACGCGGTCAAAGCTGCCGACTTAGTCATGATGCTGTTGCCCGACGAAAACATTGGCCAGGTGTACCGCGAAAGCGTTCACGGCAACATCAAGGCCGGCGCTGCTTTGGCGTTTGCCCACGGCTTTAACGTGCATTATGGTCAGGTCGTGCCCCGTGCCGATATTGATGTCGTCATGATCGCCCCTAAGGCACCAGGCCACACGGTGCGTGGTACGTACTCACAAGGCGGCGGCGTACCTTCATTGGTGGCTGTGCATCAAGACAACTCAGGTTCGGCACGCGATGTCGCTTTGTCGTACGCTTGCGCGATCGGCAGTGGTCGCGCTGGTGTGATCGAAACAAACTTCCGCGAAGAAACTGAAACCGACTTGTTCGGCGAACAGGCTGTGTTGTGCGGCGGTACGGTCGAACTCATCAAGGCAGGTTTTGATACCTTGGTTGAGGCTGGCTACGCCCCTGAAATGGCTTACTTTGAGTGCTTGCATGAGCTCAAGTTGATTGTTGACCTGATTTATGAAGGCGGTATCGCCAACATGAACTACTCAATCTCTAACAACGCCGAGTTCGGTGAGTACGAGACTGGTCCTAAGATTGTGACTGAGGCTACACGCGATGCTATGCGTTTAGCGCTCAAAGACATTCAGACCGGCGAGTACGCCAAGCGTTTCATTCTCGAAAACCAGGCCGGTGCACCTGCACTGATTTCACGTCGTCGTATCAATGCTGAATCGCAGATCGAAGTGGTCGGCGCTAAATTGCGTGCGATGATGCCTTGGATTGCAGCAAACAAGTTGGTTGACAAAACAAAGAACTAGTTTTGTTTTTAGTTTGTTTTTGAATCACGCCCTTCGGGGCGTGTTTTTTTGGGTTAACCTTTCGGCATGATGAATACACCACACTATCCGCACTCCATAATCGCCCGCGAGGGTTGGCCTTTTTTGGCTGGCTCGATACTCATCGCTGTGCTTGTCAGCTTTTGGTCGCTTGGCTGGTCAATCTTCTTTTGGGTGATTACCGCCTTTGTGCTGCAGTTCTTTCGCGATCCGGCCCGCTCGGGCTCAACCGAGCCTTTGGCAGTCTTGTCACCCGCCGATGGCCGCATTGTGGTGGTCGAGCAGACCCTTGATCCCTACGGTGAACGCCAGGCACTCAAGATTAGCGTATTCATGAATGTCTTTAACGTGCACAGCAATCGCAGCCCGGTTGATGGTGAAGTGCTAAAAACGCAATATTTTCCGGGTAAGTTTTTTAACGCAGCGCTTGACAAGGCTTCGCTCGAAAACGAGCGTAACGCCATGGTGTTGCGCACGCCTGCTGGCCACCTTGTGACGGCGGTTCAGGTTGCCGGCTTGGTCGCCAAGCGCATCCTTTGCTATACCAAGGCTGGCAACACCTTGGCGCGCGGGCAACGCTATGGTTTTATTCGCTTTGGTTCGCGCGTAGATGTTTATTTGCCGCTAGGATCGCGCGCCAGAGTCGCAATTGGTGATAAGGTAAGCGCAACGAGTACGGTGCTGGCGGATTTGCCTGCGTCAACTAGCTGAGCCTAAAGATGCCTAATAATCCATTGCGCGACCCTGATCTTCGCCACCGCAGTATTTATTTGCTGCCCAATGCGTTCACAACTGCGGCACTTTTTGCCGGGTTTTATGCAGTGGTTCAGGCGATGAATGGTCGCTTTGAAATGGCGGCCATTGCTATATTTGTTGCGATGGTGCTTGACGGAATGGATGGTAGGGTTGCCAGGCTGACCAATACGACCTCGGCGTTTGGCGAGCAATACGACTCGCTTTCAGATATGACCTCGTTTGGCGTCGCGCCAGCGCTGGTGATGTACGAGTGGATGCTGCAAGATTTAGGTCGCTGGGGTTGGTTGGCCGCGTTTGTGTATGTCTGCGGTGCTGCCCTACGGTTGGCGCGTTTTAATACCAACATTGCAGTGGTGGACAAGCGCTTTTTTCAAGGCTTGCCTAGCCCTGCGGCCGGCGCCTTAATTGCAGGTTTTGTTTGGTTAGTGGTCGATAATCGCTTGCAAGTGCCCCATGAGTTTTTGGCTTGGACAGCCTTTGCGATCACGATTTATTGCGGCATTGCGATGGTCTCGAATTTGCCGTTTTACAGCGGTAAAGCCTTTGCCCTGAGCCGCAGCGTGCCGTTTTGGGTGATTTTGGTTTTTGTTGCTGGCTTTGTCTTTATTTCAAGCAACCCGCCTGTGATTTTGTTTGGCCTGTTTATTGTGTACGGGCTGTCTGGCTGGGGTGTATGGCTGTGGCGCTGGCGCCGCCTGTCTAAGCAGGTGGCGTTGCGCAGCGGTAACGAATAAGCTAGCGATCGTTTAGCAAATACGCTGGATCAGGGCCCGGATTGTGGCGATTAGCCAGGTTGCCGTTAGGCCCCATGTAGACGTACATCAGCGAGTACCACACTGAAGATTCAAAATAGCGGTAAGCCCAGACTTTTTCGTTTCCTTTGGCAATACCCCCAATATCTGCAGGGGGACCAAATTCGCAACGGACGCGTTCGTCAGACCAAGTTCCGGTGGATAACAACTCAAAATGTGCGTCGGTTAGCACCTGAGTGACCGGACCAATGGTGTTGTCTTTGGTGATGTTTGTGCCCCAAGCGTAACGCCCAAACGGTTGTAATGACCATACCAGTCGCTCAGTACCATCTGGGTTACGGCAAGTGATGGTGGGTTTGCCAAATTGCTTGATGATGTCGGCCACTGGGGTGCCTGGTTTGGCGGATTGCAATTGTGCGCAGCCACCGAGTGCGAAGACTAACAACAGTGCCATATAAGTTTGCGTGCGCATATTTTGCCTAAGATTTAATTAGTTAATACGTGATTAAAGTGCTTCAAATACCTTGCCAGTCGCCAAGCAAACATAGCCTTTTTGCGAGCTGTTGGGCGGAATGTCATCATTTTAGTCAATAAGCTATAATTCTCAGGCTTTACTGGATCTTTTTCCATTAAATTGTTTTTTCGTAAAGCGTTTACGTACAGCTTATAGTATTTTTTTCGCTACTAGGTTGTCTGTAAAGTTCGTTCTTTTTTAATCACGTTAAAGCACCTCGGCTTTAACGCTTGTCATTTGAGGCTTAAAAATGTCTGTTGCTGATATTAAAAAATCCGACATCGTCGCGCAGTATCAACGCGCACAAGGCGATACCGGTTCTCCTGAAGTTCAAGTGGCTCTGCTGACAGCTCGTATCAACGAACTGACAGGTCACTTCAAAGCACATATTAAAGACCACCACTCACGCCGCGGCCTTCTGCGTATGGTTAGCCGTCGCCGTAAGCTGCTCGATTATCTCAAGGGCCGCAACCCAGATTCATATCGCTCGCTGATCGAAAAACTCGGTCTGCGTAAGTGATCAAAATCCATGGGGCAGTCTCCCCGTGAAGCAACCGTGGTCGCTGCGGCATGTTTGCCGCACTGCCCACGGTTTTTCATTTGTAAGGAATAAATGTCATGTTCAATAAAGTGACCAAATCTTTTCAGTATGGCCAACACACCGTTGTGCTTGAAACCGGCGAAATTGCTCGCCAGTCATCAGGTGCAGTGTTAGTTACTGTTGAAGACACTGTCGTACTCGCAACGGTTGTTGCAAAAAAAGATGCCAAGTCAGGTCAAGATTTTTTCCCCCTGACAGTTGACTACATTGAAAAAACCTACGCTGCGGGCAAAATCCCCGGCGGGTTTTTTAAACGTGAAGGCAAGCCTTCAGAAAAAGAAACATTGACTTCGCGTTTGATCGATCGTCCATTGCGTCCGTTGTTTCCAGAAGGCTTCTACAACGAAGTTCAGGTCATCATTCACGTGTTGTCCTGCAACCCTGAAATCGATCCTGATATCCCTGCCATGATCGGTGCCTCTGCGGCGCTGGCCATCTCGGGTATCCCGTTCAACGGCCCTATCGGTGCTGCACGCGTCGGTTATATCGATGGCCAGTATCTGGTCAACCCAACCGCCTCGCAACTCAAAATCTCGCAAATGGATTTGATCGTTGCTGGTACTGAAGCCGCTGTGCTGATGGTTGAATCTGAAGCCCAACAGCTTTCAGAAGAGATCATGCTGGGTGGCATCGTGTTTGGTCATACCCAAATGCAAGCAGTCATTGGCGCCATTCATGAACTCGTTCGCGATGCTGGCAAGCCTGATTGGGATTGGAAACCTGCTGCTAAAAACGAAGCGTTGATTGCAAGCATCTCTGCTGCTGCACAAGGCCCGTTGAACGCAGCCTACCAAACTCGTCAAAAGCAAGAGCGTACGACTCAGTTGCGTCAGGTTTATTCTGATGTGCATGCCAAACTTGCTGAGGAAGCCGCTGCGCAAGGTACACCTAAGCATGATGGCGTTGTGGTTGATAACATCTTGTTTGACCTCGAAGCCCGTATTGTGCGTAGTCAGATTCTGTCGGGCGAGCCACGCATCGATGGTCGCGACACACGCACAGTGCGCCCAATCAGCATCCGTATGGGCGTCTTGCCACGTGTTCACGGCAGCGCCTTGTTCACACGCGGTGAAACGCAAGCACTGGTCATTGCAACGCTAGGTACCAAGCAAAATGAACAGATTATCGATGCCCTGATGGGTGAGTATCGTGATCGTTTCCTGATGCACTACAACATGCCTCCGTTTGCCACTGGCGAAACAGGTCGTGTGGGTACGCCCAAGCGTCGCGAAATCGGCCATGGCCGTTTGGCTAAGCGCTCGCTAGTGCCTTTGTTGCCTAACGCGGCTGATTTTCAGTACACCATTCGTTTGGTCTCAGAAATCACCGAATCAAACGGTTCGTCGTCAATGGCTTCGGTCTGCGGCGGCTCACTGGCCATGTTAGACGCTGGCGTACCAGTCAAAGACTTGGTGGCTGGTGTGGCAATGGGCTTGATTCTGGATGCCGGTAAATTTGCCGTGCTGACGGACATCCTGGGTGATGAAGATCACTTAGGCGATATGGATTTCAAAGTGGCGGGTACCGAACAAGGTATCACTGCATTGCAAATGGATATCAAAATTCAAGGTATCACCAAAGAAATCATGCAGGTCGCACTGGCTCAAGCCCGTGATGGTCGTTTGCATATTCTGGCAAAAATGCGTGAAGCCACTTCAGGTGCGCGTACTGAACTGTCAGCGTTTGCACCACGCATGCTCACCATGAAAATCAATCCTGAAAAGATTCGTGATGTGATCGGTAAGGGCGGCGCGACGATTCGTGCGCTGACCGAAGAAACCGGTTGCCAGATCGATATTTCAGATGATGGCACTATCGTTGTGTCGAGCGCCGATCTTGATCGTGCCCACGAAGCGCAGCGTCGTATCTCTGAACTGACTGCAGAAGTTGAAGTGGGTCAGGTCTATGACGGCAGCGTGTTGCGTCTGTTAGATTTTGGCGCCATCGTTCAGGTCTTGCCTGGTCGTGATGGTTTGCTGCATATCTCCGAGATCGCCAACTATCGTATCGCTAACATCAACGACGTCCTGAAAGTCGGTCAACCTCTGCGTGTCAAAGTGATCGAGGCCGACGACAAAGGTCGTCTGCGTCTGTCAGTGAAAGCTATTGGTGGTATCGAGCAACAAGTCGAAGGCGGTGCTCCGGCATCAACTGAGGCACCTGCTGCGGCCCCCGAAGCACCGGCTGCACCACAGGCTTAAACTGTCAGGTCTAAAGTTTTAAGCGGTTTTAGTGCTTAAATCTTTAGACTGTTTTCAGCACAAAGCATCAAAAAACCCCCGCTCGCACCTTGGTGCTTGCGGGGGTTTTTCTTTGGGGATCACTGCTGGATCAAATCATTCGCGTTGCCTGCTTGCACCTTTCAATTGACATCAAGATTTCGCATCAATACTCGCGCGCTGTTGCAGCAAGCGGTCGTAGCAACCCGCTAGTCTAAACAAGCGATCGCGTTTTAGCATCGCCACAACTGGCTCAGACTGGCGTCTGCCAGTTGAAAAAAGCTCTTCAACCGTCGCGTTGATATGCTGCTGCAAAAGCGATGACTGGGTGGGCCACCACTGTGATAACAAGCGATCAGGGTCGATCAGGCCGAGTTGTTGTTTGCGTAGTTCAGAGCGGCTAAAGTCTTTGAGGTTCCAGGTCAGCACGCTGATCGGTTGCGCAGCGTGTTTTGCAACGCCTGCAATACCGGTTGCGGCCACGTGTTTGTCTTTACGATCGGTGTGTCGAAGGTCTACCTCAAACTCGGTCACATCGCCCATGTTTGAGTGCGGAAATTGCTCTTGCATGAGCTGCCATTCTTTTTTTAAAAGCTCTGGTTCAATCGGCCATAGTCGTGCGGCGTTACGCTGCCATTCTTGGCCGATCTTGTCTGTCCAGAGCGGCACGAATAGGCCAGCATGAGCCAGATTCAGAAGCAGCGGCCGCAGCAAACCCGACATCAAAATACAGGCATCTAGCACTAGGCCTGGCGCCTGTTGTAAAACTGGCGACGCAGTGACAGACCCAGGATTTGCTTGATTGACTAGCATCCCGCTATTCTAAAGCGAGCACCGCTGCGCGTACGATTGCGGCTGCATCCACCCCAAAATATTCACGTAAGGCAGCACGCGTGTCGCTGCGACCAAAACCATCTGTGCCAAGTGTTAAGTAACGGCGATCGGCAGGCAGGTAAGCGCGCACAGACTCTGGCAGGGCGTGCACATAATCTGTGGCTGCGATGATCGGGCCTTGGCTGGTGCCTAGCTGCGCATAGATGAAAGGTACGCCTGCTGCAGCAGAACCGGCTAAGCGCGCGTCTTGGCAGGCCAGGCCGTCGCGTGCAAGTTCGCTCCAGCTTGTGACGCTGTAGACATAGGTCGTGACGCCTTGAGCTGCGAGTTGCTTAGCAGCTTTGATCACTTCAGTCAGAATTGCACCTGACCCCAAGAGTGTGACCGATGGTGGCGAGGCGTTACTCGTCGCTGTCGCACCAACGACACCAATGGACGTCGCGTCGACTTTATTCTTCAACGAGCTCTTTGAATCGGCAGGAACTGAGCCGTTTACCTGAGCCTCAAATGTCTCAAACAAATAGCACCCGCGTATGACTTGCTCATGCATCGCTGCGGGTAAGCTCGGCTGCGCGTAGTTTTCGTTCATCAGCGTGATGTAATAAAACATATCTTGCTGCTCGATCATCATGTCGTGAATCCCTTGATTCACAATCACGGCCATCTCACCAGCAAAGGCGGGGTCGTACGCTTTGCAGTTGGGTATCGTTGCGGCGTGAAGATGACTTGAGCCGTCTTGATGCTGTAAGCCTTCACCGCCTAAGGTGGTGCGCCCAGAGGTCGCGCCCAGCAAGAAGCCTCGTGGGCGTTGGTCGGCGGCAGCCCAGATTTGATCGCCCACACGTTGAAAGCCAAACATCGAGTAGTAGATATAAAACGGCAGCATTGCCAAACCGTGCACGCTGTAGCTTGTGGCGGCGGCTGTCCAGCTGGCGATCGCGCCAGCCTCTGAAATACCTTCTTCAAGGATTTGGCCGTCAAGCGCCTCGCGGTAGCTTAAGACTGAACCAATATCTTCAGGTGCGTAACGCTGACCGACGCTTGAATAGATGCCCACTTGCTTGAACAAGTTGGCCATGCCAAAGGTGCGCGCCTCGTCGGCTACGATGGGCACAATGCGCGGGCCCAGAGCAGAATCCTTGAGAAGATTGCCCAGCATGCGCACAAAGGCCATGGTGGTACTCATCTCTTTGCCTTCGGCGTTTAGCGCGAAGCCGCTGTATTGTTCGATCGTGGGAACTGCTACGGTATCGCACGCAGTGTCTCTCTTAGGCAAATAGCCACCTAAGGTTTGACGTTGCGCTTGCAGGTATTTCATCTCAGCGCTATCGGCGCTGGGCTTATAAAACGTGAGTGAGGTCGCTTCTTGATCTGACAAGGGGAGGTTAAAGCGATTACGAAACTCAAGCAGATCGGTATCGTCAAATTTCTTTTGACTGTGTGTGGTCATTTTTCCTTGACCGGCGCTGCCCATCCCGTAGCCTTTTTTGGTGTGCGCCAAAATGACTGTTGGTTGGCCCACGTGATTGGCAGCCGAAGCATAAGCGGCGTGAATTTTGACGAGGTCATGCCCGCCGCGCTTCAAGCGGTCGATTTGGTCATCGGTCATCCCTTGTGCCAATTTTGCGAGCTCTTCGTTTTGTCCAAAAAACGTGTCGCGATTAAAGCGGCCATCTTTTGCGGCGAAGGTTTGCATTTGTCCGTCGACCGTATTGGCAAAAGCTCGTGCCAAGGCACCGGTGACATCGCGGGCAAACAGACCATCCCAATCGCTACCCCAAACGAGTTTGATGAC
>JAIPCU010000065.1 GCA_021738045.1 Candidatus Methylopumilus sp. | reverse complement strand
TGTTCAGGGGCAATTTTTTGAATCATTACACCCTTTACGTTTTTAAGTTGGATTCACTAGGCAACCACAGAACGACAAACGCCGTCGCGGCAGCAAATCCAGCCATCACTAACATCAAGGTCTCAAACCCTAAGCCTTTCACGGCGGGGCCCAGCAACCACACGGCTAACGAACTGATTCCAAGCGAGACTGCGAGACGAATTCCGGCCACGCGTGAGCGTGAACGATCGTCGACGTAGCGCACAATCATGACGTCAATGAAGGGGACGGCACCAAAAATAAAGATCATGACCCCCAGTAACGCCGCAAATAACCACCAACCTTGCGCGTAGGCTGACAACACCAACAAAGGAATTTGCAACAGAACGATTGCCAGAAAAATTGGGCGCACAGCAAAGTGATCTAGCAACTTACCAACGGCCACTTGCATGAGCGACGCTACGGCATAAATGATCGCCAGCAAAATACCGAGCAACGCAGGATCAGACACAACGCCCTGAAACCGCTCAGACATCAGTTGCCCGTTACCGTTAGTCGTGAAATTAAACAGCACGCTACCCGTGGCCGCGCTAACAGTCATGACAGCAAGTACGCGGGCCAGCATCGCGGGAGTCAACGACACTTTCGCACCACCCTTGCGCTTGGCTGGAGCTTCGGTCTCAACCGGACAGGCATACGCAAACCAAATGCCGCACAGCACAGCCAATAACGCGGGCACTGCAAAGGCAGCACGCCAACCAATCCACTTAATGAGAAAACCCGTCAGCATAGCGGCCAAGGCCACGCCCAGGTTGCCGGCCAGACCGTTCACACCAATCGCCAAGCCAGGATTGGCTGATTTCTGAACCAGCAGAGGAATACCAACCGGATGATAGATCGAGGCAAACGCACCAACAAACGTCAACGCAATCGCCATTTGCCAGGCATTTTGCGTGAGCGCGGTGAGCAACGTTGACACTCCAATCCCCACAAAAAACACAATCATCATGCGGCGGCGCCCCCACAAATCGCCCAAGCGACCTGAGGGAATAGAGCCCAAACCAAACAAGACGAAGGCACCCACACCATAAGGCATGAGGTCTTCCCAGCTTTGAAAACCAAACTCGCTGGCGATGACACCAACCGCAGCTGCAAAAATGAGCAAGAACATATGGTCAAGGCCATGACCCACATTCAAAAGCAAGCGAACTGAAAACGAGTGATCTTGGGTATTCAATTAAGCGTCACCTTTTTTTTATTTGACTATCTTTATTTATTTAACTTTTCGACACGCTCAAACGAGCGGCTTTTTATGCCCGCCCGATGATTGACGCCGTCAGCATCAACTCTTCGAGCAACGCCAGAGACACCGCGCCTGAGACTGAATAAGGATCAAGTTCGGGCATTTCAGAATATTTCAAAACAATTGAGGTATTGAGCTTGGCCAGATTGACCTGACCCATTGTCCAGCCGCCAAAGCGACGTTCAGTGATTTCTTGGTAGTCAAGCAAGACAACCTCTTTATGACGCTGATCGCGAACGATGTAGCCATAGAGTTCGTTGACCTGTGTGCGCCCCCCTTCAACAGCTTGCAAATATAGTCCGCCACCATAGCAAAGTATGCCTGTGATGCCGTTCGTTGAGTTGTATTTGCGCGCCGAATCTAAAATCGACTGCGTTGCAGTGGGCGACTCTGGATCAAGCGCACGACTCACATAAAGCAAACGAACTAACATGTTCAATCCTCTCGACGAATCAGAGATAAAAACTCACGCCGCAAATTTGCGTCTTTCAAAAAGGCACCGCGCATGACAGAGTTAATCATGCGACTGTCTGGGTCTTTCACACCACGCCACGACATGCAGTAGTGGGTGGCGTTCATCACCACGGCCAGGCCATCGGGCTGTGTTTTTTCTTGAATCAAGTCGGCCAATTGTACGACCGCCTCTTCTTGTATTTGAGGGCGACTCATAATCCAGTCGGCTAATCGTGCATACTTTGACAACCCAATCACATTGGTATGTTCGTTGGGCATCACTCCGATCCAGACCTTGCCCATCACCGGACAAAAATGATGACTGCAGGCACTACGAACCGTGATTGGCCCAACGATCATCAATTCGTTTAAGTGTTCGACATTTGGAAACTCTGTGATTTTGGGTTGCGCAGCATAGCGCCCGCCAAACACCTCATGCAAATACATTTTGGCCACACGTCGGGCTGTGTCATTGGTGTTGTGATCGGCCTCGGTGTCAATCACTAGGCTTTCAAGAACGCCCTTCATTTTGGCCTCAACCTCGTCAAGCAACAAGGCCAGTTCACCAGGCTCAATAAAGTTAGCAATATTGTCATTTGCATGAAAGCGCTTGCGAGACTCTTTCAGGCGGTTGCGAATGACCACCGATATAGGGGTGCCTTTGTCTTGCTCTGAAGCGCTCATGCTCTTTAACTCTTAGTCTCAAGATTAAGGGCTCATGTTACTCCGTTGCCCTTATTCATATTGAAATAACCATAAGGCAGTCTACTTTATTTCGAGCCTAACTGACATGACGCCGAGGGATACCGCCTTGACGCGAAGCCAAACCCAACTTACCACGAGCCGGGGCGGCTTGACTACAGCCGCTTTAGGTATGATTGCACGAAGATTTTCAGGAGACTGTGTTGACTCAATCTATTTTTGGTATGCGCGGCATTGCCGTTGCCCCGCACTCGTTGGCAGCCGAGTCAGCGGTTGCCGTGTTACGCGAAGGCGGCAACGCCCTTGAGGCCATGATCGCAGCGGCGGCCACGATTGCGGTGGTCTACCCTCATATGAATTCAATTGGCGGCGATGGATTTTGGGTGATCAACGGCCCCAATAATCGCCCGGGTGGCATCGACGCGAGCGGTCGCAGTGCTCAGGCTGCCTCGCGCGACTGGTACGCCTCGCGCGGCATCGTTAACAGCATCCCGTTTCGGGGTGGGGTTGCCGCCTTGACCGTTGCAGGCACCCTCTCCGGGTGGGGTGCTGCTTACCAACTTTCAAAACAGTGCCTAAATGGCAAGCTTCCACTGTCGCGACTGCTGTCTGATGCCATGTATTTTGCCCAAAACGGTATCGCAGTCACGCAAAGCCAAGAAGCCTGTACCACGTTAAAACGCGGCGAACTTGAACCTCATAGCGGTTTTTCCAGTACCTTCTTGCCCCAAGGGACGGTGCCAGCCAAGGCTAGTATTTTTAAGCAACCAAAGTTGGCTGACACGCTCGCACTCATTGCGAAAGAGGGTTGCGACACCTTTTATCGTGGCAAGCTCGCCAAGATGCTGGCCGCCGAACTCGTCGAAGTGGGCAGCCCCCTGACGCTAGCGGATCTGAACACTCACCAAGCAAAGCTAGTCGACCCCCTGCACACAACGGTCGCTCAGGGCCAACTCTTTAACATGGTGCCGCCTTCACAGGGCCTGCTCTCTTTGTTAATCCTAGGCATCATGGATCGCATCCATGGCTGGGATCAAGACCCAGAGGGTGCGGCCTTTATCCATACACAAGTTGAAGCGACGAAACTGGCGTTCAGCATTCGGGATCAATATCTCACTGACCCTGCCTTCATGTCGGTGGCGCCACAAGATCTATTAACCAGTACACGCATCGACGCCCTTGCTGCCAGACTTGATACAACACGCGCCGCGCCGTGGGGGCAAAAGACTTCGCCCGGCGATACGATCTGGATGGGCGTCATCGATCGGGCCGGCATCGCTGTGTCATTTATCCAAAGTATTTATCACGAGTTTGGCTCGGGGGTGGTCTTACCGACCTCTGGGGTGAACTGGCAAAATCGCGGGTGTAGTTTTTCACTGAACCCAGGCCACATCAACACCCTTGAACCGGGCAAAAAGCCGTTTCACACTTTAAACCCTGCCCTGGCGCAACGAGCCGACGGCGGCGTGATGGTGTATGGCGCGATGGGGGGCGATGGGCAACCGCAAACTCAAGCAACGATTTTTAATCGTGTGACACGCTTTGGCGATCACCCGCAACTCGCGATCGAGCGGCCTCGTTGGCTGCTGGGCCGCACCTGGGGGCAGTCAAGCGACTCACTCAAGCTTGAAAGTCGCTTTAGCGCAAACACCATCGATCAACTTAAGTTGATGGGTCACGACGTTGAAACGATTGGTGCCTGGGATGAAGGCGTGGGGCACGCTGGGATGTTGATCCGCCATGCGAACGGGGTGCTTGAGGGGGGCTTTGACCCACGTTCGAATGGGGCGGTGGCGTCTTTTTAGTTCACAGCCACTTCTGCATAAACAGCGCCTGACCTGTCAAGGCGCTCAGCGCATATTGTTCAAAGCCAAAGCGCGCATACGACTGCTGGGCCACGCTATTGCCGCTCAAGACCTCGAGCGTTAGTTTGCAGCACCCCAATTGCTCGGCGTGCTCTTCTAAGGCCTTGAGTAAAGCTTGACCGATACCTTTGCCCCGTTCAGCGGGGTCGACCGCGATGTCGTGCACATTCATCAAGGGCCGGGCCTTAAAGGATGAATAGCCTTGCAAAGCATTGAGCAAACCGACGGGTTGCTGGTCAAGCCAGGCTAGCCAGCTAACTGCCCCCGGCACCCGAGCCAAGTCATCACATAAGCGGGCTTTGACCTCGTCGGCTAAGGGCTCGCCCCCACCCATCGGGTCGCGCGCATACATGTCAAGCACACTGATCAAGGCCAGACGATCGGTCGGATCCAGATAATTCACTTTTTTAACCACAATGCTGCGCTGCATGAACACTCCAAACCAGAAAGCAACTGGAACAAGAACAACAAGAAAAAGAACAACAAGAAACAAGGGCAGACTCAATGGTATAACAAGCGGCTAACGGTTTTTGACTAACAAGGATTCCGATGTCTGCACCCTTACCGCTTGAAGGCCTACGCGTCATTGAGTTTACCCACATGGTGATGGGTCCGACCTGTGGCATGATTTTGGGCGACTTAGGGGCTGAGGTCATTAAGGTTGAGCCGCTGGCTGGCGATAACACCCGTAAATTGCTTGGTTCGGGGGCTGGTTTTTTTCCGATGTTCAATCGCAATAAAAAAAGCATCGCGATTGATGTGAAGAACCCACGCGGCCGAGAAATCGTCTTGAAGCTACTGACTGACGCTGACGTCTTTAGCGAAAACTTCAAAAGCGGCACGATGGACAAGTTAGGCTTTGGTTACGAGGCCCTAAACAAGCTCAATCCAAAATTGATCTACGTGTCACACAAAGGTTTTTTACCCGGCCCCTACGATCATCGCACCGCGCTTGACGAGGTTGTGCAGATGATGGGTGGGTTGGCCTACATGACAGGCCCCGAGGGGCAACCGCTGCGCGCGGGGGCAAGTGTTAACGACATTATGGGCGGTATGTTTGGTGCGATTGGGGTATTAGCCTCTTTGCAACAGCGTGCACGCACCGGGCAAGGCCAGCAAGTCGCCAGTGCACTGTTTGAAAACAATGTGTTTTTAGTGGCACAGCATATGTTGCAGTATGCCGTCACCGGTAAGCCCGCTAATCCCATGCCAAACCGAATTAGCGCTTGGGGGGTTTACGATGTGTTTACCGTCAAAGACGGCGAGCAAATATTTTTAGCGGCAGTCAGTGATACCCAATGGGCGATTTTGTGCGAAGAGTTTGGATTTGCTGACTTAAAAAGCGACCCGCGCCTAGGCAGTAATAATGATCGCGTGCGCGTGCGGCCTTGGCTCACGGCTGAACTACGTAAACGCTTTGCCGATTTCAGCGCAGCTGAATTAAGTCAGCGCTTTGAAAAAACGGCGCTGCCTTACGCGCCGATCACGCGCCCCCATGATCTCTTTGATGATCCACACTTACTAGCCACAGGCGGCCTGGCCCCTATGACGGTTGCAGCGGACAACACCGGCGCCGGTCGTGAGATTGATACTCGCGTCGCGCTGCTGCCGATCGCACTCAAAGGCGAACGTTTAAGGTTGCGCAAAGCCTCGCCAAAAATTGGTGCTGACACGATTGAGATCTTGCAATCGGCGGGCTACACCCAGCAAGAGATCGAAGAGTTACATCAAGCGGGGGTCATCGGGACGCAACCTGAAGCCGAACCAATGCTGGCAACCTAGGCCGTTCATCAGTGACCTAAGCGCACACACCATCATTTAGTCAGTACCTGTCATTTTTCATTTTTTCTATTTTTGTCGGAGCATTCATGGACTTACATCTCACCAACCAACACGTTTTAATCACTGGCGGTAGCAAAGGGATTGGCCTGGCCTGTGCCAAAGTTTTTTTAGAAGAAGGCGCCAAAGTTAGCCTTGTGTCACGTGATCAAGCCAACCTCGAAGCCGCCAAAGCCACCTTGGTTACACAAATGCCCGGCGTTGCTGCGCGCATCGCCGTGTTTGCCGCCGATTTGAAAAGCGATGCCTCTGCGTTGGCTGCCTTAGATGCTGCCGAAAAAGCCATGGGCCCAGTGGATGTGTTGGTGAACTCTGCTGGTGCGGCTGCGCGCAAGGCCGCGCCCGACTTAACGCCTGAAGCCTGGCGCAACGCCATGGATGCCAAGTTTTTTACTTACGTCAACATGATGGATCCAGTGATCAAGCGCATGGGCGCACGCCGTAAAGGCGTGATCGTCAACGTGGTGGGTGCGGGTGGCAAAGTGCCTTCGACGGTACATATTTCGGGTGGTAGCGCCAATGCCGCACTGATGCTGGCCAGCGCTGGCTTAGCAGCCGCCTACGCACCAATGGGAATTCGCGTCAACGCTGTGAACCCCGCCGCGACGCTGACTGAACGTTTGAAAGAAGGCATCAAAGTCACTGCCAATCACGAAAAAATCAGCGAAGCGGAGGCGTTAAAACAAGCGACAGCCAAGGTGCCGCTCGGACGTTTAGCGACACCAGAAGAAGTCGCTGATACTGTCGTGTATCTGGCGTCTGACCGTGCCAGCTACGTCACCGGCACGATCATCACAATGGACGGCTCAGCCAATCCAATCGTGGTGTAACTCGCGTCTGATCGCGCCGCTTAGGTCACTGACGCGATCATCGCGATAGACGGCTCAGCAACTCCAATCGTTGCCTAAGCCTGCTGCATACGGATATATTGCTCGATTACAGCCTGATACGACGTATCGGGCTGCAGTCCAAAACGATGGGTGCGCTCGCAATCAAACTTTGATGGCCAGCCACCCACAATTTTTGTAATGGTCGGATCAGGCTTGACTGTCACCAGGCTGGCGACCTCTTTACCCGCAACCTTCTCAAGCGCCTCTAGCATTTGTCCCACCGTCACGGTCAAGGCCGGTAAATTCAACGCCGTACGGCCACCAAAGGCTTCGCGCGTGGCTTCAGCGACCGCCAATATCCCAGCGATGGTGGTCTCGGGCGATGCTAGCGCCACAGCGGTCGACAACTCAACTGGGCACACCGAAGCCACACCCGCCAAAGGTTCGCGCACAATACCGGACAAAAAGCTTGACGCCGCGCCGTTGGGCTTGCCTGGACGTACCGATACTGTCATCAAGCGCGCGACACGCCCATCAATAAATCCTTTGCGCGTGTAATCGGCAATGAGTTGTTCACAAATAAACTTGTGAATTCCATAGCTTGACTGAGGCGTCGGTAAGGTGCCATCGTGCACCACTGCGCCTAAGGGGATAGCAGGATCCGAGCCAAACACGGCAACCGAACTCGCAAAGAAAAATAACGCCGCCCGACCGGTTCTAGTGTGCTGAGCACGCATCGAATCAAGCATACGGCGGGTGGCATCTAAGTTTGAACGTAAGCCTAAATCAAAATCGGCTTCGCATTCACCCGATACCGCAGACGACAAGTGAAATACTGCGTCATAGTCTTGTTCAAAGAGGCCGTCGATGCGTTTCAGTAAATCACCGGTATCGATCTTGACGAGCGGATGGTCGACGACGTCGGCATGGCGCGGCGCCGCGAGGTCTGTAATCGTCAACGAAGTCAGCGCGCGGCCCTGCAGTGCGCCACGCTTGAGCAACGCGCGGGTCAACAACGTCCCTAAAAAGCCAGCACCGCCAGTAATGAGGATATTCATCGTTTTCTCCATATTTGTGCGCCCTGCCAAGACGCCTTGGACGTTTCGCGTAAGGCTTGAATCTTACCAAGACGCCTTGAACGTTTCGCGCAAGGCTTGAATTGCGGCTTCGCTGAGTGGTTGTGCCGTGCATTGTCCACGCAGCCAAAGCTTAGCGGTTTCTTCAAGTTCTTCAAGTGTGGCCATGGCAGCCGCGGGAGTCGCACCCCAGACCTGAGGCCCCAAGCGATCGCACATCACCGCACGCAGCGTTAAACCTCGCGCCTGGTATTGCGCAACACGTTGCGCCAAGTGCTCAGCGACCTGCACATCCCCCGGCAAAAAATAAGGGATCAGAGGTACGTGCCCAACTTTCATCACGTAATACGGCGTCAAGGGGGGCACGATATCATCAGGGTGCCACACCCCGCGCAACGTGAGGTCAACCAAATAAGAAGAATGCGTATGCACCACACACCCCGCATTGGGTACACAGGAATAGATACGGCGATGCAGGGCTAAGGTCTTACTCGCGCGCTCACCTGAAATTTGTTGGCCTTGCTCATTGACCCACGCCAGCGTGTCAGCATCAAGAAACCCTAGGCAAGCATCAGTGGGGGTAATTAAAAAGCCGCCCCCTTGCTCTGCAGGCACACGCACACTGATGTTGCCGGTCGAGCCGTGCACGTACCCACGTTCGAACAGGCTTTTGCCAATGCGGCAAACTTCGTTTCGTAAAAATTCATTCGGCGCTTGGGTAGATTCAGTCATGATTTCAAAATTTATTCAAGGCGTGAGTCGGTTCAATGAGACTCAAGCAATGCACTGAAACGCTTTAGTAAAAAAGTCAGATGTACCAAAATTGCCTGACTTCAAGGTAATGTGCAAGGTCTTGTCAGACACCGCAGTGTTGCCGGCACACCAAGGCACACCAGGGTCAATCTGCGCGCCAATTTGTAATTGCGTCATGCCTAAGGCTTGCACGACAGCACCAGAGGTTTCGCCTCCGGCGACGATTAACTGACCCACGCCTTGTTGAACCAAACCGACCGCAATCCGTGCCAATGTTTGTTCAACAAGTTGGCCAGCCGTCTGCACACCAAGTTGATCTTGAATCGTTTTTAGTGCGTCGGGTTCTGCGGTTGAATACACCAGCACTGGCCCCTTGGCCAGATGAGTTTGGCATAAGGCAAGCGTCTCATCGACCACCTGTTGAACGGCCTGCACCCCCTGCTGCAAGCGCAGAGGATCCACTGCAATAGCATTAAAGCCCGTTGCACGAAAAGCCGCGACCTGCGCATTTGTCGCACGCGAGCAACTACCTGACACAATCGCCTGTAAGCCGGCAGTCGGAGGCAAACAAGACGCCTGTGCATTAGGTGCGATACCAAAATTAGCGGGTAAGCCAATCGCTACACCTGAACCTGCGGTCACCAAGGGCATATCCGACAGTGCCGCACCCAAGCGCAGTAAATCAGCGTTGCTCACGGCGTCAACGACCGCGATGGCCACCCCCTCGGCGCGCAGGGCTGCGATACGAGCACGGATTGCGGCTTCGCCTTGCGCAACGACGGTGTGATCAATCAGACCAACCTGATGGCGCGTTTGGGACTTCAACACCCGAACGAGATTAGGGTCTGTCATGGGGGTGAGGGGATGATCTTGCATACCACTCTCGTGAAGCAGCACCGAGCCAACAAATAAGTAGCCTTTAAACACAGTGCGCCCTGCATCTGGAAATGCCGGCGTTGCGATCGTAAAGTCGGTTTGCAAGGCAGCCATCAAGGCGTCGGTGACTGGGCCAATATTGCCTGTTGCCGTCGAATCAAACGTTGAACAGTATTTGAAATAAATTTGCTGCGCGCCCTGCGCCCGCAGCCATTTCAACGCAGCGACCGACTGCGTACAAGCTTGCTCGGGCTCAATCGTGCGTGACTTAAGCGATACCACTACGGCATCCACCTCAACTTGCAGTGGTTGCGTGGGTACCCCAATGGTCTGGACCACTCGCATCCCGGCGCGCACAAGGTTATTTGCTAGATCAGTCGCGCCCGTGAAGTCATCGGCAATGCAACCCAGTAAGATTTTTTTCATCATTTTGCGCAGACAAGATTGAACAGAACATAGGATCAAAGTATAGCCTCGGGTATTCCCCCGTCACAGCTGAGCGAAAATTTGTCAAAATTGGCTAAACTAAACTAAACAAATAAACACCTCGCTACGGTTGCTGCATTGCAGAATAACCATAGGCACGGAGACAACGCATTATGACGGCCATCACCTTTGCCCCACGCATTCTGTATCTCAGCCAAAGCCTAGAAGCGATTCGGGTACAACTTGCCGGCGTACGACTCACGCGAGCCGCCGCGAGCCCCTTGCGCGATGACATTTCAACCGACGAGATATCGCCGCTGCCGATCATGGTGCATTTCGATGAAGCGCTTGGACGCTATCCCTACACGGGATACACCGTTGCTGGCCATCAGCCGATTGGCGTGGGGGCCATTCAACAAGCGCAAATTGAGGTGGTGGTAGGCGGCAAGCGCTATGGCAAGGGCAGTTCACGTGAACACAGCCCGGTCGCTGAGCAAGCGGCTGGGGTACGCTTAATCATCGCCGAAAGCTTTGAACGCATCTATCGACAAAATGCCGACAATCTTGGCTTGTTTACCTCAACCAATTTTTCGTTGCTCGAGCGCATCACGCGCGGCCAACCGATTGAACTTGAAGAGCTTCTGGAAGGGCGAGATGCCGTTGCTGCAGCGATCTTGCGCGCAGGTGGCCTGCTCAACTATGGGCAAGTGCGCTTAAAAGCAACACCTAGAAAAACACTGGCACTGAAGCAATCCCTGACTCTTTTTGAAAAAATCATTGCGCGGCATTTGCTCTCAACTGAAGACGCGCCGGCTTGGTTGCTGCCTGGTGAAGGCGGCTTTGTACAAGCCGATCTGCGCTTCATTCATGAGTACTACACAGGAATGTGTGCCCATGCCTTGCATCAAAAATTTGGCCAAACCTTAGCGTTACATGATTCAGCGAGCATCGTATGTTTTGAAGATCATCTGTCGTATGTCCATCGAAGCCCGGCGCATCTCAAACAGGGCTTGGTCCCTGCCGTGAATCAACTTTCGAAAGCACACCGCGCGTTTGTCGCACGCCATCATTTGAAAGATCACGGCTACCTGCAGGCGCTTGAGGCGGGCGACGTCAACAACACAGGCTCTGAGGGCATCTCGCATGCGTTGATGGCCGAGAACTATGCCTTACCTGGGCAATTGATCGCCGGCACAGATTCGCACACCCCACATAGCGGCGCGCTTGGCTGCGTCGCGTTTGGCGTAGGCACCACCGATATGGCAAATGCCTTTGTCACCGGAGCCGTGCGTTTCACCATGCCTGAGAGTTTACGAATCACTGTGTCGGGCCCCCTATCGGCAGGAATCTCAGCCAAAGACGTGGTCTTGCATTTGTTAGCCGAGCCAAGCATTCGGGCAGGCGGTGGCGTAGGCAAGGTCTTTGAATTTGGAGGTGAGGCAGTCAGAGCGATGTCAATTGATGAGCGTGCCACGCTGACGAACATGGTGGCCGAGCTCGGCGGCTTTACTGGGATCGTCGAACCGGATGAGCAAACAGTACGCTTTATCAAAGAGCGTCGTGGCGTTGAGTGTGTGCTCGAGCCTTGGATGAAAAGCGACCCTGGGGCGGCCTATGCACGCACCATTCATATCGATGGCACACGCTTGGTACCCATGGTGGCTCGCCCAGGCGACCCAGGCAATGGCGTTGCGCTTGACGCGCTGGCCGAGCGCCCCAAGATCGACATCGCTTATGGGGGCTCTTGCACTGCTGGCAAACGCGACGATTTCGACCAATATCATGCTGTCTTGGCTTGGGCCGCCAGTAAAGGGCTCAAAGCGGCCCCAGGCGTGACGTTATTTTTGCAAGCGGGCACGCAAGGCGTGCGCGACTACTGTACGACAAAAGGCTACCTTGCCACCTTCGAAGCTGTCGGTGCCGAGTTTTTACAGCCTGCGTGCGGCGCCTGTGCAAACTGCGGCCCGGGCTCATCGTCTAAAGCCGAGCAAATTACCGTGAGTGCCATTAATCGTAACTTCCCCGGGCGCTCTGGGCCGGGACAGGTGTGGCTAGCCAGCCCGGCCACGGTCGCGGCCAGCGCCATCGCTGGCAAATTGGTGTCTTTTGCTGAACTGCAAGCAAGCCATTCGTCGTGAAGTCGGTAACGCCAACGGCATCGGCCAAATCATCACCTAGCATCGCAAAGTACAAAAAACGGTGAGTGGGTCAAGTTTCGCTGGGGTGCAGAGCGAAAAGTACGGGTGCTAGACTGGCATGCTCACCAACTTGCGAGCACGCTCGCGTCCCGTTAGCATTGGGTCTATCTATCATTCACAGGAACATAATCGCATGAGCCAGCTTTTTACCCCTCTACAAGTCGGCCCACTTAAACTGGCCAATCGCATCGTCATTGCCCCGATGTGTCAGTACATGGCCGACGAGGGCCTCGCGACTGACTGGCACACCATCCACCTTGGTCAAATGGCCCTGTCAGGTGCTGGTCTGCTGATTATCGAAGCCACTGCAGTCGAGGCCGTTGGTCGGATCACGCATGGCTGTCTGGGTTTGTATTCAGATGCACACGAAACGGCGCTCAAAAAAGTCATTGACTCTGTGCGCAAGTACTCGTCGATGCCCATCATGATCCAGCTGGGCCACGCGGGTCGCAAAGCCTCAAGCTATCGCCCCTGGGAGGGCGGTCAGTTACAAACCCCCGCAGACGGCGGCTGGGAGGTTGCTGGCCCCTCTGCACTCCCCCAGCTTCCAAACGAAGCGGCCCCTAAAGCCTTTGAAAAGGCAGACCTGAAACGTATTCTCCAAGCATTTGTTGAGGCCGCCAAGCGTTCAGTGCGCATCGGTTTTGATGGCATTGAGTTGCATAGCGCCCACGGCTATCTGTTGCATCAGTTTTTATCCCCGATCGCCAACCAACGCACCGACGAGTACGGCGGCTCGCTTGAAAATCGTATGCGGTTTCCGCTTGAAGTCTTCAAGGCCGTGCGCGAGGTCACACCCGCCAATGTCTGTTTGAGTCTGCGTATCTCAGGCACAGACTGGGTCGAAGGCGGCTGGACAGCTGAAGACAGCATTGTGTTTGGTCGCGCGATCAAAGCACTGGGTTGCGACTTTATCGACGTATCAAGCGGCGGTGTATCACCCAAGCAACAAATCACTCTCGGGCCAAAATATCAAGTACCCCTCGCCACACAAATTAAAAAAGGCACTGGCTTACTCACGATGGCTGTTGGCTTGATTACTGAGCCTCAAGAGGCTGAAGACATTATTGTGAATGGCGAGGCCGATATGGTGGCGCTTGCACGGGGCATGCTCTATGACCCACGCTGGCCCTGGCATGCTGCCGCCCAACTTGGCGCACAAGTGCAAGTCGCCAAACCTTACTGGCGCTCACAGCCACGTGGGCTCAGTACTTTGTTTGGTGAGATTAAACAGGGCGGACGTTAGAGCTTTCCGAGACTCTCACGACTCAAGATCGTTCGCTGCGCGAGCCGCACGAACGATCGCTTGCGATAAGAGTCAATTCTTTCTTGCGGTCGTGCCTCGAGATTTAGCAGCGACGTATTGATCTTTTACGTTGCAGCGATGCGCTAATCTCTAAAGTTATTAAACTGCAAAGGCAACTCAACGTCTGCTTTTTTCAGCAACGCGATGGCGTCTTGCAAGTCGTCGCGCTTTTTACCTGTGACGCGTAATTTTTCACCGGTAATTTGAGTTTCAACTTTAAGTTTCGCTTCTTTAATCGACGCGATCAGTTTTTTAGAAATGGGTTGCTCAATACCTTGCTTGATCGTCACCTTTTGACGCGCACCACCCAAGTTTTCGAGTGGGTCAGCCACATCTAAGCACCGTGTATCAATGCCCCGTGCACTCAATCGGGCGCGCAAGATGTCAAGCATTTGCTTGAGTTGAAAAGCACTGCCCGCAATTTGGGTCACAACAAACCCTTCGAGTTCAAACTTCGCATCGGTACCTTTGAAATCAAAACGGGTACTGAGCTCGCGGTTGGCCTGATCCACCGCATTGGTCAACTCGTGTTTATCGACTTCAGAAACAACATCAAAAGAAGGCATGACCGTGTTCCTAGCAAAAGAATTAAGGCACATTTTAGGATACATTGGCCTTAGAATGTCGTGAAGTTCACTTCTACCGAGAGATCCCTATGTCTGATTGCGCCGGCGTCATTACCCAATTATTCATTTACCCAATCAAATCGTGCGCTGGTATTGAAGTCACCCAGGCACAGCTCACGGCAACAGGTCTGAGCATGGATCGAGAATGGATGATCGTCGATCAAGAGGGCATGTTTTTAACCCAGCGGCAGATCCCCCATATGGTGTGGATCACGCCAGCGCTCTCAAGTACCACACTGACGCTGTCTGCCCCCGGGGTCACCTCAATCAGCATTCCTCTCGAGCTCCCTGCCAGTCCAAAACAAGTTACCGTCTGGCGCGACACTCTGCTTGGCGACGATCAAGGTGATGCGGTCGCGCAATGGCTTGATGGGTATCTTGCGGTACCCGGCAAGCACTATCGCTTGATACGTTTTTCGAAAGAAGCACGGCGGCTCTCGGCTCTTGACTGGACAAAAGGCGTTGAGGCTGTCAACAAGTTCAGTGATGGCTTCGCCGTACTAGTCGTGACGCAAAGCGCTCTGGATGAGCTGAATACGCGTTTAAGAACGCAAGGACACGAAGCCGTCTTGATGTCGCGCTTCAGACCTAATATTGTGCTGGCTCAACTCGAGGCGCACACCGAAGACCATCTCGGTGAGCTCACGATTCAAACCAACCAAGGTAGCGCACAACTACACTTAGTCAAGCCCTGCCCTCGTTGCGCGATTCCGGATATCAACCCAGAGACTGCGATCTCGTCACCCGAGGTCAACGACACCCTTCGACCCTATCGCACGCTAGCCCGGGTGGATGGCGCGA
>JAIPCU010000064.1 GCA_021738045.1 Candidatus Methylopumilus sp. | reverse complement strand
CGCGCAGAATGCCGAGCTGGCTCATTCTATTGTTACTCGGGGTGCTCGCCGGAGGAAGTGGCATGCTAGTTTTACAAACTAGTTATGGCCCTAAACATCTCACAAGTGCCGACGCGCAAAAGCTCACTGAAGAAGTCAACAGCGCAACGCTCGAACGCCAACGTCTTCAAACCAAATTCGACGAACAAACACGCTTACTTGACGCTACCCGCGACGACAGCGAAAAACTCAATCGGGCGCTCAAAGACGAACTCAGCACCACGTTAGCGTTGGTCACACCGCTTAGAGAACAACTCAATCTGCTCATCCAAACTCTGCCGTACGACGCCCGCTTTGGCCCCCTTGGCGTAAGCACAGCCACCTTTAACCAAGATAAAACGAGCCCCAAACTCACCTATCTGCTTTGGCTATTACAAGACAAGCCCGATCGACCTGAGTTCAAAGGCTTACTCGAACTCAGCTTTGAAGGCACCCATAAAGACGGTCGCACCGAAACCGTCACGCTTGCACGGACTCCGGTCACGTTTGGGCACTACCTAAGTGTCACTGGGCAAACTGAGCTACCCGCTGGCTTTGTTGCACGCCGCGCTAACGCGAGGCTCTTCGATCTTGACGGCAAGCGCCAAATCACTTGGCGAGTGTTTCCAGTCGTCATCAAATAGCGACCCACTTCACGGTGCACCGGCTCCACGAGGTGTCACCTCACACACCCAAGGCTGTGACACCAGACAAACCCCACCCGGCGCGTGCTCGCAGTCGCGGCTCGCTGCCCGTCTATACTGCGAGCACTTCTTAGGGTGCTGAATTGCCTTTATTCTCCTCTGCCGCAGCAAGCCTTCGTGCGTCAACTCTGACTCAGCGTCTGTGGGCGCTTTTGGCGCTTGGCCTCTTATTGCATTTAGTGTTTGGAAGCTTGCTCACGCTCTCGGTCGACGAGGCGCATTACGCTTTGTATGCTGACAAGCTGGCACTCAGCTACTTTGATCACCCGCCTTTAGTCGGTTGGTTGCAATGGCCTCTCGTTGCGCTCGGTGTACCCGATGGCGTCCTGCGTCTGATTCCGCAATTGCTCTGGCTTGCAGCTTGCCTGATAGCTCGTGATCTGACGCACCGGTTGCCGCTAGTGGTGCCCGCTTGGCAAACAGATCCGTACAGCAAAGAGGTCGCGGGGCTATGGGCCGTGGCTTTGGTGCTGCTCGCCCCTTTACTGCATGTTCTAGGTGTCGGCCTGCTACCCGACACCCTACTGATGGTGCTATCGCTTTTACTGATGCAAGTCGCACTTAAGCTAAGCACAACTGCGCAAACAGCACACACCGCCCAAACGCGACTGCGCCTGTGGTTGAGCGCCGGCGTCTTGCTAGGGCTGGCCGGCTTGTCAAAATACACGGCCATCCTGCCAGCGGCTGCACTCATTCTGACATTGAGTAGCACTCAAGGCTTGCGCTGGTTGCTCAGCCCCGGTCCTTGGCTAGCACTGGTGATCGCCTGCTGTTTGGTTTCCCCAGTCTTTTACTGGAACGCCCAGCATGAGTGGGTGTCATTTGTGTATCAACTCAATCATGGCAGCGGCGGTCAATGGCGAGTCCGCCGGCTACTTGCCTTTGTTGGCTTACAGCTCGCTGTCTATGGCCCTCTGTTATTTTTAGGCGGGTACTTGGCGCTGCGACAACTGGCAGGCAGTCGTAATTGGCCAGCACTTGGGCTGCTATCGTTTTTCTTACTACCGTTTTTGGTGACCGCTGTGTTGTCTGGTGGTGGCAGTTTGCCGCACTGGACCGGGCCAGCCTGGCTGGCACTGGTTCCCTTTGCCGCACACGCTTTGGCCGTCTATTGGCGCTCTGGCAAACATCAGTGGATCATCGCCTTCGTGCGTACGCAAACCATCATCTGCCTGCTGGCCTTTGTCGCGCTGTTTTTTGTTGGGATCCCCGGGATCAGCCAGCAACACGCTTGGGGCAAAAAAAACCCGCTCGCCGACATGTGGGGCTGGGATCTTGCCGGAGCCCGTGCGCGCGAGTTGGCACGCGACTTACAAATACCGTCGATTTCGGTCAAAAACTGGACTCTCGCGAGCCGCATGGCTTGGTATGCCCGACCGCTGGATATCTTTGTGCTTGACTCGCGCTTTGACCAGTTTGACCTGTGGTTTGGGCAAATCCCAACAGGACAGGACAGTATTTTTGTAAACTGGTCACAAATGTCCTTTAATTTACCCACGCAAGCCGGCGGTTTTGAGTCTTGCACGCGGGTTGAGCAACTGAATATCGAGCGGCTGGGTAGGGTAGTTTCAGACTTTAGCTTTTATCACTGCCGTCACTGGGGGGGTGCGCAAGCGCCGACCCACTCAGGTAAACCGAATTGAAAAAAACCTTTAAATTACTCTGGCCGTATCTGCGGGTCGTTTTGTCGCTGCTGCTTTTATGGCTTGCGGTGCGTAATATCGATTGGCAAGCCTTGGTATCAACAAAAATTGAGATTCAACCTCTGTGGTTTTTACTGGCACTGACTTTGCTTGTATCAGCCAACCTTTTGGCAGTCGTGCGTTGGGGCTGGCTCTTGCGCAGCCTCGGGCTCTATCACCCCGTCACAAATTACATCACTCTTTATTTTGCCGGTGGCCTGATCAACCAAGGTTTGCCCAGCACGATTGGCGGCGATAGCTATCGTGCTGTTGAGGCGAGTCGGCTTGCTCATCACAGCGAGGCGACAAGGTCGTCACAACCCACACTCACGCAAGAGCTGCACGAGCCCATTGATCTGCAGCATGCCCCGCCGCGTCTACGTCTTGGCTTTTTAAGCGTTGCGTTTGATCGTGGTTTAGGCCTAGTCGGCAACAACATCCTTGGCGCACTTGGCTTACTCTTGAGTGGCACGATGATTGCACCGTGGGGGCCGACCCTTGGCGCTTGGGTGTTGGGCGCGATGCTTGGCGGAGCGGTTGTTGGTTGCCTCTTACTCAAGCTACCACGCACACGCGGCCTGATCCTAACGCTGCTGACCAAACTGGGGATGAGCCAGGCCCTGAAGGGCGTTGATACCGCCTTTGGCTGGCCACAAGTGGCAGTGCAACTCACGATTTCTGTCATGACCCATACGCTTGCACTATGTGCGTTCTGGTTTTGCTTACGTGCATTTGGCATATATGCGCCCTTCGCTGCGCTCATGGTAGGTCTACCCGCCTTAGGTCTGCTCATGATGCTACCCATCAGTATCTCGGGCTGGGGCTTGCGTGAAGCGACACTTTCGGCCGCCTTGTTATTGTGGGGTGTCGATAGTGGCGTGACTGTGTTGGCCTCAGTGTGCTTTGGCATTGTCACCCTTGTCACCTACTTACCCGGTGCAGTGTCGCTCTTACGGCGCCGTCGCGCTGACGCCTCGAGCCCAAACAAAACTGGGCTTGCCACACCGTGACAGACAGGTACTCCAGACCTTCTCATGTTTACAAACTTTAAGAGACCCTGCTGATGAGCCTAAGCGTCGACACCATGCGCACCATCGATCATCGGGTCGGCGTGCCGCTCTGCGCGCTCGCCACCCCTTTTGTCATGCTGCTTGATTGGCTCAAAACATTGTTCGCCGGGCCCGTTGGCGCGCCGCGCAGGCTGTTATTTGTTGAACTCTCAGAAATGGGCAGTGCGATTTTGGTTGATCCCGCCATGCGCGATGCACAAGCGCGAGGGGCTGAAATATTTTTTCTAATTTTTAAAAGTAACAAAGCGAGTCTGAGCTTACTGAATACCGTGCCTGCCGCAAATATTTTTACCATTGACGCCTCGTCTCTGGTTAGCCTAGTTACCGACACGGTCAAGTTTTTGTTTCAGGCGCGTGCCAAACAAATCGATACCGTCATTGACCTTGAATTGTTCTCGCGCTTTACTGCCTTATTAACAGGTTTATGTGGCGCGCGACGCCGCGTGGGATATCACATCTTTCATGGCGAAGGACTGTGGCGCGGCAACATGCTCACGCACAAAGTTCATTACAACCCTCATATCCACATCGCCAAAAACTTCATGGCGTTGATTTACGCGGCCTTCTCTTCAAAAGCTGAGCAACCCTTCAGCAAAGTTCATATTACCGACGCCTCGATTCAAATCGCGCAAGCGGTGATCAAACCTGACGACAAACACGCCGTCCTTGAGCGCATTGAACGCTTGGCACGCGAAGCGCAGCTTACGTTTACGTTGGGCCAACAACCTTTGCTGCTGGTCAACCCCAATGCCAGTGAACTCTTAGTGCAGCGCCGCTGGGCACCCGAACGTTTTTCGGCCTTGATCGTCGCCTTACAAAAAAAATGGCCCGACTGCTTGATTTTGATTACGGGTTCGCCGGCCGAACACGCCTACGTTGAAAATGTTCGACTGGGTGCCAACGTACCGAACGCGTTGAATTTTGCCGGTCAAGTCTCGTTTGCCGAACTGCCCGCACTTTATACGCTGGCCGATGTGATGGTGACCAACGATTCTGGCCCAGGGCATTTTTCGTCGGTGACTGGCCTGCATACTGTCGTGCTATTTGGCCCAGAGACGCCTGCTCTCTACGGCTCGCTGGGCAAATCAATACCGATCACCGCACAGCTTGCCTGCTCGCCCTGCGTCAGTGCCGCCAATCATCGCAAAACACCTTGCTCTGATAACGCCTGCATGCGTGCGATTAGCGTTGAGCAAGTGCTTGAAAAAATGACCGTGCAATTTGCGGCAGCTCGTACGGATGCGTAATGCTGAGTCGCCTGTTGCCGCGCCCGCGCATGCGGTCACGACTCGGCTAGTCAAGCCTGCGCACTGGCTGTGGTGCTTGCTGCCGTTGTTGGTTTGGGGCATCGTCGAACTCAGCATTGATCGAGTGTCTCTATTTAGACTGCTCAACACAGCCACGCAACAATTACCGAATTTGTTTTGGGTGGGTTTCAACCTGCTGGGCAACGGTTGGTGGGTCTTTGCTCTGCTCTGTCCGCTATTGATCTTCGCGCCCAGAGCTTTACTGGCAACGCTGTGTGCCGGCGCGCTTGCCGGCGTGCTCTCGCGCACACTGAAACTCAGTCTGCAGTTTCCTCGACCCGCTTCGGTGCTTGACCCAGCCAGCTTTCATATTCTTGGCAACCCACTCACTTCATTAGCGATGCCGTCGGGCCATACGCTCACTGCGTTCGCGCTAGCTACCGCGCTGTACTTTAGCGTACCGCAAGCAAAGCGCAAGTACGCGGTCTGGCTGTTTCTGCTGGCCGCCCTAGCGGGCCTTGCACGCGTGGCGGTGGGTGCACACTGGCCCGCCGATGTGTTCGCGGGGATGACAGTCGGTCTTTTTAGCGGCATGGTTGGCGTCAGCCTAGCGCAACGCATACCAGCGCGCCTGCTGGTACCGCAAGCTTGGCCGATGCGCGTGGCCAGCTTCGGTGCTGCCCTGTGCATTTACATACTGTTAACAAATCGCCTTGATTTTAGTGAATCACGCCCGTTTCAATACGTTGCAGCAACTGTGGCGGCAATTGGTTTGGTGTTGTTTCTGCGACAAACCGTGAAGCCTCGTCAGTCATGTTAAACACCATTCCTGTTGAGTCGACTGTCTATTGCCCTGCCTGAAGCAGTTACTTTTGACCCGTTTCAGCCTTATAGCGCGCGAGATTTTCAGCGTTAGGTGGATACAAACCGGGCAAGGCATGGCCCTTTTGCACTTGCTCCATAATCCAGTTTTCAAGATTTTCTTGGGCTTGTGCGCTGACCATGACGTCGTCGAGTAACGCGGCTGGGATCAGAACAGCACCATCATCATCGACCACCACCACATCCCCTGGAAACACCGCAACTCCACCGCAACCGATCGGTTGCTGCCAGGCGACGAAGGTTAAACCCGCCACGGACGGCGGTGCAGCAGCCCCCGAGCACCACACGGGTAAACCGGTGCCGAGCACACCAGATAAATCGCGCACAACGCCATCGGTAACCAAAGCCGCGACCTTTTTCTTAGCCATGCGCGCACACAGAATATCGCCAAAAATACCGGCATCCGTCACGCCCATTGAATCAACCACAGCAATACAACCCTCGGGCATGTCTTCGATCGCAGCGCGGGTTGAGATCGGCGACGACCATGACTCGGGCGTGGCAAGATCTTCGCGCGCAGGAACAAAACGCAGCGTGAACGCACGCGCGACCAAACGCGGCTGACCCGCGCGAATCGGCTTGGTGCCGCGCATCCAAACGTTACGCAAACCCTTTTTTAGCAAAATAGTGGTTAGCGTTGCGGTCGAGATTTTTGACAGAATATCGACGACTTTTTGGTCAAGCTGCATGTTGATCATGACGGTGTGCTCTTTAAATATGAAGCGGCTGTAGGTGAAAAATCGATCTGCCGACTGAGGTGACGTTAACTGTATTGATCTCTTGCGGCTGCCCGTCAACGCACGGCCAACCGCCTTCGCTGCACTCTTACTTCAGTGCGCTTAGTTTTTTCTCTTGCCGAGCTGTTAAGCGTTTGATGTCAGCAATATCAAGCGCCGAGAGCTTTGGACCAGGCTTGCGAATCGCCGCCGAGGCAATCGCACCGCGCTCAGCCAGAATGTGTTTGCGTACAGCCAACCCAATCCCACCCTGCTGTTCGTACTTAGCCAACGGCAGGTAGGCGTCAAAAATATCAAAAGCACGTTCAACGTTACCGGCGGCATAGGCCGCACAGACATCCACCATCATTTCAGGGTAGGCAAAACCTGTCATGGCGCCGTTGGCACCACGCACCAGTTCTTCAGGTAAAAACAAACCGCCGCCATTACCCGTCAAAATCGAGATCTTGCGCAATTCGCCTTTTTGCATTGCAGCGCAGATTGCGCTGAGCTTGGCTAAGCCTGGCCAGTCTTCGTGCTTGAGCATGACACAGCGCGGCGAATTTTTAAGTATTTTTAGGACGACTGCCGTTGACATCTGTACCGTAGTGGATACGGGATGATCTTGCAGCACCCAAGGCACGTCAGACCCAAGGGTTTCATTGACCATCTCAAAGTAGCTGGTGATTTGATCGTCGGTACGCACGGTCGTAGGTGGCGCCACCATCACGCCCGCTGCACCCATATCCATTACGCTTTTGGTGAGTTCGCCCATCGGTGCGAAACCTGGGGCTGAGGCCCCTACAACGACCGGTACCTTACCTTGCACACGCGCGAGTACCTGACGGACAAACAAGCGTGATTCTTCGGCGGTCAGCTTGGTGGCTTCGCCCATGATGCCCAAAATCGTCAGGCCGGTGACTCCGCGCTCTAGACAAAAATCGACCATGCGATCGGTACTCGGCAAGTCAAGCTCACCATTGTCTTTAAACGGTGTCACTGTGATCAGGTAGACCCCTTGGGCCGTCTCATTGAGTGTGTTCAAAATGCTTCCTTATCTTGGGTAAGCTAGGGGGTTGCTCGCTTGTCACAACCACGTACAATCGTAAGTCTAAGCGATAGATAACATGAGTGCTTGCCTTCAATCAGCAACGCCCCGGAGACCGCAATGAAAATGATCAAACTCCCTTCCGTTTTTGGATACTTAGCCGCGTTTTATCTAGGTACCTTGGGCTTTTCGGCCCAAGCACAAGACTATCCGCGCCAACCCATCAAAATCGTTGTGCCTTGGGCACCGGGGGGTAACGTTGATATTACTGCACGTACCATCGCACCCGCTTTATCAGAGATCTTAGGCCAGCAAGTCGTGGTTGAAAACAAGCCTGGTGCTGGCGGCTTTATTGGGACCTTGGGCGTTGTGCGCGCTGCGCCCGATGGTTACACCTTACTGCTCGGCTCAAGCGGTTCGATCGCCGTCGGACCCGCGCTCGATCTCAAGGCACCTTACGACCCGACCAAAGATTTAACCGCCATCGGCCCGATTCATGAAGCACCCATGGTGTTAAGTGTTTCGCCGAAGGGCCAGATTAAAAACTTCGCTGATTTCACCGCCAAGGCCAAGGCTGCTAATTCTGCAGTCTCAATTGGTTCGGCCGGCAACGGCTCAAGCCAACACCTTGCCCTAGAATTACTCGCGTTAAAGATGCAACTCAAGCTCACCCATATCCCCTACAAGGGCAGTGGGCCAGCGATCAACGACGCTGTGGGTGGTCAGATCGACAGCATTCTTGACCAAGTGATCGCCTCGATCGGTCATATTAAAGGTGGCACACTCTTCGCGATCGCTCAAAGCGGCAATGCGCGCTCAGCGCTCTTGCCCGACGTGCCAACGTTTCAAGAACTCGGTGCGAAAGATGTTGATATTTTGACATTCACCGGCTTGTTTGGCCCAGTCGGGATGCCGGCTGCCGTGACCGACAAGCTCACAGCAGCGCTTAAACAAGCGCTCGCCACAACAGCCGTGAAAGAGCGCTTTAAAAGTTTAGGCGTTGATATCATGACCCTTGACCGTGCTGCGTTTACGCAATACGTAGCCAAAGATTTTGCAACCTCGAAAGCGATTGGCAAAGCCGCCAACATTGTGATTAACCAGTAATGCTGCAGCAAGCAGCGATCAGGCCGCAAGCCGTTTCAACAACGCTTGCCCGGCTTCTTTTGTACCAAGCTTGCCGCCCATATCACGCGTTGACTCTTTTGCCGCAATCGCTTGCGTGACTGCCTGCTCAAGCGCCTCGCTGGCTTGAACAAACTCAGGTCGGCCTTTGCGCTGCCCATACCAAGTCAACAGCATGGCAGCAGAGCACACTTGCGAAAATGGGTTGGCAATATTCTGCCCAGCGATGTCGGGCGCCGAGCCATGCGCCGCCTGCGCCATCGCGTAATGCGTCCCCGCATTGATCGAGGCTGCCATTCCCAAACTACCCGCTAACTCAGCTGTCAAGTCAGACAAAATATCACCAAACATATTAGTCGTGACAATCACATCGTAGCGCTCGGGCGCGCGCACCACATGCGCCATCATGGCATCGACAATCACATCGTCAACCTTTACGTCCGGAAACTCTTTAGCCACCGCGAGGCAGGCATCAATAAACATCCCATCCCCGATGCGCAAGACATTTGCCTTGTGCACAATCGTCACATGTTTTTTTCGAGTCATCGCTAACTCAAAGGCCGAGCGAGCAATACGCTCACAACACTGACGGGTAATTCGACGCAGCGACACGACGACGTCAGGCGTAATCAACATTTCGCTACCACCCGATTCGACATTGCGATCGGCGTAAAAACCTTCGGTGTTTTCGCGCACCACCACCAAGTCGAGCGGCTTATACGTGGTGCCACTGCCCGCATAGGTTTTAGCAGGGCGAATATTTGCAAACAGATCCAACCCTTTTCTGAAGAATTTTGACGGATTGATCTCGCCTTTTGATTCGTCTTTGAAATCGTAGGTCGCCATTGGCCCCAAAATCAAGCCATCGGCCTGTTTGACTGAATCCATCAACCCATCGTGAATGGTTGTTCCATATTTCTTTAGGCTAGCGTGTCCGGCAATATCGTGCTCTAGCTTTAGGCCTAATTTAAATTGCTTAGAGACATGCTCTAACGCGTCAACGGCAACCGCTACGGTTTCAGCACCAATTCCATCGCCGGGAAGCACAATAATTTTCATGTCTAGTCTCTTATTTGAATTTTGAATTAATAGATATTGAATCGCCAAATGACTGAATCGCTACGCTGCTCAAACCCCACCCTTCAGAGCGGCGGGGCTAACAAAGATTTTGTTTGACGCTTAATCGAACTTTAACTGATCTTGAGGCCCCGCGAGAGCCCGCATGCGTTCGATATAGGCCTTGCGCTGCTCGGCCGAAGCCGTCACCTCCGCTTTCAGATAAAAATCCCAAAACTGTGTTGTCATCGCACTGATACGCGCCCACGTTTTCGGATTATTTTGTTCGGGTAGCGGCACATCACGGCTGAAGTGTTGCGAATCAATAGGTTCGCCAGCAAAGGTCATATGGTCGGCCTGCGCGACCAACAACTCTTGCCGCCTGCCCTTTGGCAGATGGCTATATACCCATTGGCGCTGACTTAAAGGTACCCCTAAACGCACAGAATCTTGTCCGTCCTTAAACGTGACGTGAGCATCAAGATCACCCGTCACACAAAAGAAGGGAATGTTGACCTGACTCATCGCAGCCGCGCGCTCTTGCGACATGGCGCTCGGTGAGAGAGCGATGGCAGCCTCAATCCGGCGGTCAAGCAAGCCCTTGCCCCCCTGCCCTTGGCCGGTAATGGATTGCACCGTCAGGGCGCCATAAGAATGGCCAGCAATGCCAATGCGAGGCCTCTGAGGGCCGCCCTTGTCGTCGTCAGGCTTCTCAAGGTAAGGCTTTAACGAGGGTAAACCGAGTAAATAATCCAGGGCAAAGCTGCAGTCGTTCACGCGTAGGGCGTACTGCGGCGAGGCAATGGCCTCGGCGATCGTCATTTTCAAAGACCTGCTCTTGCTGGTGTTCCAGATGCTGTCATCGGTCACAGGGTGCGCAAGCGTCACCACAAGATAGCCCGCTTGACGCCATGCGTCGCACCAGTCGGCCCCGTTCGAGACCCCACTACCGAGTCCTGGAGAATACAAAATCAAGGCTGTCGGCTTTGCTTGGGCCGGCAAACGAATCTTAAGTTTAATCTTACGTTTTGTTTTTGGATCTACGATCACCGCGCTGTTGGGCTCGGCCTGACGTGAGGTTTTGGGGTCGGTTACCGCGGCGTTTACCGTAGGTATCAGGCTTGAGGCCCCGAGCGCGGCAATCAGTCGCCTGCGTACTGCCCGATAGGGTTGGTCGGTGAAAGCAGTCATATCGAAGAACTAAGTCATGAAATTGAACCTGTTGATAGTAAGTTAAAATTTACCCATCGTGCCTTACGTATCAAGGCTCTCACCCTTTTTTGCAATGATTTCTCGTACCAGCATGCTTGCTTACCCTCGCTTTAAGTTCAACGCAGCACTGGTGCCATGAGCTTCGTTTCGCCCGAGTTTGCGCTCGTTGCCCTGATTTTCTTCCCCGTATATTGGTCACTTAACCGTCACCGTTCAATCCAATTGGGGTTTTTAACGCTTTCAGGTTACGCACTTTACGCAACCTGGTCGGTGCAATTCGCCGGGATCTTGCTGGTGTTTAGCGCCTACATTTGGCTGGCAGGTCAATGGGTACAGTCTTGCAAGACTCATCCTCGTCGCAAACTCTGGTGTGCGATCAGTGTGCTGGTGAGTCTGGTTTTGCTACTCGCGAGCAAGTATTACGAGTTTGTCCGTCAACTGCTGTCGACACTCATGCCCAACGTGGGCATGCAGGCGTTGCTGCCTATTATTGATATCGTGGCACCTGCTGGGATTTCATTTTTCACCTTTCAGGCAGTCACATACCTAGTCTGGCAGTACGAGAGTAAACCGCCTCGCCCCTCTTTTGTTCATCTGCTTTTATTCTTATCTTTTTGGCCGACCTTGTTTGCGGGGCCGATCATGCGTGCGCGTGATTTTTTTGCGCAACTTGATGGGCCCGAGGTCGGGTTGCCTCGCCAGACGCAAAAGGCGATTTACTACATCTTGCTGGGGCTCTTTCAAAAAATGGTCTTTGCGTCGTGGCTAGCCGCGACGTTTGTCGATGAGGCCTTTAAGTATCCCGGCTCACAAACATTTGTGACAGGGTTGGCAGCCATCGTAGGCTATTCGTTGCAGATTTTTTTAGACTTCGCCGGCTATACCTTGATTGTCACTGGGCTCGCTTTAATGCTGGGATTCAGCCTTCCTATCAATTTCAAGCAACCCTATTTAGCGATCAACCTACAAGAATTTTGGCGGCACTGGCACATTTCGCTCTCAAGCTTTATTCGTGATTATGTCTACATTCCGTTAGGGGGTAACCGAAACGGCTTTTTACAGACGCAGATCAATATACTTTTGGCGATGGTGATCAGTGGACTCTGGCATGGCGCCAACTCTACCTTTATTGTCTGGGGTGCTTTACACGGACTAGGCGTGGTGTTCGTCAATCTATACGACAAGATGCTTGGCAAAGATCAAGCGATGCCGGTCGCACTCGCACGATTCTTCACTCTGTCTTACATTGCGCTCGCATGGGTATTCTTTAGGGCTGAAAATAATGAAGCCGCCTTGCAATTACTCGCCTCACTAACCAATGGCTTAGGCGAAGCTGAATTTCAACACGGTTTGCTCGCAGCCTTCGTGATTATTTTCTTTTTGTTAAGCGCGCGGGCTCAACGCCTTGAACAAGCCTGTGTGCAGCGGCTCACCGAGCTCGGGTGGATTGCACTGACCTGTTTAGTGAGTGGTCTTGCCTTTACGGCGATTTTATGGGGCCCGAGCGGCGTACCTAGTTTTATTTATTATCGATTTTGACATGAGCAAAGCCCAGCGCCCGCTTTACCTTTTTTTACTCGCAGTGGTGTTACTCAACACTGTGCTGTGGCTTGATTCGTTCGATCGTTATCTTAGCTCGCGCTATCACATCAATCTGAGCGCAACGGTACCAGAACGCGCCTTCGCTGTATCGCGTCAAACGCAAGACCTGATCGCCAAGGCGCAGCAGTTCACTTCGGCCAAACTGGTACTGTTTTTAACGCCCGCCCAGCGCAACGACGCACCTGTTGTGCCGAAATTAACCGCGGCAGTGAGCAACACCACACGCACAAATCAAACAAACGAGGCCACGAACGCCGCGTCTCATGCAGCACCAGAGACGCCTGCTCCTGTTGTGGCTTCTGCTCCGGTTGTGGCTTCTGCTCCGGTTGTGGCTCCTGCGCCTGTTGCGCTCCCTTCACCTGTTGCGCTCCCTGCGCCTGTTGCGATCCCTGCACCTGTTGTGATCCCTGCACCCGTTGTGACTCCTGCGCCTGTTGCGCTCCCTGCACCTGTTGTGACTCCTGCGCCTGTTGCGCTCCCTGCACCTGTTGTGGCTCCTGCGCCTGTTGCGATCCCTGCACCTGTTGTGGCTCCTGCGCCTGTTGCGATCCCTGCACCTGTTGTGGCTCCTGCTCCTGTTGTGGCTCCTGCTCCTGTTGTGACTCCTGCACCTGTTGTAGCTCCTGCACCTGTTGTAGCTCCTGCACCTGTTGTGGCTCCTGCACCTGTTACGACTGCGACTCCCGCTCGGGTCGTTGCTCCTGCCCCAACCACTGCCGTGACAGCAGCGCCCCCCGTCACATTTCCTAAGATACTGTTTGCCGGTGATTCGATGATGCAAGGCGTTGCGCCACTGGTGATCAATCAGTTACGTAAAGAAAATCCAAAGGGTGTCTTTGTTGACCTGAGCGCCCAAAGCACTGGCCTGACTGTACGTCGCTATTTCGACTGGCCCACAAAAATCAAAGACGAGACACTCAGTCGTGGTTTCGAGTTGATTGCCATATTTTTAGGGCCTAACGACCCTTGGGATATTTATGAAGGCGCAAAGCGTTTTGCCTTTGGTACACCCGAGTGGGAAGACAAATACCGTGACCGGGTGATTGAAGTCATGCAGTTTGCGCAAGACCGCCAAGTGCACGTGATTTGGATTGGCTTGCCAAACATGAAAGAAGATCGCGTGAAACGCGGAGCCATCGTACAAAATAAAATTTTCAGAGAGCAGGCTAGTCACTTTAATTTTGATTATCTTTCAACAGAAGATTTGCTAGGTGGCTTAGATGAACCTTTTAAAAAATTTGTCAACGAACCTGGCAAAGGTCAGGTCATGCTTCGAGCAGACGACGGCATTCATTTCACCCAAGCCGGCTTGCGCTTAATTAGTCACCGTCTATATGAGTTAATCAAAAAACAAGCCAAGCCATGAGAGCGTACTCACCTAGTCACGCAACGCTACGCACTTCGTTCATCATCGCGTGTCTCAGCCTGCTGTTAATGGGCAGCAGCTACAACCTCTTCGCACAAACCCTCACGATTCAAGCGGGTTCACTCGCTCCGGATCTGCAATGCCCGATCAGTCAACCGCCCGCGCGACCCAAAACAACACCTCCCCCACTTGAAGAGCTTTACGAAATCCCTGATGACGCTCTGTTGCGTGAGTTGATCAAGACCTTACCTCCATCGGCTGCGCAGACCCAGAATGCTCTCAATCTTTTTTCTAAACTGCCTAAAACACGACCACTCAACATTGGTCTGTGGGGCGACAGTCACGCGGCTGCGAATTTTTTCGCCGAAGAACTCATCAAGTCGGTGAACGTGTCAAAAGATAAGGTTCTGCCGCTTTTTATCCCGCCCACGCTCGCGCGTGGTGGCGTACGCTTACCCCTGCGCAAGCAGTGCCAGGGGCAAGGCTGGAAGTACGACCTCGCATACGTTGGTAGCCAAGAGGGCGTAAAGTTTTCACGTGGCATGACACGCCTAAATTCAACAATTAACAACAGCTATCAATGGATTGACTTTCGGACACAAGGGCAACAACCAAATCTGCGCGGGGTCGATATTCTGTATGCAGCCAGTGCGATGCCCACCACACTAGGCATCACGATTGATCAGTTACCCGAGCAACTGGTTGATCTGAAACTCAATGAGCGAGGCGCGATACAAATTCAAGCCCAAGGGGGCTTATTCTCGACGCTTAAGTTACGACTGGTGACAGGGTCGGTCAGCCTTGAGGGTTTTGTCCCAGCCTACGCCGAGGCTGCGCGGTTGTATTTTGACACCCTCGCAATCCCTGGGGCGACGATGCGCAGCTGGAAGCTCATCGATCCAGAGTACTTTAAGGCGCTCGGCAATCAAACACCCTATGACGTGGTGTTACTTCAATACGGTACAAACGAAGGTAATCAAAAACCTTTCGATCCCATTCGCTATGAAAACGACCTGACTGCCAGTCTACAAAATTTACGGCGCATCTACCCAAATGCTGTCTGCGTGTTGCTAGGCCCCACAGATCGCGGCACCCTGATTGCTCGCTCTAGCCAATCCCAGCCGCGCGCAAGCACTCAAACAAATCAGGCACAAGGCACGAGCACAGCACCGATGATCGTAAAAGAGCTACTGGCTTATTCACGCATTCACGAACAAATCAGCCGTATTCAACAAACTGTTAGCTCAAAACACGGCTGTGGGTTTTGGGATTGGCAACGCGCGATGGGTGGCCCCGGCGGCGCGTACGCCTGGCTCAAACACCAGCCAACTCTGATGGCGCGTGACTTGATACACCTGACCGTCGCAGGGTATCAAGAAAGCGCAAGGCGGTTTAGCCAAGAGATGCGGCTTGAAGATGCGTTCAAGTCACCGCGTTGAGTTCAACCAAGGTCATTGAATCTTGTCATTCAAGGCCGTTGAGTGGCTGGATTGCCAGTCGCTG
>JAIPCU010000063.1 GCA_021738045.1 Candidatus Methylopumilus sp. | reverse complement strand
CTAGGTCAGCCAAAATCATCGCGCTAAAGGGGCCTGCTAAAGCGCGTGTTAAGTCAAGAACCTTCAGCCCGGCAAGTGGTAATGCGTTGGTGTTTTGTGTGTTTGTCATAGAAGTGGTGCTTTGTTTTTAAGAGTGTGCATCGAAGCCTGCGCTGAGGCCGTGTCTGGATCGCGGCGGTTCTATGTAAATTTTGTTTAGTTTTTAAGTAATTTTTGCTTAGTTTTTTATGTAAATTTTATTTAGTTTTTATTGTACAAATCGTATACGATTTTTTTTATTCTGGGCAATTGTTTAGTGTTTTTTTTTTGAGTGATTACCAGCGCACGTAAAACTAACTTTAAGTTAGTGAATTCGTTGTTGCATCACTGATACACATAGCAGGGTCATTGCGGAAAATGGGTTGTTAAGCCTGCTGCACTCGGTGTACTTTAGAGCCTGCGATATTTTTCGCTATGAAGAAATTTAATCGAAAGGGACATCATGAAATTAAATTCAATCTGGTCTCGGGGGAAAGCCGCCCTCGGTGGTAGTATGTTGTTAGTGTTGTCGAGCACCCCGGCTTGGGCCTCTTCATCAGTGCTCAAGCAAGATGACTTTGTTGGTATTTCATTTTGGCTCATCTCGATGGCATTGATCGCGTCAACTGCGTTTTTCTTTTTAGAAAGAGACCGTGTCTCTGCTAAATGGAAAACCTCACTGACCGTGTCGGGCTTGGTAACTTTAATCGCCGCTGTGCATTACTTTTACATGCGCGACGTTTGGGTTGCAACAGGCTCAACACCAACAGTCTTTCGTTACATTGATTGGCTGATCACAGTGCCGCTGTTAATGATCGAGTTCTATCTGATTTTGGCCGCGATCGCCAAAGTACCAGGCGGTGTGTTCTGGCGTTTGATGATCGGTACTCTGGTCATGTTAGTTGGCGGTTATGTTGGCGAAGCTGGTTATGCACCTGTTTGGCCAGCGTTCATCGTTGGCATGATCGGTTGGTTCTACATTCTGTATGAAATCTTCGCCGGCGAAGCCAGCAAGATTAATGCAGCAAGTGCTCCACCATCAGTGCAATCGGCATTTAGCTTAATGCGTTGGATCGTGACCATTGGTTGGGCAATTTACCCAATCGGTTATTTCTTCGGTTACTTGACTGGCAGCAGCCCAGCCAACAGCGCAGCAGCTCTGAACATCATCTATAACCTGGCTGATGTGTTGAACAAGATTGCCTTCGGTCTGATCATCTGGAAAGTTGCAGTCACTGAATCAGAAGCTTCAAAGCATTAAGATTGTTGCGGTTGTTTGAAGAAAATTCCCGGCTACGGCCGGGGATTTTTTAGAAAAATATATGAAAAGTGTGATGGAGCTCAAATGGGGATGGGTACGGCTCTTTCAGCAAATCAGGTAGACCCACGTTATTTGGTTAGCGAACCAACGGTTTTGCTAAAACAAGTCGAAATATGCATGCGCGCCTCGTTGCAAAGCGCACCGCAAACACCCGTTTCAAACTCGACAAGAATCCAAGAGGCTGTATCGCATCATTTGCAGTCAGGAGGGCAGCGCCTGCGTGCGCGGTTGGCTCTCAGCGCTGGCAAAGCGGTAGGCCTGAAAGAAGACGACTGCATCATCGTTGCGACAGTCGTTGAGCTTTTGCATAACGCGTCCTTAATACATGATGACCTTCAAGACCGGGATGAGTTTCGCCGCGGGCACCAAGCAGTTTGGAGTAAGTTTGGTAGTGATATCGCCATTTGTTGTGGCGATCTTTTTTTATCCGCGTCTTATGCCGCGCTGGCAAACGTCAGCAAAGCGGGTGCCTTAGCAAAAATGTACCAGGCGATGCACCACCGCTCGAGCGAAGCGATTTTCGGCCAGTGCGCTGACTTATCGATTACCCCTGAGCAGATGCAGCTAGAGACCTATCTGGCCATTGTCAGAGCAAAATCTGGCGCTTTATTGAGTCTGCCCTTAGAGCTTGTATTTTTGCTCAGTGGTCAGCACAGCGCCATCCTTTGCACCGAGCAAGCCTGCAAGGACTTTGCTGTTGGCTTTCAAATCTATGATGATCTGCTCGATATCGATGTGGATCAGCGTCAAACAAACGGGTCTGGCAAAGACCGCGATGCGTTGAACATTGTGTCAGTGTTCGAGTTGATGGACGCAGGCCTCGATACCGCCTTCGATTCAAAACGTTTGGCTAAAGATCTAGCGACCGAATACCTGCTCAGGGCCGAAGCGGCTCTGACACAATTGCCGGTTCAGTCTGGCGCAATGTTGAGTGAATGCTCGAAAAATATTCGTGGGCTGTTGAATCAGTTGTCTTATTAACGAGCTCAATCTATGCATGCTTTGATTATCGGCGGCGGATTTGGAGGCATCGCTAGCGCTTTGCGCTTCAAAGCCAAGGGCTACGACGTTACCTTGATTGATCGTTGCCCACAGCTCGGTGGGCGTGCTCAAGCCTTTGAACGTAATGGGTTTCGGCATGACGCTGGGCCCACCGTAATCACAGCTTCATTTTTGTTTGAAGAGCTGTTTGCCCTATTTGGTGAAACTTTCGCCGATCACGTTTCTCTTGTGCCGCTTACGCCTTGGTACCGCTTCTATTTTGCAGACGGTGATCATTTTGATTACGGCGGCACCCTCGAAGAAACGCTTGCTGAAATCCGGCGCATCGAACCTGCTGACTGTGAAAGGTATCTTCAGTTACTTGACCACTCGAAGCGAATCTTTAAGGTTGGATTCACCGAGTTGTCGGCCACACCCTTCGATAGTTTTCTGTTTATGGTGAAGCAGATACCAAGACTGATCGGACTGCAGAGCTATAAAACGGTTTGGCAATTGGTGTCTCACTATCTTAAAAACGACAAGCTTCGACAAGCTTTCTCAATACAGCCGTTGTTGGTGGGTGGTAATCCCTTTGATACCACCAGCATTTACTGTTTGATCCATTATCTTGAACGCGCCTATGGCGTGCAGTTTGCGATGGGTGGTACGCAAGCAATTGTGTCAGCCCTAGAAAAACTGATGCTGCGCCAAGGGATTAAGATTCAGCTGAATCAAACGGTTGAACGCTTGCTCGTCGAGGCCCACACCGTAAAAGGTGTCGTACTTGAAGGAGGCCAAACCATTGAGGCTGACGTGGTTGTGTCCAACGCTGACCCAGCATATTTGTATCAGCATATGCTCGAGCCAAAAAAGCAATCTTTTTTGACGCGCTTAAAATTAAAAAAATCTCAGTACTCGATGGGGCTCTTCGTCTTGTATTTTGGTACGACTCGTACCTATCCAGATATTGCCCACCATACGATTTGGATGGGTGAGCGCTATCAAGAGTTGTTGGCAGACATTTTTAATCGCAAGATCCTGTCTGAGGATTTTTCACTGTATTTGCATCGTCCGACGGCGACCGACAAAAGCTTTGCCCCAGACGGGTGTGATAGTTTCTATGTGCTTTGCCCTGTACCCAACTTGCAAGGTGGGCAAGACTGGTCCGTTGAAGGGCCCGCCTTACGTGATCGTATTGTGCTTGCCCTAGAAAAAACAATATTGCCCGAGCTGTCATCCGTCATCACTGAAGATTTTTTCATGACGCCAAAAGACTTCGAGCATGATTATCTAAGCGAGCACGGCGCAGGCTTTTCAATCTCGCCAATCTTTACGCAATCTGCTTGGTTTCGTTTCCATAACCGCGCTGAAAGTTTAAAGAATCTCTACCTGGTTGGTGCAGGCACCCATCCAGGTGCCGGTTTACCAGGCGTGATTTCGTCAGCCAAAGTGGTTGATGCTTTAATCCCCAGGGTGACACCCGCGTGACGCAGGCTAACGATTCTTTCGTTGACGCAGACCGTGTTCTTGCGGCAAAGGGCAAGAGTTTTTACTGGGCTCGCCAGCTGCTCGGCCCAAGGCATGCAAGTCGTGCAACTCGGCTCTATCGGTTTTGTCGCTACGTTGACGACTTGGCTGATGAAGATCAATCAGCCGTTCGCTCAAAGAAGAATATCGCAGCGCTTCGCGAGTCGATTCACTCAGGCTTGACTGCAGATGCTGTGGTGCAGGATGGCATCACGTTAATCAATGAGTGTCAGATCGATAAGAGAGTCGTGCTTGATTTGATTGCAGGGGTCTGGTCTGACACTGAGCTTGTCAGGATGGCAGACGATGCTCACTTAATGCAATATTGCTATCAAGTGGCAGGGACCGTCGGTTTAATGATGTGCAAAGTGCTCAACACTGATCATCCAGAGGCCGAACCCTTCGCCATCGATCTGGGTATGGCCATGCAGTTGACTAATATTTGCAGAGATGTGCAGACGGATGCGCTGGTCGACCGGCGTTACATCCCTTCAGCGTTAGTCAATGGCTTAGCACCTAGTGAGCTCATTGCCCCCAGCGAAGAGCATAGACAGTTGGTTAAGCAAGCCGTGGCGACCTTATTAGACGTGGCGGATGATTATTACCAGAGTGGCGAAAAAGGGTTATCCTACTTACCGTTCAGAGCTAGGTTGGCGATCTTGGTAGCGGCTCGCATTTATCGTGAGATCGGTCAAAAACTCAGGCGACAACAATGCGAATACTGGCATCAACGTATCGTGGTGTCTAAAGCGAAGAAATTTATGATTACGCTCGAAGTCCTGCTCACCGCACCGTTGACGCTTAAATTTTGGCGTTACCCAAGCCGGCATGACGCCAAGCTGCACGAGCCTTTAGCCCCAAGAGACTCAAAGTCGCTCTTGTCCGTGCAGGGTCATGCAAACTGAATTTGATCTGATCATTATCGGAGCCGGCTGCGCCGGACTAAGTTTGGGAATGCAACTCGCTTCGTTGCACGCGCAAGCGCCCAGAACACTATTGCTCGAGCCGCGAATTGCCTACGAAAACGATCGAACCTGGTGCTTTTGGGGCGATGAGCAAACGCCATTTGCAACACTTGCTAGGCACAGTTGGCAGCGCTTTAGCGTCAACAACGCGGCCAGTCGCGCGCTGGTCGATTGCTCTACAACTCCTTACCGATTGTTGACTGGAGCAGATTTTTATACGAAGGCGCTTGAGGCGATTACCAGTCACACTGCGCTGGATTTAAAAACGGGTATTTCACTGACGGCAGAGCCGAGTCTTATTCAGGGCATGTGGCATCTTCTCACCACTGATGGTTCTTTTTCAGCCAACGCCATCGTTGATACTCGCCCACTGCCCACGCAGCAGCTGTCTGATACCACCCTTTGGCAATCTTTTTTGGGTTGCGAGCTTGAGTTTCATGAGCCTCGCTTTGATCCGACTTCAGCGCAATTGATGGATTTTTATCCAGCGACTGAAGCGTTTGTTGGTTTTAATTATGTGCTGCCACTTTCAACAACAAGAGCACTCGTCGAATTTACCGTTTTCGCTTCCAAGATTTATGACCAAGCTGAGCTCGTCAGCTATCTTGACGCTCAGGTCGAAAAGTTTGCGGGCGGTAGGCCTTATCAACGCCTGCGTAACGAATATGGGTTGATCCCGATGGGTGTGGGCAAGCCTAAGGGCACGGTTAAGCCTAAGGGTGCGGTTAAGCTTGCAGAGCAGCACTCAAGCTATGTTCGGGTTGGCTTGACCGCTGGTGCTGCCCGACCCGCGACGGGTTACGCCTTTCAAAGAATTCAGCGCTGGGCTCTTGCCTGTAAGCAGTCTCTTCAAAAAACCGGTTTACCTGTCGGTCATCAACCAGACTCTTTCGTCATCAGACAGATGGATGCGATTTTTTTGAATGTGCTTCGCCATCATCCCGAATTGGGCCCTGAGCTCTTCATGCGACTATTTTCAAAGGTGAGCAGCGAAAAATTGATTCGCTTTTTGTCGGATCAGGGGCGAGTGTCTGATTACCTGGCAGTGATTTTGTCATTACCATCGGGGCCGTTCATAAAAAGCGCCTATCAAGTGGCAACGACGCGATGAATCGTATTCAACAACAAGGTTTCATTTTTGGTGTTGTGGCAACACTCATCACGCTTGGCTCTGCGCTTGCACCAAATATCGACCCGTTAGCCTCGTTACTCGCGGTCGCGACGTTAATCTTTTTTCTTGGTGTACCGCATGGTGCGCTTGACCCATGCTTTGCTCAAAAGCTGCTAGCGGTCAAAGGCTGGCGAGCGTGGTTACAGTTTGTGGTGATCTATTTGGGCCTGGCTGGTTGTGTCGTTTTGCTTTGGTGGCAGGCACCGCTCGTCTTTATGAGCGGCTTTTTAATCATTTCGATTTTGCATTTCTCAAGAGACTTAGCACCACCCACTGCAAAAATCACCACACTGTTGTACGGCGGTGCGGTCATTGTGTTGCCCACACTCTTTCATTTTTCTGAAATGCTTGAATTATTCACTTTAATTGTTGGCGCTGAAAGTGCTCAGACGATTGTCGTAGCATTGCGCGCGTTGGCCTGGCCTTGGGTTGTGGCCTTGGCGATCTTGATATGTGTTGAAGCGATCAAAAATTGGCGGGTTGGCTTCGAGATTTTGTCAGTGAGTTTGCTGGCAGTGGTGGCTCAACCTTTAATCGCCTTCACAGTCTACTTCTGCGGAATGCATAGTTTGAGACACTTGCTGCGAACGCAGCAGTATGTCAATTTGCCGGTCGGTCGTCTGTTATGGATATGTCTGTTACCGATGTTAGGCGTCAGCGCCTTGGTCGCGCTCGGTTGGCTGTATCTACCAACGTCATCGTATGACTCAAGGCTGTTGCAATTTGTCTTTGTGACGCTTGCGGCGTTAACAGTACCGCATATGCTGTTGGTGGATCGGGCTCGATACGCGAGTTAAGACCAGAAAATGACTCAGATTGACGGACTCAGTACCTAAGTCATTTTCCCGCGAACATAAAAGCAAAAGTCGACAGAGCGGTTGAGATCGTCACCATTGCAATCATTGCTTTCATGACTAAGGTTGCGACGGTTTTTTCGATTTTTCCCATCTCGCCCCGCAGGTTGCCCATCTCGCCCCGCAGGTTGCCCATTTCTCCGCGCAGGTCACCCATCTCGCCACGAAGGTTCCCCATATCTTTGTGAAGATTTCCGATTTCTCGATAAATACCAACAATTTCTTTTTGCACTGTTGTGATTTCAGTGCGAATTGTTTTTTCAATTTTTAGTTCTAGTTTTACCAAATCTTCTTTGGTGGCTAGTGTGGGGATAATGGCTTCAAGTCTTGCGACGCGTGCTTCCATGGTTGACTCTTTGAAAAATGATACGGGGCCTCGCAGTCTACACATTTATGTTTCAAAAAGTGCTGCAGGCATGGACACATTTGTCACCAATTGTGTCCTTTTGAAAATATGCCCTTACGAGTCAGATTCCTCTTTCAACTCAACTCCGGTTTTACCTAACGCCTTTGCTTGTCTAATCAGCCAAGCAAGCTTCTGCGCCGACTCTTCATAAGTCAAACCTTCAAGACGTATATTCGAAATGCAATTGCGTTCAACATCGGTTCGGCCAACTTTTGGATGCCACGTGAGGTACGCGCTCATGCTGTCAGGGGCTGAAAGGCCGGGGCGTTCGCCGATTAACACAACCACTATCTCGGCACCTAGGATTTCACCAATTTCATCCCCAAGTGCTACGCGAGCTTGAGTCGCAAGTACGACCGCCGCCTCTTGCACCTGTGGCAGTTCTAAGCGCAAGGCCTCAAGACATGCCAAAGCATGGCTTTGAATCGCTTGCGCTGAAAGCCCATCAGCAATCACAAAGGCCAGGCTGGGTAAAGGTTGCGTTGTATCGTGGCTTAGGCGCGTTAAGGTTTGTGCACTGGCAATTGAGAGCCTACGCCCTAGGTCAGGGCGCAGCAAAAACGTGTGCCTGTCGACAGCTTGACTTGCAACCGCGATGGGCTTGAATCCCTGATTGATAAGCGTCTTGCACAAAGGCTCGACCTCAAGCGCGGTGTGAACCGCATCTCGGGCACGCGCATGTGCCATACGAAACTCGAGGATATCTTTGGTGGGCAAACTCACGCCCGTGCGACCCAGTGCGATTCGCGCACCGGTCAGCTCTTTTAACTTTAACCAAGCAGGCGTAGCTTCAGAAACCAACGCGTTGTTGGGTGATCGCAGTGAAGATTTGTCGGGCGTGACTACCGGGGGTTTAGCCAAGGCCTTCCCCTTAGAAGGTGAGTAAAGCTTGCGAATCAACGGGGCTGATGACCCGCCCCTTGTCATCGACCAACTGCATTTTTTCAAGCCAAGTCTCAAATTCTGGTGCTGGCTTTTTGCCAAGTACGCGCCTGATATACAGCGCATCGTGAAACGAAGTACTTTGATAGCCCAACATGATGTCGTCTGAACCGGGCACGCCCATGATGTAGTTGATACCAGCAACACCCAGTAGGGTCAACAGGGTATCCATATCATCTTGATCGGCCTCGGCGTGGTTGGTGTAGCAAATATCACAACCCATTGGTAAGCCGAGTAGCTTGCCGCAAAAGTGATCTTCAAGCCCGGCCCGAATGATTTGTTTGCCATCAAACAGATATTCGGGGCCAATAAAGCCGACAACGCTGTTTAACAGAAGTGGTTTAAAGCGACGTGCCAAGCCATAAGCCCTGGCTTCGATCGTTTGTTGATCGACACCATGCGAGGCATTGGCCGAAAGTGCGCTACCTTGGCCTGTTTCGAAATACATCACATTATTGCCGACGGTGCCACGTTGCAACGAGAGCGCGGCTTCATGCGCTTCTTGTAATAATGCAGCCGTCACGCCAAAGCTGCGATTCACACCCTCGGTGCCACCGATGGATTGAAATACCAGATCAACCGGTAAGCCAGCCTCGATTGCTCGCAAGGTCGTTGTGACGTGCGTGAGCACACAAGTCTGAGTTGGGATATCAAACTTTTCACGTACCTTGTCTAACAACGACAAGATCTGGCTGATTTCACGAAAGTTATCTGAGGCCGGGTTCACGCCGATGACCGCATCACCGGCGCCATACAGTAAGCCATCAATGATGGTAGCACCAACGCCACGGGCGTCGTCGGTAGGGTGGTTAGGCTGAAGCCTAACGGATAGTCTACCGGCGAGGCCCAGTGTGTTTCTGAAGCGCGTGACAATCTGGCATTTTGCGGCAACCAAAATCAGATCTTGATTGCGCATGATTTTTGAAACGGCGGCAACCATTTCGGGCGTTAACCCTGGTGCGACCGCGTTGAGCTCATTGGCACCGACGGCGTCAGACAACAGCCAGTTACGAAAATCACCCACGGTAAAGCTTGAGAGTGGTGCAAACGCTTCGGCTTGATGGTCATCCAGAATCACCCGCGTGACTTCGTCGTCTTCGTAGGCAATGAGTTGTTCTTCAAGAAACCGTTTTAACGGTAGATCAGCCAGTACGAGGGCAGCAGCGACCCGTTCTTCATTAGACAGGGCCGCCACGCCAGACAGACAATCGCCTGAGCGCAGCGGGCTCGCCTTGGCCATCACCGTTTTGAGGTCTGAGAATTGATATGTGTGCAGACCGAGAGAAACCTTGTAGCCCATCGTGCCCCTGCGTTCAGTTGTCTTACGCTTTGACTAGGCCTAGGGCCAGATTTGACCCAAGGGTAGCCTGAAGATATTACAACTGAATTTCGTAAATAAAGGCTAAATTTTTATAGCTATGGTTTTACCCACGCAGGTGAGTTTGTAAAGATCCGTGTGTGGTCTTCACACTTCCAGGTGTAGCGGGTTCGAACGCGATTTAACAGCGAAAATTTCTTTTTCACGTAATCGCTGAAGCCGTTAACCTGCAAGGCGTTGACGGCGTCTTCTAAGCTGGCGAAGTCCATATAGTCAAACACCTCGTGCTTTTGATTGACAAACCAGATCCGTGCGCCAATGGCCTTAGGGTTCGGTGTGAGTAGCGCAAAGATTGTTTCTTGGGCGTCATTCAACTTCAACCAGATGCGATCTGCTTTGATGGTGATCCGGTCGCCGATAGCGCCGATTGTGGGCACTGGGTCAATCTGCCGTCTTAAGAATGCTGGGATATCGTAATGATCCATCCCGGATATTTCAAGAGATCGCACTTGAGGTGAACTGGCGCCTCGTCCGCGCATGACGGTGGGCGATGAGAGTTCATACGATACAGACTTTACGCATTCGCTCATGAGCATGGGTATTGAGTATTGAATATGGTGATCCATACCAGCACCGCCCCAGCCCGCAGGCAGCATCTGCTTGACCTTATGCAGCTCAGGCATGTTAGGTGCTTTGTCTTCGGCGCTACGCTCATGCAGCATTAAAAAGTTGGTGTGCTCGGTGACGAGTTGGTAATCAAGCGCAAGCTTAGTCGCCTGCGTTGTATCCGCAAACTGTTGCATGTGCCCAGCGGCTGCTAGGCGCGACAAGGACGTCGACGTTGCCGGTATTTCGTTGATTTCGACACTGCCAAGTTCTTGCACTGTACTTTGACCGACTAATTTACCCAATAGCGTGATCTGACCAGTTGGCTTTGTACTAAACCAAGCCGACGCGTGCAGGGTGTCACCCTCAAAGGCAGTGCTATCGACTTTGGTCAAAAGCTTAGGCGTAAAGCCTTCGGGCCACTGAACCGATACCTTGGTGACTGCAGGTGAACGCAAGCGATTAAACATACGTACGATTGCCGGTTCAACGGCCTCGCCCGCGGCAACAAAATCGCAGGCCCCGTTGGTTTCAACGGCAAGGCGGCGCAAAAGGTTTTCGCTTGGGCTGCTGCCAATCCCGACTGAAAAGACTCGGTGTTTTGAATCTTTGGCTTTTTTGATCATGGCGTCAATGCCGTGGATCTGCCCGTCGGTAATCAGCAAGACGTCGCACGGGCTACCGTGTGCCAGCGCAAAGGTGCTTGCGATGGCGTCTAGCATGTCAGTACCACCCATGTCAGCCTCGAGCTCGCCGATCCATTTTTCTGCACCTAAGCGTGATTGCTCGGAGGTTGTCCAAAGCGACTTTGAACGATGCTCAACCGAGGAGCCAAACTTAGAGAGCGAGAATTTATCGCCGGCGGTGAATTTTTTAACAATGGCCATTAAGGCACGTCGCGCAGCTTGGATGCTGCCGCCCGACATCGAGCCCGAACAGTCAACCAAAATCTTGACCGCAGCGTTTGTTTCTTTCGCGTTGGGGATGCTTGGGCTAAAGCTAGCGGTAGCCACAAAGGTTTTTTCATCGACATAGTCGGGAGCCACGGTAGCCACCGAGCACTGTGCTAATTGATCAAGCACAAGGATGAAGTCGCGATCTAAATAACTTTGTTGAGTTAACGCTATGGTCACGACGTCAGCGGCGCTGTTTCGAGCGACACTAATCGGATGACTCGGCGAGGCAATACGTGCATTGACCAAATCGCCGTGCAGCTTGAGCGTCAAGTTAAAGCCGTATTCGGCCAAGAGGTCTGTTTCTGGGACTTGATAGGGCGCAAGGCCACCCTCACGAATGGCATCGCCATAACGTGGAGCAATGACGGTTGGGATGGCGAGGCGCAAGCCGCCTTGTTCAAACTGCAATAACTGGCCATAGTGCATATCGATCACGCATTGCTCACCAGGTGCTAAGTTACCCAAATGCAAAACATAATTACCATCGTTGCCACGCTCGAGCATGATGGCGGCGTCGCCCTTTGACAGGGTCTCTTCGTATTGTTCAGCAGCCTGAGCTTTAGCAACGACTGTGCCGTTGAGTTTGACTTGGCCAAGCTGTACTTCAACACCTAACAATGTTGCCCCCCAGGGCAGCGGAAAGCTGTATACGACTTCGGCGTGCGTATCTGTGGGGTTGCTAAAGGTTTGGCGCACATGCGCTTCAAACATGGCGCCACGCAGCTCGCCTGTGATGGCAACGTCTTTTAGGATCAGTGGTGCGCCCTGGCTGTTACGCAAGGTAGCCTGTGGGCCATTGGATTCGAAGAGTTCGAGAATTTCGCTCATTGGTTTGCCTTTGTTGTGCTGTCTTGGTTGATTTGTTCGTAGGCGTTCATCACGGCTCGAACAAAGTGACGCAACTGCTCGGGGGTAAGCCCTGCGCGGGTAGGTTCAATCACAAGCTCAACGCCGTCGGCCACATGCAAATGGCTGCAGACTTCGATTGACCCGGGCACGCGCCCTCGCTCAGGAACTGGCGCTGAGCCGCCTTGAAGCAGTTCACGAATACGGTCAAGTGAAACCCCGGCTGCTGTCCATTTTTTGACAAGCAAAAGTTGTTCAAGATGCTGTGGCGAGTACTTTGCTGCCCGCGTTTCACCTTCAGGCCGGTTCACTAGCCCAATTTGGACGTAGTAGCGAACCGTGCGTTTGGTGAGATCGGTAAGGGCACAGAGCTCGTCAAGCGAGAACGTTTGGGTGTGATTGACAGTGTTCATGTGTTAATAATAACACTTTAACTGTACAAATCAACTGTATTAATAAAAATAAGCTGATTCAGCTAGACAATAGAAGGGTGGGTGCCTCAAGGCGTGAGGCAGGTGAGGGGTTTTTCGTTTAAAAGTGGGGATTCGGAAAGAGTAGTCTTGCTTTAAAACGCCAAAAAAAGATCTTTAGGCGACATAACAATCCAAATATGCTTCTGATGTCAAAGTCTTGGCACACAGGATGAGGATTAAACGACGCGGTTCAAACAGCAAGCAGCTTGTTCAGTCAATACAACTTCAACAGCCAGTTGCGCGCGTGTCAGGCCCACAAACAGTTGGCGCCGCGCTTTGTCGTCGAAGGTTTCAAAGTCAACTTCAGTCAACACGATGCCTGCTGCACTTTGACCTTTAAAGCGATAGACAGAATCGGTGAGTAGCGCGCCCTCAGTCCAGAGCGCATCGCCGGCGGCAGAATACTTGCCAGTCGGGCGTCGTAAAGTGAATTCACCCAGTTGCGGTGTCTTAATCAAGAGCGAACCGGCTAAGCCGCGCCAACTAAGTATCGCAATATCCTTGAGGGCAATTCCACGCTTGAGTAGGTGCTTGACCGCCATTTCGGTCTTCTCCAATAACTCCCGGTCACTACAGTAGGTATAAAAGTTAGGTAACTCGCCACGGTAGAAAGAACGAGAAATGACCGCTTGCTCGGTCAACCCGAGCGCGTTAATGACTTGGCAGATTTCACCCGGCGTTCGAAAGTTATCTTGGCAGGTGATCGTCACAGCCTCAGGCAGGTCAAACTCGCCGCGGTCATACAGCCTTTGTGCGTCATCTCCAAGCAAATAGACTTTACCGTCGTTAGTCAACTGCGGCATTAGCGAGGCGACCCAAGCGGGTTCAAAGTCTTGGCCCTCATCCAGCACGATGAGTTGATAGCGATTTTGTAAACTAGTGTTGGCCTCAATCGCAGCGCAGTAGTGGTTGGCCAGACGATCATAAATACCCTGCTCTGTGAAGTTGGGTTCGCCCACCGTCTGCCGATAATACTCAACGCACAATTCATGAAAATTCGCGACCTTAGTCTTGGCCGGTGCGATGTGACCAATGTGATCAGCCAGGCTGCGATTGAAACAAACGTATAAACTTTTCAGCGATTGCTCTGACGCGTCTTCTAGTAATTTCAAGGCCAGCTGGGTTTTACCCGAACCAGCTGTGGCTTGTATTTTGATCACGCCCGAGGGTGCGGTAATACGAGGCACCCAAGTCGCAAGGCCATCGGCCAAACGCACGGTAGCTGTGCGGACTTGTTCCCCTAGTACGCGCATGTCTAGGGTGACATTAAATTCGCTGCAAAAGAATTTGCGTAAGCGTTCAACTTCAGAAACTGCTTGTTCATCAGCCAGCATTTCTCTGACAAGTGTGCCGAGTTGATCAAAGCGCGTTGCATCAATAATGCGCTCTGGCGGTATCTTGATTACGTGTTGGTCGCCGATGACGTAGTCGGGCAGTACCAGACAATTTGTGACGTGTGTTCGTAAACCTGCTTTGTTCAGTCGGTCGACCACAGCTGCAAACTGCACCGATGTCTGCCGGCCCACATCCTTGGGTCCGTCCTCGTACTGCTTGGTCATTTGACCATTGGCGATCGTGACCTCACCCGCTTTGACCTCAACGAGCAAGACATTGCCTAGGGGTGAGAGTACGACAAAGTCAATCTCACCATGTTTGTCTTTATCTTCATGCAGCGAATGCCACGAAATATTATGAAAGATTTCGTAGCCTTTAGGCAGCGACAACTCGAGGCGATAGAGAACATCCAATTCGCGCTCTTTACCGCGGCTGTGTTTCGCGTTTGACAGGTCAGGTACGAGGGTAGCCATGAATATTCACCGTGATAAAGGTCTGTTTAAGAATAGCCGCTTTGTCAAAGCGCTGTCACTGTGGCCTCCGAAAACTATTCTTGAGTGTCTCATGCTGTGAGGCACCTGCTCGGCGATACTAACCTCGTATTCTCACAGCTTATTGCCCTTAGCTTTGGTTAGAGCAGGGGCTCATTAGCCCTTAGGCAGCGAATACAAAAATAGGTTAAAGGAATATTTTTAGTATCACCTAGTGAGCCAGCAGATAGTGCAACATAATTGTCAAAAAGTTAACTATTATTGGTTCAACAATTGCACCGAGTTGCACAATTGGCGGATAAAAAAATGGATCGTACCGAACGCTTCTATAAGATTCAATCCATGCTCATGGCCAAACCTTCGGTCACAATGAAGCAGATGCAAGAAGCGCTTGAGGTATCGCGCGCCACCTTAAATCGTGATTTAGCCTACATGCGCGATCGGCTCAATATCCCCTTTGCCTGGGATGCCACGCTGCGCGGCTATGCCATGACGCGTCAGCCGACAGACGGTAAAACCTTTGAGTTGCCAGGCGTCTGGTTTAACCAGCAAGAAATCCACTCGCTACTGACGATGATCGAGTTGATCTCAAAGCTCGAGCCCGGTGGCCTGTTGCTGCCGCATGTGGCACCGTTTAAGGCCCGCCTTGAGGGCCTATTAGACGAGGGTATCGGCAGCTCAAAAGAAGCGATGAACCGCATTCGCATCTTGCCGATGGCACAGCGTCAAGTATCTGGCGACTATTTTCAAATGATTGCCCACGCCTTGGTGCAACGCAAACGGCTTGATATCAAACACTTTGCACGGCAAACGGGGCAGACGACCGAGCGGCAAGTGTCGCCCCAGCGTTTGGTCTATTACCGCGACAATTGGTACATGGACGCCTATTGTCACTTGCGTGAAGGCTTACGCAGCTTTGCCTTAGATGCGTTGAGTGGCGTTCAACTCGTCGATAAAGCGGCCAAGAATGTGCCAGAGGCAGAACTGCGCGAGATGTTCGAAACCAGCTACGGAATTTTTTCAGGTAAAAATCGCCAAGTCGCCAAACTAAAGTTCACCCCCTTCAGAGCGCAGTGGGTGGCACGCGAAGTCTGGCATCCCGAGCAAGTTGGCGAAGTACACCCGGATGGTAGCTACACATTAGAAGTGCCCTATGGCGAAGACTGGGAGTTGATTCAAGACATCTTGCGCCAAGGCCCTGACGTTGAAGTGCTTGCGCCAGCAGCACTGAAGAAGAAAGTGAAAGAGACCGTGCAGAAAATGTTGAGGCTGTATTAAAACAATGAATCT
>JAIPCU010000062.1 GCA_021738045.1 Candidatus Methylopumilus sp. | reverse complement strand
TAAGCCTTGCTGCGCCTCAGGCATGGCGCAACCGACAATCACATCTTCAATGGCGCTTGGGTCTAAGCTTGGCGCATGCGTGAGCAAATGTTAAAGCGTTTGAGCAAACAGGTCATCAGGTAGTGTGGTGCGCAACGCGCCGCGACCAGACTTGCCAACCGGGGCACGGGTTGCCGCGACGATATAGGCATCTTGAAGAGCTTTCATAAACAGTATCCTTTTTCGAATATTTCAGACCTTGGCCGAACATCTGCTGTTGCAAATGTGACGGCACCTAGGTCAATGACTTTTTTTACTAATTACGCACAGGCTTACCGTCTTGCAGCAGGCCCATCACGCGCTCGATTGATTTTGGATGTGCGATCAGCTCGATAAACGCTTTGCGCTCAAGCTTGAGCAACCACTCTTCAGACACCAGCGTACCCGCCTCAACATCGCCACCCGTGATGATGTCGATTATTTTTTTGGCGATGAAACAATCATGCTCTGAAATAAATCCGCCATCGCGCATATTGACAAGCTGCCCCATCACAGTTGCGGCCACCGACCGACCTGCCACGGCGATCGGAGCTTTGACAGGCGGTCGGTAGCCCGCGTAGTGCATGGCCTTGACCTGCGCCTGAGCTTGCGCCAACAGCTCGTACACATTGGCCACAATGATGTCCTCTGGCCTGAGGTAATCCATCTTCAAGGCCTCATGCGCCGAGCCAGAGACTTTTGCCATCGCCGCATTTTCGAACGAAGCGGTGATGAAATTCAAAAAGTTTGCTGCGGCAGGAGCTTGCCCGATTTTTTCAACGCTACGCGCAGCCCGGATCGCCGCTTCTTTTAGCCCACCACCGGCGGGCAACAAGCCTACGCCGATTTCTACTAGCCCAATGTAACTTTCGATCGTGGTAACACGTCTTGCCGCTTGCAGTACCAACTCGCAACCGCCCCCCAGTGCAATCCCAGAGACCGCGCAAACCACGGGCACGTGCGCATACTTTACGCGCATCATCGTGTCTTGAAACAATTGAACAAAGGGCTCGACCCCTTGCGGGCCACCTTTCATCACCAAAGGCATGGCTGCCTCTAAATTGGCCCCCGCCGAAAATGGGCCGCCCGGCACGCCAGACTGTAACGAACTCGTCTGCCAAATGACGACACCCGCGTATTGCTGTTCAGCCAAGTCAATGGCTTGCTGGATCCCGTTCAAAACATCTGAACTGAAGGTGTTCATCTTTGAGCGAAACGACACTACCAACACTTCAGGTTGTGCGGCATCGACCCATGCACGTAAGTCAGTATTTTCAAAAATAGTTTGACCTGCCTGACGGGGATCGGGCGAACCGTCTCCAAGCAAGGGCGCTCTGAATACTTGTTTTTGATAAACCGGCAAGTTTGAACGGGGCAAATAGGTTTTTTGTTGAGCTGACCAAGAACCCTCTGGCGTATGAACGGCCTGGCGCTGTGCCACCGGGCCTGCAAAGACCCACTCTGGCAAGGGCGCTGTACTCAAGGCCTTACCTTGTTCAATATCGTCTTTGACCCACTGCGCCACTTGCGACCAGCCAGCCTCTTGCCAGTCTTCAAAGGGGCCGCGCGTCCAGCCGTAACCCCAGCGCATGGCAAAATCAATTTCGCGTGCTGAATCCGCAATAGACTCGAGATGCACCGCGATGTAGTGAAAAATATCGCGAAAAATAGCCCATAAAAACTGTGCCTGCGGGTCATCGGTTTCACGCAATAAGGCGAAACGCTCGGCCACCGGTTTTTTGAGTATCCGATCAACCAGTGGCGCAATCGTTGCGGTAGACGGCTCGTACTCTTTGGTAACTGGATTGAGCACCAAGACGGCTTTGCCTTCTTTTTTAAAGAAACCCGCCTTGGTCTTTTGGCCTAAGCGGCCTAACGAAATTAAGGACGCAAGAACGTTAGGCACCTTAAACAGCGCAGCAAAGGGATCTTGCTTGAGGCCATTTTCCATTGTGCGAATCACATTGGCCAAGGTATCGAGCCCGACCACATCGCTGGTACGAAAAGTCGCCGACTTGGCGCGTCCAAGCTTGCTGCCTGTCAGCGCGTCGACCACATCAAAACCTAACTTGTATTTTTCAGCCTCGGCAAAGACTGCCAAAATTGCAAACACACCAACGCGATTGCCAACAAAGTTAGGCGTATCTTTCGCACGTACGACCCCCTTACCCATGGTCGACGTCATAAAGGTTTCGAGCTGATCCAGAATCAAGGGATCGGTCGCCGGTAATGGGATTAATTCAAGCAAGTGCATGTAGCGCGGCGGATTAAAAAAATGTACGCCGCAAAAGCGTTTTTTCAAATCCCCCGAGAAGCCCGCCGACAACTCGGTAATTGACAAGCCCGAAGTATTGGTTGCAAAAATCGTGTGCGCAGCAAGGTGTGGCGCCACTTTTTCATACAGCGCGTGCTTCCAGTCTAAGCGCTCGGCGATGGCCTCAATCACCAAATCGCACTCGGCTAAACGCGCGAGGTCATCTTCGTAGTTAGCAGCCTGAATCAAGTCAGCATTGCCAGAAACGGTCAGAGGCGCAGGGCTTAATTTTTTTAAATTGTCGATCGCCTTAAGCGCAATCGTATTGTTATGTTGCGGCTTGCCCTCTTTTGTTAAAGGGGCTACCAAGTCAAACAAAATCACAGGCACGCCCACGTTGACACAATGGGCGGCTATTTGCGCCCCCATGACCCCGGCGCCTAAAACTGCCACTTTACGTATTGGTCGATTCACTTGCATGGATAACATCCTTTTTGCTGCACGAGTTTATGAAGTTCAAGGGCGCATCACTGCAATGCACCGGCTGAGCACCATCGTTTAGATAGATCATAAGCACTAGTTCATGACATTGACTTGGTTAAAACAACGCGGCATCGAGGCTCATCAGAGTTGCCTCACCCGAACGCGCCAATTGCGCTTGATAGGCTGCCTCGGGCAACATTCGCGCGAAATAAAAACGTGCTGTCGCCAACTTGGCCTCGTAAAACGTATCGCCACTTTTTTTGTTTGCAAGCGCCACTTTCGCCATACGTGCGAACAAATAGGCGTAAACAAGATGGCCTAAGACTCGCAAATACGGCACGGCAGCGGCGCCGACTTCGTTATGGTTAAACATCGCCTTGACACCGATTTCTTTGGTTAACTTTTCGGCTTGCTTGGCCAACTCTGCGAGCGGATCGATGAACTCTGCCATCTCTTTGCGTACGCCTTCAGTTTCTATAAAAGCCTCAATCATTTTGCCAAATTTTTTGAGCTTCACACCCATATCTGACAAGACCTTACGACCTAACAAATCGAGTGACTGAATGGTGTTGGTACCCTCGTAGATCATGTTGATACGCGAGTCGCGCACAAATTGTTCCATCCCCCAGTCAGCGATATAACCGTGCCCACCAAACACTTGCAAACCTTCATTGGTGGCTTCAAAGGCGTTGTCGGTGATAAAGGCCTTGACGATTGGAGTCAACAAAGTCACTAAGTCGCCGTTAGCCGCGCGCTCGTCTGAATCGGGATGGTTTTGCTCGATATCAATCATCAAGGCAATCCAATAAGCAAAGGCGCGTGCGCCCTCGGCATAAGCGCGCTGCGTCAACAGCATTCGGCGTACATCTGGATGCACAATAATAGGGTCTGCCACTTTATTGGGAGCTTGAGCACCTTTCAGGCTACGCATTTGCAAACGCTCTTTTGCATACGCAGCTGAGTTTTGGTACGCAACCTCTGTTAAGCCAACGCTTTGCATACCAACACCTAGGCGTGCGGCGTTCATCATGATGAACATTGCACGCAGGCCTCTGTGTGGCTCACCCACCAAGGTGCCACGTGCACCATCAAAGTTCATCACGCAAGTGGCGTTACCGTGAATGCCCATTTTGTCTTCAAGCGAACCGCAACTTAGTGCGTTTTTATTTTTGTCATGGATCTCGCCTTCAGCACTGGGCAAATACTTTGGCACCACAAAGAGCGAAATTCCTTTTGTGCCAGCAGGCGCATCGGGCAAGCGCGCCAACACAAGATGGATAATGTTTTTGCCTAAGTCATGCTCGCCACTTGAAATAAATATTTTGGTGCCGGTGATGGCATAGCTACCGTCGGCTTGCGGCTCGGCTTTAGTTTTGAGTATGCCTAGATCGGTACCGCATTGCGGCTCAGTCAGGCACATGGTGCCAAGCCACTCGCCTGAGACTAGTTTTTCTAGGTACAACGCTTTTTGTTCTGCTGTGCCATGGGCTTGCAAACACTCGTAGGCGCCATGAGAGAGCCCGGGGTACATGGTCCACGCCTGATTCGCCGAATTCAGCATTTCGTAGAGCGCAGTATTTAAGAGCACCGGCAACCCCTGACCGCCGTGCTCGGGGCTGCATGCCAACGAGGGCCATCCAGCCTGAACATACTGCTCGTAAGCTTGCTTAAACCCATCAGGCGTGGTCACGGTTCCGTCTGGGTGACGTGTGCAGCCTTGCTTGTCGCCGTTTTGGTTGAGAGGTTGCACCACTTCTTTTGCGAACTTGGCGGCCTGCTCAAGGATTTGACTGATCGTATCTTGGTCAATCTCTTTGTGTACGGGTAAAGACTTAAAGACGTCTGTGACGCCCAAAACCTCGTGCATGACAAACTGCATATCTCGTAGTGGTGCGGTGTAACTAGGCACGAAGACTCCTGTTTTGATCTATGGTCTGTTGGATCGATTGCGTTGCAATATCAACGCTTCGAGAAATTTGTAAAAACCGTGCGTCGTGGTGCAGCCCTTGTACATAGCTGTAAATTTGAAACAGCATGGCCTCGGGCGTACAGTCTTTTTTAAGATCACCGACTTCAACGGCTTGCTCGATCGCACGCCTGAGCGCAGCGCGCCAGGTTTGCACACTGCGCACCAGTTCATCACGCACGGGGCCCGGCCGGTCATCAAACTCAACGGCGCCCGAAATAAAGATGCAGCCAGCGCTAAGTTCTTGGATGCTCGTTTGCATCCAAAGATTGATCATCTTTTGCAAGCGTGCAAGCCCTTTGGGCTCTTGAAGCGCAGGTTGAAAGACCTGAGCCTCAAAACGACGGTAATACTCTCGTACCACCGCGAGCTGGAGTTCTTCACGCGAACCAAAATGGGCGAACACACCACTTTTACTCATGGCGAGTGCTTCCGCCAAGAGGCCGACCGTTAAGCCCTCGAGACCTTGATGGCTTGCAATTTTTAAGGCTTGATCGACAATCACTGCTTTGGTCAGCGCACCCTTTGACCGCGCCGGTACGACGGACTGCGCCGCGGTCACACTTGCAAGATCAGTCATAGAGGCCTGAGTCAAAACGATCACCCGTGAAGTCAATCAAAAGTAGCATTTCGAGATTTCGAGATTTTGAGATTTTGAGATTTTGAGATTTTGAGATTTCGAGATTTCGAGATTTCGAGATTTCGAGTAATAATAGCACGATCGTTCGTATTTTTTATGATATTTGAATTTCGTCAACTAGTTAAAACGCCAATGGTGCTTACCGAGCGACCAAGACTATATTGCGACTGCCACATACTTTTTTAGGGCCCGCCAAGGCTAAAGGACACGCATGACCGAATCGACACAGAGCAACAAGCCTTGGCTCAAACACTATCCAGAGGGCGTACCAGAAAATATTGATATTTCTGCGTACGCCTCGCTTGTCGCCCTATTTGAAGATTCGTTTCGACGCTTTGCCCAACGCAACGCGTACCTTTACATGGGCAAGGCGTTGACCTTCGCCCAACTTGACCTGCAATCTCGCAGCTTTGCGAATTACCTGCAAACACTTGGGCTCGAGCCCGGCGCAAGAGTCGCCATCATGCTGCCAAACGTTTTGCAGTTTCCAATTGCCATGATCGGCGCTCTGCGAGCCGGCTGCGTGGTTGTTAACACCAACCCTCTTTACACAGCCCGCGAACTTGAACATCAACTGAACGACAGTGGTGCCAGCGTGCTGATCGTGTTAGAAAACTTTGCGCATATTTTTCAAAGCCTACAGGGCAAAACGCGAGTCAAGCATGTCGTGGTCACGAGTTTGGGCGAACACATCGGGCTCAAAGGAAAAATCGTCGATTTTGTGGTGCGTCATGTCAAGAAACTCGTACCTCAGTGGAGTCTTCCTGGGCACGTCACCTTTACCCAAGCCCTTGCGACTGGCAGATTGCAGCAAGCGCAAGCCGTCACACTGAGCCATGACAGCGTTGCCTTCTTGCAGTACACCGGCGGGACCACAGGGGTGTCAAAAGGTGCCGTGCTGCTGCACCGAAATATTCTGGCAAACATTGAACAGGTCAACGCGTGGTTGAAACCCGCTCTGCTTCGTCGCCCAATTGAGCAGCTCGTTTTTCTGTGCGCACTACCGCTCTATCATATCTTCGCGCTCACCTCGTGCGCCATGGTCGGGCTACGAGAAGGTGGCACAAATATTCTCGTACCCAACCCGAAAGACATCGCGGGTTTCATTAAGCTACTCGCGCAACACCCTGAGATCCATATTTTTCCAGGGGTCAACACCCTATTCAATGCGTTAAACCACCATCCTGAGTTTGCCAAGGTCAAACTTCCTAACTTATTGGTGACGATTGGCGGTGGCATGGCGGTTCAAAAACCAGTGGCCGAACGCTGGCAAACGTTAACCAGTACACCAATTGTCGAAGGCTATGGTTTGTCAGAAACATCCCCGGTGGCGTGCGTGAATACGACCATCATCGAGCACTACACGGGCCATATTGGTTTGCCGGTTCCAAGCACAGAGATTCGAATTCTGGCTGACGACGGCAGTGAAGTCGCGCTCGGTTCGCCCGGAGAGATTGCGATTCGTGGACCGCAAGTGATGGCTGGTTATTGGAACAAACCGCAGGATACTGCAGAGGTGATGACCGCCGACGGATTCTTTAAAAGTGGCGATATTGGTTTGATGGATCAGGGCGGCTACGTCAAAATCATCGATCGCAAAAAAGACATGATCGTGATCTCAGGGTTCAAGGTGTTTCCGAATGAACTTGAAGAGGTGATCACGCTCTTACCTGGCGTCTTAGAGTGCGCTGCAATCGGTGTGCCCGATGAACATACCGGCGAAGCCGTCAAACTATTTGTGGTGAAAAAGGACGCCACCCTGACTGAACAACAGATTCTGGCTTACTGCAAAGAGCAATTGACAAATTACAAACGCCCAAAGCAGATCGTCTTCAAAACAGAGTTACCCAAATCAAATGTCGGAAAAATTTTGAGGCGCGAATTGAGAGATTTAGCCTAACGCGCGCTTGATCAGCGCGCTAGGGTGTCGCTTACCGCGCGCGCGAGATACGCACTTCGGCACCGCGGCGCTTAACTTCAAGCCCTTCGCTTGGCGAAATCCGCAAACCTTCAAGCCCTTTGATGTAACTTGAACCCTGCATTTGCATCACGCGAATTTTATTGCGCATGACGACCGGGTTATGGACGGGCATCCCGAACATCCAGACCTCGTCAAGAATACGCGCAGAATTAAATTCACCAGTGTGTTTGGCCGTTGGGCCTAAGCACAACATGTGACCCTCTCGACCGAAGGCCGGAATAGTGCCCAAGCCACAGGAGATTGTCCAGACCGAGCCGCCCTCGTAGCGCCAACCAGTATTTAAATCCCACCAGGCTTCGCCTTTTGGCAGGTAGATCTGAAGTTCGGTGCCAGACTGCATTGCTGGTGCGACCAACACGGCGGGGCCCAACATATATTGAGTATCCCAGCGCTGGGCCTCGGCGTCTGCAGGAAACGACAACGCCATCGAACGCTGCACGGGTAAACCGGTGCGCGCCGCATCTTCAATCGCACCTAAGACATAGGGGATTAAACGGTAGCGCCACTGCAACCACGTCTGAACGTGCGCACGCGTGGCCTCGTCAAAATTTGTCGGAATGAGTTGCGCATTAGACTGAAACGCAAAGTTTGCTGAGAAGACGGCCATTGCAAGCCAACGCAAGTACAACTCTGGCGTCATCTCATCAGTAGAAGACTGCGCATTACCCAAGGCATGCATTTGTACCGGCACGCCACTCGCGCCAATCGAGAGCGCGGTACGCAAGGTATGCTGCAACCCGGCCCAAGTATTTGGCACGCGAGGGGCACTTTGCCACAACAGTCGCTGTGCCCCTGCGAATAAATCTGAACTAAAGACAACCCCTTCAGGAGGCACGCGATGACCGGCGGCAGCCTCAAACAAAGCGCGGCGGGCTAGGGCAGGATAAATCGAGCGCAAGACCGCACCCGTTTCACCGCCTCGGGCAACCACCGAGTCTGGAATATCAAATTGCACATCACAGGCCGTTGCACCAACACCTTCTTCGGCTAGATGACGATGGCGCTCTGACCACATATTCAAGACGTCACGATGGGTCAGATCTAACAAGCCGAAGGGTTTTCCACCGGTTGCAACCACACCCTCAAAGACATGCGCGTCGCCACGTTCATTGGCCAACAACCAGCCCCGATCTTCAAGCTCGGTGAAGTTGGTGGTACCGGCAAGCGTCGCCGGGATCGTGTGCAAACACAGATGTACCGCGTGTTTGCCGAAGACACCCATCATTTGCTTGGGGTCTGGAAAACGCTCGCTATCCCAATCAGGAAGCAGTTTTGAATCTTGGTATGTCCAGGCCGCGGGGGGCAACATCAAGACCCCATCCACTGAAACGTGTTGCGCACGAAAATCAGCAATCATTTCGGCGGTTTGCGTGGCACTGTGATCTAGCGGCTGTTCAACCCAAACCCCCATTGACCACAGCGCCGGCTGCCCGGCACGTCCGGTGAGCTGGGTGTATTGGTTGAGGATTTCGGCGGGCTCGCCGGCAAACAGAAAAAAATCTAAAGTAGAGTCTTCAAGAGCAATCGCGTATTCGTCGGCGCTTTCGCAGCCAAGGTCGTGCTCAACGCGGCCCAGAGAGTTGACATAGACGCCCCATCCGTTGGGGCTCCAGGCCAGAGGCAAGGCGCGGTGCTCAGGGTCGTCGGACAAGATTGTTTCGCCACGGCGATCGAGGTCACCATGCGTTTCGCCCAAGCCAAATATTTTTTCTGTTGGTTGAAGCTCAAAGCCGAGCGTCCAAAAGTTTTCGGCGCCTTGTATCCCGGCAGCAGACAACACCAACAAGGGTTTACCGTGGCGTTTTAAGATGAGTTGAAACGGGTTTGACTGCAGCTCAAGGGTCGAATCACCTTGAGTCAGTTGCCAGCCCTTCACCTCGCCAGTTAACGGTTCAAGTACCGACTCACCAATTGCCTCAGGGCGCGCTAACAACACCTCAGCGTGTGCACGACCACGACTACCAGGCAAAATATCAGCAGCGAGCGCCTCGGAGCGACCACAACGAATTCTGTAGACACCCGGCGCGTGAGGCTCGGCAGCAAGTCTGAACCCGCCACCCACGTCGAAGCTTGCCTTAGTGGGCAGCGTCTCAATTAGCTTTAGGGTGTCTAGATACATATTTAGCGCAAAGGTTTAAGCGACCAAAGGCGCTATTCTGACGGATTTAGGCACTTTAATAAACTCAAACCGTATAAATACGAATTAAATCTTATTTGTAAGCGACCGAAGGGTATTTGAAATACGTACAGGTCATCTGCTTGCAGCATTGATGAATCATTAAAATTGCTCTTTATTCACCGAAAAACTGCTAATTTTTACTAATTCTTGCAATTATATCGTTTTCTAGGGGCAAAGGCTCGTTCATGAGGGTCGCCGCAATCAGATCGCCCACTAAACTGGCCCAGCTGAGCCCCCGCGAGGCAAAGCCTGTCGCTACCCAGAGCCCAGCCGAGCCTGCAACAGGCCCAACCACCGGAAATCGGTCAGGCACAACGGCACGCTGTCCACCCCAACCTGGTAACCCAGGTGGCGAACCAGCGCTGGGCGGCAATGAGATATTTAACAATTTCGCGCCGCGCTCGAGATTCTCTTGTCTTGCCAACGCCACGGCCTCGGGTGAGACCGCTTCATTCAGGTAGCTTCCGCCCACCACGCATTGACCCTGCACGGCAGGCAATACATAACCGTCACCCGACACGATGCAACGAGGCCCGCCCGCGAGCAAGGTTTGATCGACATAGGTAAGTTCGCCCCCTAGCCCGTACATCGACGCTAAACGCGAACTGCTCGCGAGTAATCCACTTGCCGCCAGAAGCTGTTGTGTGGCCATCCCTGCGGCCAACACCAGCTGTGGCGCCTCAGTCAGCACGCGGCCTGCCTGATCGAACACACGCCAGTTTGTCAGGCCGCGCTCAATTCGTGCGACCTGTGCGTTCAGGCAAGTGATGCCCTCTGTTCGTGCCAGTTTGTCTAGTAAAGGCTTAGGCTGCACCCTGCACGCCGCCGGAAAATACAGGCCACCACGTGTCAGCGGCATGCCCGCTAACTCACTGGCCTGTGCCGCATCCACAAAACGCATAAATTGCTCAGAGAACCCCAACCCCTCAGCGATTTTTTTTAAATCGACAATACGCCCGCTGGTCCGCTGCAACTGAAGCGCACCACAAGCCGTCACGATGGCCTCCGGCACCTGCGCCCAGCGCGCCTGAGCTCGCAAAAACCCTGCACGCGACAGCCGCGCGTATTGATCATCTTGACGTGAAACCACCGGCGTCAAGGCCGCCGCAAGGTGCGCGGACTGCTGCTGAGCTTGAGCGACACTCGCCTCAAACACAGTGACACGCCAGCCTCTCAGTGCCAAAGCTTGCGCCACGTGCAAACCTGCAAGCCCGCCTCCCACCACAGCCAGATGGCGCAGCGCCGGTGGCGAATCACAAGGCGTGTCACTGCCCGCACAAGCGCGCGCCCGCGGCGACGCTCGCGCTCGCAAGACAGAGTACGATGAGGTTGGCTCGGGCCGCTCAAGCCCCGCCTCTAGCTGATGAGTCGTTTGTTCATGAAAAACCAGACTTGTTTCAAACCAAGCAGGCCAGGTCGCTCTGGTTGCACAAGCTAACAGCACCGTATCCGCTTTCATCAAGCGTCCCAGCCCAACTGCGCCTATCCCTTGTCCAAGCGCTGGCTCGGCTAACTGCGCCTCAGACAAAATCACAGCTTCGGCCGCAAGGGTCAAGCGCGAGAGCATCACATTTGCAGGGCCAACGGCCAGCGTCAACGTCACGTTCAGCGCGTCGAACTCAAGGCGGTGCACTCCCGGCAGACTTAAGGGCCATTGCTTGACAAGTTGTTCTGCAAGCGCATGATCTTGCTCGGGCAACACACTGAGCAAGCGACCCTGCAAAGTACTAGCCAAGCTAAGCGTTTGAACCACCAAGACAACATGCAGCCTCGCACAACGCCTGGGGTCGCTGCGCCATTGGCTCCAAAGCGTCACAAAGCGCAACCCGTCGTCGTCATCCAAATCAAGCAGGGTGTAAGACTCGCGACCCGCCCACGCGTGGGGCAGGCCTAACAACCTAAGCACTTGCGCTCGCTGCGCCGCTCGGGCATTTTGCGTATTCATGTCTGAGAGCTCATTGTGCGACTTTACCGGAATTGAGCGAAAAGCCCTGACTCTCCAATGCGGCGATACGGCCAAATACAAAAGTCCGTGCGCTGACTCATGCATTTCAGGGTAGTATCTCGACACGCCTGATTCGCAGCCCTTTGGTCACCTCTTACAGCAAGCTCATCGCATGTCTCAGCCTACTCTTGTCAGTACGTCGCCGTGGCGCGACAAAATCAATGGCGTTCTGTTTGTCGGCTTGCTGGCAGCAGCCGTCGTCCAATTGGCCACCACACCGACTATCAAGGCCATGGGCTTTAGCCCGTTGGTAGTAGGTATAGTTTGTGGGATGCTGTACGGTAACTTTTTACGCGGCACCATGCCCGCCGAATGGGGTGTCGGCGTGCACTTTACGGCCCGTCGCGTACTGCGGGTTGCCGTCGCGTTTTATGGCCTGAATATCAGCATTCAGCAAATTATCGAAGTCGGCTTGCCTGGCATTATTGTGTCGACCGCAATCGTCTTAAGCGTACTCATCCTAGGTACGCTTGCGGGTACACGGCTACTGAAACTTGATCGCGACACCGCCATGCTCACAGCAGCAGGAAGCGCCATTTGCGGGGCTGCAGCAGTACTCGCTTTCGAATCTACGTTAAAAGCTGAGCCGCACAAAAGCGCCATTGCCGTTGCCACGGTGGTTCTGTTTGGCACCATTTCGATGTTTCTATACCCTCTTCTGTTTCAGTTTGGTTGGATCGACCTTGACCCACGCAGCTTCGGGATCTTTTTGGGCGGTACCGTTCACGAAGTGGCTCAAGTCGTCGCGTCGGCAAGCAACATTGACGCCGCCACCACTGAGGTTGCCACAATCGTCAAAATGACCCGCGTCGCCTTACTGGTGCCTGTACTGCTTGTTCTTGGCTTTTGGTTGCAGCGTTCAAGCACAACCGCGGTCGACGCAACAGGTACCAAACCGAAGCTTCCAATCCCCTGGTTTGCGATTGGATTCGTGGTGTTGGCCTTGATCAACTCGGCGCACATTATCCCCGCACCAATGCTTCAAGCGTTGCGTACCCTCGACATCTTTATGCTGACCATGGCAATGACAGCCCTCGGCATCGAGACACGCTTTGCGCAAATACGCAAAGCGGGCCCGCGCGTCGTGGTCTTGGGCGTGATCTTGTTTATACTAATGGGGTCGGGTGGTTACGCGCTCGTCAAGCTTGTCGCTTGATCTTCCTTAGTAGTTCTAGCCTTGCACGTTGGTTTCAATAGTACGTTTGCCCGGCAACGACTCATGACCCAGACTACACCTGACGCCACAACACCGGTTGGTCGCCTCGACCCCGAAGACGCACAGCTCGCACTCGCGACTGTGCAAGAGGTGTTGCATCGCCACGCACTAGTCGAAAATCTGGTGCACCGACAAGAGCAAAATGATTCGCGCTCTGATTTGGTCGAAGGTCTGTTGCATCGACAGCACGAGGCCGAGCTCTCAGCGTTGGTGAATAGTCTGCATCCTGCCGACATTGCCTTTATCCTCGAGTCTCTGCCAAACGATGACCGTCTCTTGATCTGGCGCCTCGTCGGTGCAGAGCACGATGCAGACGTTCTGCTTGAAGTCGCCGACTGGGTCCGTGAGTCGCTGATCGAGGCAATGGATCGCCAAGACCTGGTTGCCGCCACCGGCAACATGGACGCCGATGAACTCGCGGACCTAGCACCTGATCTGCCGCCCGATGTGGTGGCCGAGGTTCAAAAGGGTCTCACCGTTGAAGAGCGCGCCCGCCTCATTGAAGCCATGGGTTACCCCGACGATAGCGTTGGCAGCATCATGGATTTTGAAATGGTGCGCGTTCGCGAAGACGTGTCCCTTGAGGTGGTTCTGCGCTACCTCAGACGTCTGCCTGAGCTACCTGATCATACCGATCAGATTTTTGTCGTGGACCGGAAAGACAAACTCCTTGGCACCTTGACCTTATCTGCTTTGTTGGTCAACGAGCCAGAGATAGATGTGTCGTCAGTGATGAGCCCAGATTATCTCTCACTCAGCCCGCTCGACTCTGACTCTGAAGCCGCTGGCGCCTTCGAGCGCTACGATCTGGTGTCTGCACCCGTCGTTGACGACCTAGGCCGCCTAGTCGGGCGCGTCACCATCGCAGAGGTCGTGGACGTGATCCGCGAAGACTCTGATGAACAAGCCTTGTCACGCGCCGGTATGCAAGAAGAAGATATCTTCGCACCAGTCTCGATGGCTTTACGTAACCGTGCGCCCTGGCTGTTGCTCAACTTGTGTACAGCAGCCATTGCCTCATTTGTCGCGTCGCGCTTTGAGGATACCGTCAGCACAATCGTGATGCTCGCATTTTTAATGTCGATTGTGGCCGGTATTGGTGGCAACTCGGGTAATCAGACGATGACCTTAATCATTCGTGCACTTGCCGTCGGCCGTATTACTGAAAAAAATGTTTGGCAGTTGGTCAAACGCGAAATGCTCGTGACGTTCTTGGTCGGTCTAGTCGGCAGCGCAGTTGCGGCCGTATTTGCCTGGGGCATTTCAGGCTCGATTCCGATTGCACTCGTGATGATGGCTGCAATGATCTGCAACATGCTGATTGGCGCCACGATTGGCGTGCTCGTACCCGTGGTGCGTACCCGCTTCGGCAAAGACCCCGCAATGGGGTCTTCGGTATTGCTAACCTTTGCAACGGATTCGCTGGGTTTCTTTATCTTTTTAGGCTTGGCAACGATATTTTTGCTTTAGACCACTCGCTGCACTGAGGTCAACACACGATTGACGTGTGTGCTAACGCGCTCAGCATCGATACCATAGACATGTAGTGACACCGCCGGAGCGGGGTCATCGTGCGAGGCATTACCCAAGCGATGAATCAGTTCTAGCCCAGCGTGGCCGCAAACACTTTGCCCAGCGATTCGGGCCATGCTGTTAAAGGGGTATGCGTGCCCAGCGGCCGCATCCCAAGCGTAATGGGTTTCACTTAAAACGCCGCTCAACACACGGAAAGCGCACCACGTGTAATGCGCGTGTACAGGGCTAAATTGGCCCGGCGCCCAAACTAAAGCCACGACAGTAAAGCGCCCCTGGGGGTCAGCATGCAAGATATGGCGCGAGTAGGTTTGTTCGGCACGCGGCAGATTCAACAAGCCTGCCACCACCCCTGGGACGAGCGCCTGTGTCAAAGCCCGATTCAACGCTTGCCGAACACGGTAAGGCACTAAATCAGGGGCCTCACGGCACGCCTGCGCGAGCGCAGTCGAGCACCCTGGCAGCAGTTGATCGAGCCTAGACTTAACGGGATGAGGGTAACGCAGCGCCTTGGGGCGAGCGGTCAGTGGGGTCGTCAGTGCTGTGTATGCCATCACTATATGTTAGACAAGACGACAGAGCAATTGTTTGCTTATTTTTGTCAATATAGCGATAAAATAGTAATATTTTCTACATTTTTATGATAAAAAAGAAAATAATTTCTTTAATGAATCGCAATGATCTTTACCCTTATTTGAAGATTCGGATCAAGCGGTACACAGCTGCCCTGTAGACCGTTCGATAGATGGATCAACACCACTCTCTTTTGTAACGATCATGACCCTTGATAAAAAAGACCGAGAAATTCTGCAGCTGCTGCAGGCCAATGCAAGCCTGTCACTTGCCGAGGTGGCGAGTGCTGTGAATCTAACTCAAACGCCGTGCTGGCGACGCATTCAAAAACTACAAGGCGATGGCGTCATTCAAAAACAGGTGGCCCTCTGTGATGCCAAAAAACTCAACTTAGGGCTCACCACGTTCGTGACCATTCGTACTAGTCAGCATAACGAGCAATGGATGCAACGTTTTGTGACGGGCGCGACCAGCATTCCTGAGATTGTTGAGATTTATCGTTTGAGCGGAAACTCTGACTATTTGCTAAAAATTGTTGTGCCAGATATCAGCCGCTATGACAGCGTCTACAAACGACTCATCCGTACCGTTGATTTACTCGACGTGAGCTCGGCCTTCGTGATGGAAACGATCAAGTGCACCACGGCCTTACCACTAGAGTACGCCGAGTAGGTCGCACTGCGCGTTTTTAACC
>JAIPCU010000061.1 GCA_021738045.1 Candidatus Methylopumilus sp. | reverse complement strand
CAAGCAACGGTCACGTCTTACGAGCGCGCGTTGAAGCTCACTCAAAATCGTTATAACGCAGGCATTTCAGGTCAGGCTGACGTGGCGGTCGCGCGCACCCAACTTGAGAGTACGCGCGCACAGCTGATAGACCTTGAGCAGCAGCGGGCAATCGCTGAAAATGCCGTGGCAGTATTACTGGGGCGTGCCCCCTCAACATTTTCGATTGCGGCGCAACCTCTGTCGCTTGTGCCGCCTAAAGTGCCGGTTGGTTTGCCTTCTGAATTGCTTGAACGGCGCCCCGATATTTCGGCAGCCGAGCGGCGCGCCGCCTCGGCCAACGCTTTGATCGGGGTTGCCACTGCAGCGTGGTTTCCAAGTCTGACGCTAAATGCCAACACGGGCTATCGCAGCAACGACTTCACGCAATGGTTTAGTGCGCCAGCTCAGTTCTGGTCGCTGGGCCCGCAACTCGCCGCTTTAATTTTTGACGGTGGTGCGAGGCAAGCGCAGATCGCTCAGGCTCGAGCGCAATTCGATGTGCAGACGGCCATCTACCGACAAACTGTCTTGAACGCCTTGCAAGAAGTTGAAAATGCCATGATTCAGATGCGGGTCTTTGAACAAGAAGACGGGGTGCAGCGCCTGGCCGTGGAGTCGGCTCGTTTATCTCTCAAACTCGCACGAAATCAGTACGATCAAGGGTTAATTGATTATTTGAGCGTAGCGGTGCTTGAAGCGACTGCGTTGAACAATGAACGCACTTACATCACTCTGGTTGGAAATCGCTTCGCTGCCAGCTTGCGTCTGATTGCGGCGCTTGGTGGCGGTTGGTCAGCGGAAGAGCTCAGACGGGTAGATGACTCAGGCAATCCAAGCGCGAATCCCAGCAAAACCGTGCCCACCAACAGCTCGGACTAGGGCGAGGGTTGAGGCTGATTGACCGCCTAGTGCGTAGACCGGCAGCCCAGCCTGCGCATTGAGCTCGGCAAAGCCTGTCCACCCCATGCCAGGTATGCCTGGATGAGAGGGTGTCGGTAAAACAGGACCTAGCACCGCAAAATCAGCATTGAGTGTTCGTGCTTGCGCGAGCTCTGCAAGGTTGTGGGTCGACACGCCAAGTAGTGCGCCTTCAGCAAGATCTGGGCGCGTTGACAGCTGAGCGGCTTCTGTTGAACGCAAATGCACTCCATCCGCCAGTGCCCACCAATGTGTGGGATGCATGCTGTTGATAAGTACACGAGCCCCAGCTGCACGACAGCGAGCGAGTACCGTCACGAGTGCCTCACGCAAGTCAGGCGACGCAACCCCGCCGGGCCAGTTGGGTTCGCGCCACTGCAATAAACGCAAACCTGCGGCTAAATTTTTATCTAAGCGTTGTAAAAAATCTGGAAGATGTTCAGGCGCTCCAACCGCCGAGATCGCATAGACCTCAGGCAACTGCAGCCAGCGTAGCGGCGGGTAGGTTGCCGGAAGCAATTGCGGCACCTCGTGAGCGTGCCGTAAATCGACCCAACGCAATTCTTGTCCTTCTAACCCCTTGGGTTCGCCGAGCCAGCCGGTGACCCGACAGAAGGCGAGTCGCACGGTTGTGGTGGGGTACTCGTGCATGTAGGTGACCCAGGGCGCCGAGGTGGTGACCTCGATCCCGAGCTCTTCATGAAGCTCGCGCGCTAGCGCCTGTAAGACGGTTTCACCTGGCTCGAGCTTGCCGCCAGGAAGCTCCCACCAACCAGGCCAAGGCTTGTCTGCAGGCCGATTGCCTAAGAGCACTGTGCCATCGGGGCGTAGCAGCACCCCAACAGCGACATCAATGATTTTGTCAGGCATAGCGCGCAGACCAGTCGCGCGCAAAATGCCACGCGACGCGACCCGAGCGCGAGCCGCGTTCAAGCGCCCACTGCAAGGCTTCGGTACGTGCTTCGGTGATGTTGGCCTCTGAGCAGCCTAAGGTGCGTAACCAGTGCGAGACGATATCCAGATAATCGTCTTGTTTGAAGGGATAGAACGACAGCCAAAGACCAAAGCGCTCAGACAGAGAAATTTTTTCTTCAACGGTTTCGCCCGGGTGGACTTCGCCGTCGGCTTGGTGCTTAGCCTGTAAGTTTTCGCTCATGTACTCGGGCATCAGATGGCGGCGGTTTGAGGTGGCATAGATCAGCACATTGGTACCGGCCGAGGCGGCCGAGCCATCGAGTACCGATTTCAACGCCTTGTAACCTGATTCGCCCTCTTCAAACGATAAGTCATCGCAGAAAACAATAAACTTTTCAGGTCGCTCGGCAACCAGATCGACGATGTCTGCTAAATCGGCTAGGTCGCTTTTGTCGACTTCGATCAGCCGCAGGCCCTTTGCGCCATAGCTGGCTAGCATGGCTTTGACTAGCGAGCTTTTGCCGGTGCCACGAGCACCCGTCATCAGCACGTTATTGGCGGGCTTACCTTCGATAAAGTGACGCGTATTGCGATCAATGATGTCGCGTTGTCTTTCAATGTGTTGCAGATCGCTGGTGTTAATCAGTGACACGTGAGCGATGGCATCTAGCCAGCCATGCGAGGCGCCACGCTTGCGCCAACGAAAGGCCAGTGCTTTCCAGTCAGTGGGAGGGGGCGTTGGCGGCAGCCAGGCTTCAAGCTGCGCCAATACGCGCAGGGCGCGCGCCAATAATTCTGCCGAGTCGGGCCCGTTGGATAAATTAGTGTTGCTCATTAGGATCTGTAATCTGCGTTGATGCTGACGTACTCGTGTGAGAAGTCGCAGGTGTAAACGGTTTGCGCGACAGTCCCGCGGCCCAGTGCGATACGTACCAAAATTTCGGGTTCTTTCATGACACGTTGGCCGTCAGCCTCTTGGTAGTTAGGATTGCGTTCACCTTTGTCGGCGACCAAGACATCGCCCAGCCATAATTTGACGCCACGTACATCTAGGTCAGTGATGCCGGCATAGCCAATCGCAGCCAGAATGCGCCCTAAGTTCGGGTCGCTAGCAAAGAAGGCAGTTTTTACCAACGGCGAATGCGCGACCGCGTAGGCCACCAATAAGGCCTCATCAACAGTTTTGGCTTGTTCGACTTGGATCGTCATGAACTTGGTGGCGCCTTCAGCGTCGCGTACGATTTTTTGTGCCAAATCGATTGCTGCAACGGCCAAGGCAGCTTTCAGCGCGGCATAGTGCGGATGCGCCACGCTGTCGACCAACAGGCCGCTTTTTCCGGTTGCCATGACAATGAATGAATCATTCGTTGAGGTATCACCGTCGACTGTGATCCGGTTAAATGAGACATCGGCTAGTTCGCGCGCCAACTGAGTCATGAGCGATTGCGCAATACCGGCGTCGGTCGCCAGATAGCTCAACATGGTGGCCATGTTGGGCCGAATCATGCCCGCTCCTTTACTGATACCCGTGATTGTGATGGTGTTGTCGCCGAGTTTGACGCGTTGCGAATGAATTTTTGGCAGAGTATCGGTGGTCATGATGCCGTGCGCTGCCGACACCCAATTGCTTGCTGCTAAATTTTTAATCGCGCCGGGCAAGCCGGCCTTGATGCGATCAACGGGCAGGGGTTCAAGAATCACGCCCGTTGAAAAGGGCAAAATCTGAGCGCTCTGCAAGCCCAGTAAGCCGGCGAGCGCGTCGCAGGTTTCGTTGGCTGCTTTCAGGCCGGGTTCGCCGGTGCCCGCATTGGCGTTGCCTGTGTTGATGACGAGGGCGCGAATGCCCTGTTTGCCGCCTAGGTGCTCTTGACAGACCAAGACCGGCGCGGCACAGAAGCGATTGCGGGTGAACACGCCAGCCACGCTAGTGCCCTCGCCTAAGCGAAATACGGTCAGGTCGCGGCGATCGGCTTTGCGAATGCCAGCTTCAGTGACGCCGATTTCAATGCCGGCAACAGGGTAAACAGCGTCGTCAGACGGAATATGCAGATTAACGGCCATGGTGGTTCGCAGTTAAAAAGGTGAAAGATGCGTGATTATCGCTTTTTTTGAAGATGGGCAGCGGCCACCAGGGATACTAACGATTAGCGGGCTAAGCCAGAGGTGTGCTTGAGCCGGGTGGCGGCCTTCAGACGCGATTTGGGCGTCTGTGCGTTGACCACTCTAGCTAGGCCAAGCACGTTATCTGGGCGGACCGCCTAAATCTAGCAAGCGCAACAATTTTTGCACCAACGGGCTGTCAGGCCGATTCAAGTGCAGCACCAAGTCAAAGTGATTGGTGTCGGGCATATCGACATATTCGCCTTTAAATCCTTTGGCTTTCCAGGCAGCGAGAAAATCTTTCGATTGTTGCTTGAAGGTCATGGTTTCGTTGCTGCCATAGCTCACGATGAGCGGCGGGCCGTTGTCGGGCAATTCAAAGAGAGGGCTGTTGCGTCGAGCGTCTTCGGGGCTCAGTCGCATCCATTCGTTAATGTGGGTATTGACGAGCGGGGTGATGTCAAACAGGCCGCTGAGCAGCACGGCGCCGGCGAGTCCACGCGCGTCAAAGCCGTAGGACGCTTGCCAGCCGCGAGCAAGCACCATGCCGCCCAGATGTCCGCCCGCCGAACTGCCGGAAATGATCAGTTTTTGACCATCGCCGTGGTAGTGTCCGATATTGTTTTGCACCCAAGCCATCGCCCGGCGCGTCTGATCCACGATTCGATCCAGGCTGACAGCCGGCGCCAAAGAGTAGTTGACTGCAACGACAGTTATTCCTGCGGCAGTCAGGGCCGGTGCCATAAAGCTCGAATCGTCTTTAGAAAGCAGGCGCCAGTACCCGCCATGCAGGTAGATAAAAACGGGGGCGCTTGCATTGCCTTGCGCAAAAAAAATATCCAAAGTTTCGTCTGGGTGCTCGCCGTAGGAGACGTTCAGTGCACAGGGCAGGGTTGATCGCGCCTGAGCGCTCAGGGTGGCGTAATCGCGCAGCATCGGCGCAATATCAGGTACCGTTGCCCGCGCGTTGTACTGCAGATCTAATTCTGCCTGCGCGGGCGTTGGGGTTGCATCAGTTTTTATGGTCATTTTTTGCGTTTAGCCCTAAAAAAGGCACCAAAGCGTTTATTTTGAGGGTAAAAGTTTGTCGTGGCAAAATAATTCTCACCTGCTACTATTTGACGCTAATCATTTTCGTGCCCAGGAGGCCTCTCATGCGTCTGTTTAAAAACCTCGTTGCAGCGGCTTTACTCTTGCCAGCCATTGCACTTGCTCAAACTCCGATCAAGGTCGGTATTGCCAACGATTTGTCGGGTCCGTTTGCGGCACTTGGTGCCGAAGCGCGTGACGGCTTTAATCTGGCGATCAAGCAGCTTGGCAACAAGCTCGGCGGGCAACCCGCTGAGTTTATCCAGACCGACATGGGTGGTAACCCAGATCAGGCGCGCCAACTGGTTACCCGTTATATCCAGCGCGACAAGATCGATTTCTTCACAGGTCCAATCGGTTCGAACGTGGCGTTGGCAGTTGGCCCCGCATTGTTCGCCGCCAAAGTCCCTTACCTGTCAAATAACCCAGGCCCGAGCCAGTTTGCCGGCGCACAATGTAACGATTACTGGTTTGGCGTGTCATATCAAAACGACGCCTTTCACGAGGCTGCAGGTAAGGTTGCCGCCGATCGTGGTTTCAAAAAAATGGTCATCCTTGCTCCTGATTATCCAGCCGGCAAAGATGCGTTAAATGGTTTTAAGCGTGGCTACAAACTTGCGCCAAACCAAGAGGTGTACACCAAGCTGGGTCAGATTGATTACGCGGCTGAACTGGCGCAGATTCGTGATGTCAAGCCAGATGCGATCTACATCTTCTTGCCAGGTGGGATGGGCATCAATTTTGTGAAACAGTTTGTCTCGGCAGGCTTGAATAAAAGCGTGAAGCTTGTTGGCCCTGGGTTTTCAGCAGATGAAGACGTCATTCAGGCCGTGGGTGAACCCTTGATTGGGATGTTTAACACCGCTCAGTGGGCACACGACTTAGACAATGCGCAGAACAAAAAATTTGTCGAGGCGTTTCGTAAAGAATATAACAATCGCTACCCCGCTGTGTATGCTGCTCAGGCTTACGACACCATCATGGCGATCGACGCTGCAGTCAAGGCTACGGGTGGCAAAGTGGCTGATCGTGAAGCTGTGATTGCTGCCTTGAAAAAAGCTGATTTTTCCTCGGTGCGCGGCCCATTTAAGTATGGCGTCAATCACTTTCCGATTCAGCCCCTGTATGTTCGCGTGGTCGAGAAAGGCGCTGATGGCCGCATCACCAATAAGTTAGTCGGCAAAGTGTTTGAGTCGTACCAAGACGTTTACGTGGGCGAATGCAAAAAGTAAGTCTCTTGGCTCGGCAAAAGGTACCTCGATGAGCGGCACACTGATTGCCGAGCAATTGCTCAATGGCTTGCAGTTTGGCTTGATGCTGTTTTTGATTGCGGCAGGCCTGACCTTGGTGTTTGGGATTTTAGATATCTTGAACGTGGCGCATGGCTCGCTGTATATGGCGGGTGCCTATGTCGCCGCGCAAACCATGCAAGTCACGGGCTCGTTTGTGGCAGCCGTGTTGATGGCTGCTGTGATGACAGGCCTAGTTGGTTTGGTGCTTGAGCTGGTGTTGGTGCGTAAGTTGGTGGTGCGCGATCATTTGGCTCAGGTGCTGGGTACTTTCGCGGTGATATTGATTGCGAATGATGTCGTCAAAATGATCTGGGGCCCAGCGCCCGTGATGATGAACATGCCCGCTTCACTTGCAGGGCCCGTGAGTCTGTCACCTGATTTTCTTTATCCCGCCTATCGGTTGCTCATTATTGCCGTTGGTTTAGCGGTGGCGCTTGGGTTGTATCTGTTTGTGACCCGAACACGTGCCGGTGTGTTGGTGCGGGCTGGCGCGTCTAACCGACAAATGGCAACTCTGATGGGTGTGCGCGTGCCTTTGCTATTTATGGGCGTGTTTGTGTTGGGGGCGGTCTTGGCCGCCTTGGCAGGTGCCCTGCTCGGGCCGATCACGGCCATCCAGGCAGGCATGGGTGAGCAAATCCTGATCCTTGTCTTGGTATGTATTGTGATTGGGGGCATCGGTTCGATGCGCGGCGCGTTTGTCGGCGCTTTGCTCGTGGGTTTTGTTGACACCGCCGGTCGGGCTTTTTTGCCCACTTTGCTCAAACTGTTTTTTTCTCCAGCGGTCGCCTCAAGTGTGGGCCCCACGCTCGCAGCGATTTCGATTTATATCTTGATGGCAGTGGTCCTGGTGTTTAGGCCGGCAGGTTTGTTTCCGGCGCGTGGCTGATGACTACGCGCTTAAACCTCTCTTGGTTGCCTCTCGGGTGCTTGCTCTTGCTGGTACTGTTTCCGTTGATTGCCCCTTTGTTTGATCTTGGGTTTTATGTGTCTTTTGTGCGGCGCGTGTTGATCTACGCCTTAGCCGCCAGTAGTTTGAATTTTATTTTGGGTTATGGCGGCATGGTGGCGTTGGGTCATGCGGCTTTTTTTGGTGCGGGGGCTTACGTCGTGGCCATGTTGTCTGCACAGGGCCAAAGTCAGGCGCTCGTGGTCTGGCCTGTGGCGATGCTCGTGGCTGGCACCTTAGCCTTGTTGATTGGCGCGATTTCGCTGCGCACGCGCGGTGTGTATTTCATCATGATCACGTTGGCCTTTGCGCAGATGGTCTTTTATCTCTTTATTTCATTGCGTCAGTATGGTGGCGAAGATGGCATCAACCTTTCGGCTCCGTCTACCTTACCCACTTTGAATTTGAGCAACGATACGCAATTTTATTATCTGGTCTTAGGTATCGTCGCCGCATCCCTGTGGCTGATGCACTGTATGGTGAACTCGCGTTTTGGGCGGGCCTTGCAAGGGATTCGCGAAAACGAAACGCGCATGCAGGCGTTGGGTTACCCAGTGTTGCAAATCAAGTTAGTGGCCTTTGTGTTTGCCGGCGCGTTGGCGGGCTTGGCGGGTGCCTTACTCGCTAACCATAATTTATTCGTGTCCCCAAGTTTGATGCACTGGACAGCCTCAGCCAACCTCATCATTATGGTCATTGTGGGTGGTATCGGTTTGCGTTTTGGCGGCGTGGTCGGCGCAGCAGTGATGTTGCTACTTGAAGAGTTTTTGCGGCTCTATACCGAGTATTGGCATTTGCCAATGGGTGTTTTGCTCTTGGTCATTGTGTTGTTCGCCCCACGCGGGGTGGCGGGTGTCTTTTTGCGGCGCTCGACATGAACACGAGGTCTGAGATTTCGCCCGCGCTTGTCGCGACTCAACTCTCTAAGCGCTACGGCGCTTTACAGGCCTGCGACCAGGTATCACTGTCTGTGTTGCCAGGCGAGATTCATGCGTTGATTGGGCCGAACGGTGCGGGTAAATCGACGTTGATCAATGTCTTGTCTGGTGCCGTAGCGGCTGATAGTGGCAGCCTATTGATCAATGGATGCGACGTGACGCGTGCGTCCATGCCGCAGCGTGTGGCCGCGGGTTTGTCGCGCTCTTATCAAATTACAAATATTTTTCAAACAAGCTCAGTGATGGATAACTTGCTGTTGGCTGTGCAAGCGCAGCGGGGGACTCAGTTTAGTTTTTTGCGCTCACGCGCACGGGATACGGCTTTGCGCGAAGCCGCACAGGACTTAGCACACGAGTGTTCCATTGACATATCTTTGTGCGATTTGCCAGCGGGCACGTTGCCGCATGGCGAGCAACGCAAGCTTGAGTTTGCGCTGGCTTGGGCCGCCCGACCCTCGGTATTACTCTTGGATGAGCCCATGGCTGGCATGGGGCCTGATGAAACTCTGCGCCTAACTGAACTGATCGAGTCGTTGCGTGGCCGCGCAGCAATGCTCTTGGTTGAGCACGATATGCAGGCGGTGTTTCGCCTGGCCGATCGTATTTCAGTGTTGGTGTATGGCCGTGTCATCGCGACCGGTACGCCCGAAGAGATTCGTGCCAATGATGCGGTACGGCAAGCCTATCTGGGCGACGAGGGTGCGCAGGAGGCTATACGATGTTAAGCATTAAAAATATTCAAAGCGGCTATGGCCTAAGCCAGGTTCTGTTTGACGTCTCGCTTGAGATTGCTGTGGGTGAAGTGGTCGCTGTATTGGGCCGTAACGGGATGGGTAAATCGACGCTCGTGCGTACGCTTTTTGGGCAGCTTGCGTTGCAGGCGGGGTCGTTGCAAGTCGATGGGCAAGACATTGCCGGCTGGTCTACCGATCGGATCGCGCGTTTAGGGTTGGCGATTGTCCCCGAAGGGCGACAGTGTTTTCCTAACCTGACGGTACGAGAACATTTAACGGCCTTTGCTGCTCAACGCAATGCCGCGTCAGTGCAACAGTGGGATGCCGAACGTGTGTTCGCGATGTTTCCGCGTTTGCGTGAGCGTGCAGGCAACATGGGCAATCAGTTGTCGGGCGGCGAGCAGCAAATGCTAGCGATTGGCCGCGCGCTGGTGACCAATCCACGTTTGCTCGTGCTGGATGAGGCAACAGAGGGCTTGGCGCCTTTAGTGCGCGAAGAAATCTGGCAGTGCCTCGCTCGTTTACGCCAAGAAGGGCAAACGATTTTGGTGATAGATAAATATGTCGAACGCTTGATTAAACTCGCCGACCGCCACGTGATCCTTGAGCGCGGCCGTGTGGTGTGGCAAGGTAGTTCGGCCGCGTTAAACGCAGACCGCGCCTTATGGGCGCGGTATCTCGGCGTTTAAGTCGCCTTCGCGAGTTTCGCAAATACTCGATCAGCGGCAGCGACGGTGGCGGCGATGACGTCATCGGTGTGGGTGGCTGAGACAAAGCCTGCCTCGTATGCTGAGGGTGCGAAATACACACCTTCGTCGAGCATGGCATGAAAAAATACTTTGAACATGTCGATGTTGCTGGCCGAGACTTCAGCGAGGGTGGTCGGGACGGTGTTTGAAAAGTACATGCCAAACATGCCGCCTTCGGAGTCGGCGCAAAAGGCAATGCCATGCTTACGTGCGGCGGCGGTTAAACCCTCTGTCAGCTTGCGCGTACGTGCTGCAAGGTCTTCATAGAAGCCAGGTTTGCTCAGCAATTTAAGCGTGGTGATACCCGCTGCAACGGCAACCGGATTGCCCGATAAGGTGCCGGCTTGATAGACGCCACCAAGAGGTGCGATGTTTTTCATGATCGCAGCGCTGGCACCGAACGCGCCAATGGGCATGCCTCCGCCAATCACCTTGGCCAAGGTGGTGATGTCGGGTTTGATACCCGTTAAACCTTGCACGCCTTGTGGTCCTACGCGAAAGCCCGTCATCACTTCATCAAAAATCAGTAACGCGCCATGTGCGGTGCATTCGCTGCGCAGAGTTTCAAGAAAGCCTGCAATCGGCTTAATTAAATTCATGTTGCCAGCCATCGGCTCAACGATGATGCAGGCAATCTCTTTGCCATGCGTTGCAAAGGCGGCTTTGACGCCAGCGATATCGTTGTAATCCAACACGATGGTATGGGCGACAAATTCGGGTGGCACGCCGGCAGAGGTCGGATCGCCGCCCGCCGTGAGCAAGCCAGAGCCCGCCTTGACGAGCAGGCTGTCGGCATGGCCGTGATAACAGCCCTCAAACTTGATGATCTTGCTGCGGCCAGTTGCACCACGGGCCAAACGAATCGCCGTCATGGTGGCTTCGGTGCCCGAGCTGACTAAACGTACCTGCTCGAAAGAGGGCATGCGAGCAATCAGCATTTCAGCGATTTCAATCTCGGCTTCGGTGGGGGCGCCATACGACAGGCCGTGAACCGCTGCATCTTGTACCGCTTTGACGACTTCAGGATGCGCGTGACCTAGGATGGCTGGGCCCCATGAGCCGATGTAATCAATGTAGCGTTTGTCTTCGGCATCCCAAAAATAAGGGCCTTGCGCACGCGCGACAAAGCGCGGCGTGCCCCCGACTGAGCGAAAGGCACGCACGGGTGAGTTCACGCCGCCAGGAATACTTCGACAGGCGCGTTCAAAAAGTTCAGCGTTGCGAGACATAAGAATGGATCCGCCTAGACAAGAGAAGAAAAGGGTTGCGAGAGTGCGCGTGCTGCGGCTTCGATATCGGGTGCCATAAACAGGCTACCGATGACTGCGAGTGAGTCAGCGCCGGCCAGGGCTAAGGCTTGCGCGTGTTGCGGTCCGATCCCGCCAATCGCGACCACGGCAGGGCGCGGGGTCGAATAACGTTCGCACAGGTCGCGCCCCTCGCCTAATACCGTTAAGGGCGCAGATGGCGCCAGTGGTTTTGTTTGCGACGCATACATCGCCCCGAAGGCAATATACGAGACGTCATGCTGCAAGAGTTGTTGTGCAAGTTGTATGTTGGCATAACACGACACACCTAACAGCATGTCGGGACCAATCTCGCTGCGCACCATTGCAACGGGGTCGTCGTGCTGCCCAAGGTGGATTCCATCGGTGTTTAACTCAAGCGCTAAGCGCCAGTCATCGTTGATGAAAAAGGTGACGTTCAGCTCGCGGCATAACGTTGCCAAGCCTTGCGCTAACTCTTTGCGCAAGCCGCGATCAGGCGATTTGTGGCGAAATTGCAGCGCACGCATGCCGCCCCTGGCTGCAGCACGTACCGCCTGTTCAAGAGTGTTGGCATCGTTCCATTCGGGCGTGACTCCGTAGAGCCCTGAGGGAAAGCGCAGTGTAGGTTTGGCAGTATTCAGTGAGGTCATGGCTTAAGTCTCGAGAGCAAGCCGGCGGGCGATGCGGTTACCCATGCCTGGCTGAAACGATTGGGCGACGGCGCGCTCTGCATGGCTACAGGCCTGTCTGGCGGCCTCGGGCACTTCTAGGCCTTGTGCCAACAGAGTCGCTAGGCCCGCTGCGACCACGCCACCCGAGTCTCGCAGTCGATCGGGTGGGGCCACCCAAGGCCATGAAATGGTTTCATTTTGTGGGCCGAGCAGCATATTGACCTGATGCCCCGGGCGCTGTTGATGGCCAATCACCAACACCCAGCTTGCGCCGATGGCTTGGAGGGCTTGTGGACCGGCAGTTTGCCCCGATGCCTCGAGTAAATCTTCGGTCACCCATTGGGCTAGACGTTTGCCATCCACCACCACGACGTGCGCCTGTGGCACAAGTAGTTCAACCACCGCGCCAACCAGGTCTTCGACGTCGTCTTCGTCTTCAGAGACCTCTTCGGTGTCGATCTCTTGCTGACCAAGATGCAATACCATCGGGACTTGGCTGTAGTCGGCCGCAATCTGCGCGACCGCACTGGCGGCCTCGACCGACGATAATTGACCGACTTTGATCGCTTGCACAGGAATATCTTCAAGCAGGCAGCGCGCCTGGTCATCAATTTGCTCTGCTGGGCAGGGTAATACGGCCTCGGTGTCGGCGCTGTCTTGAATGGTGATGGCGGTCAGAGTGGCCAAGGCGTGCCCGTTGAGGGCGGCGCAAGTGATGGCATCGGCCGGTAGCCCATCTGAGCCTGTGGGGTCAAAGGGGCCAAAAATCAGAACAATCGAAGTCGAATTTGGTGGATTCATGTCAAAAAGGCAGGCAATAAACAGACAGCGAGTGGTTGGTTTCGGTAAGATTGACCCCATTGTAAGAGAACAACCGTGTTTGCCCCCTGTTATTGATGACGAACGGGGCTTAATTTAAAGAGAGAGCTATGCGTACTTGGATGTGTTTAATTTGCGGTTGGATCTATGACGAAGAGTCTGGTTTGCCTGAAGAGGGCATTGCCCCCGGCACAAAGTGGGAAGACGTGCCGCCAAACTGGGTTTGCCCAGAGTGTGGCGCCCGCAAAGAAGATTTTGAAATGATGGAAGTCTAAATAATTTTTATATAGGTTCGTATTGATGACGCAAGACCCAAAGATCGCCCAAGACACCTCGCCAGACTTCACCATTGACCTGTCAAATCAGTTTTTGATGGCGATGCCCGGGATGGTCACCGGCGAGTTGGCCGGTACCGTGATCTACGTTTGTGAACACGGGCCCAAAGGGGCTTTGGGGCTCGTGATCAATCGCCCAACAGACTTATCCTTGACGAGTTTGCTTGAAAAAATTGATCTGAAGCTTGAAATTAGCCCGTTTCAGTCAAACGTGGTGTTTTTTGGTGGGCCCGTGCAGACGGATCGTGGGTTTGTGTTGCACACCCCCTTGGGCGACTACAGTTCAAGTATCAAGCTCGGCAAGCTAGCGCTGACCACCTCACGCGACGTGTTGCAAGAGGTCGCAGCGGGCAAAGGGCCCGAAAAACTGTTGGTCACACTCGGCTACGCGGGTTGGGGGGCAGGGCAGCTTGAAAACGAGTTGGCGCAAAACGCCTGGCTCAATGTCGCCGCTGACACCGACATCATTTTTTCGACGCCTCCTGAGCTGCGCTACCCGGCGGCGTTAAAGTTGCTTGGTATCGATCCAATTATGCTCACCGGTGCGGCAGGGCATGCCTGAAGAAACGCTTCTGGCCTTTGACTACGGCGCTAAAAAACTCGGTGTGGCGCTCGGCAACACCCTTCTTAAGCAAGCGCGGCCGCTGGATTTGATACTTGAATCCACACGCGACGGGCGCTTTGCCCGGATTGAGGCGTTGCTCGCGACCTGGCAACCCGAACGTCTAGTCGTTGGCCTAGCCTTGGCAACCGATGGCTCTGAGCAGTATGCCTCGCAACACTGCCGACGCTTTGCCCGCCAGCTTGAGGGCCGTTTTGGGATACCTGTTGTGCTCGTCGATGAACGTGGCTCAAGCGTTGAGGCTCAGAAAATTACAGGCAATGCGCCCGATGATGCTGTCGCAGCGGCTATTATTCTGCAACGCTATTTTGATGCGCATTCCTAAGGCCTGCCCCCATGTCACAACAGCCGCCCGCCTATACCCCTGACACGCTACCTGATGCTGAAACGCTTTATGCAGCCCTGCTCGTGGCAGTCAGACAAATCGTCCAGTCTTTGCCCATTCAGCAGGTGCACCTAGTCGGCATACACTCTGGCGGCGCCTGGCTTGCCGCACGCTTGCATCGCGACTTAAAGTTAGTGCAACCCTACGGCGCCCTAGATATCAGTTTTTATCGTGATGATTTTGACAAAATAGGCTTGCATAGCCAGGTGTTGCCGTCTGATATCTCTTTTCCGGTCACTGACAAGCATTTGATTTTGATTGATGATGTGCTTTACACCGGACGCACTATTCGAGCGGCCATGCACGAGCTGTTTGACTATGGTCGTCCAGCCTCGATTCGCTTAGCTGTATTAGTGGATCGTGGTGGGCGCGAACTTCCGATTGCAGCAGTCGCGGTCGGTGGTGTGGTGACTCCTGCCCCTGCGGGCACGCTAGTGCTGTCGCAATCCGAAGACGGCACGTTAGTGTTGACGACCGAACCCAAGGAGAACTGATGCGTAATCCACAACTCAATCGCCATGGCGAATTGACGCATCTGTTGACGACTGAAGGTTTGCCGCGCGCGATATTGACGCACATTCTGAATACAGCGCAAACCTTTATGCCGCTGGCCGAGCGCGACGTGAAAAAAGTCCCCCTGCTGCGCGGCAAAAGTGTATTCAATCTGTTTTTTGAAAATTCAACGCGCACTCGTACCACCTTTGAAATTGCTGCCCAGAGGTTATCAGCGGATGTCTTTAATCTAAATATCAATGTGTCGTCTGCAGCCAAGGGCGAGACGCTACTGGATACCATCGCCAACTTAACGGCCATGCAGGCCGACCTGTTCGTGGTGCGTCACGAAGCCAGTGGCGCGCCCTACCTCATTGCGCAGCATGTGGCACCCCATGTGCATGTGATCAATGCCGGGGACGGGCGCCATGCTCATCCGACACAAGCCTTGCTGGACATGTACACGATTCGTCATTTCAAAAAAGACTTTTCAAACTTGACGGTTGCGGTGGTGGGCGATGTGTTGCACTCGCGCGTGGCTCGCTCGAATATTCATGCCCTCACGACACTTGGGGTGGCCGAGGTGCGGGCCATTGCGCCTTTAACCTTGCTGCCAAGTGGTTTAGATCAGATGGGCGTACGTGTCTTTACAGACATGCGCGAAGGCTTAAAAGATGTCGATGTGGTCATCACACTGCGACTGCAAAATGAGCGTATGCGTGGTGCATTGTTGCCCTCGTCACACGAATACTTCAAGCATTATGGTTTGACCGAAGAAAAACTTGCGCTAGCTAAGCCCGACTGCATCGTGATGCATCCGGGTCCAATGAATCGCGGCGTTGAAATTGATTCGGCGGTGGCCGACGGCAAGCAGTCTGTCATCTTGAATCAGGTGACATTCGGCATCGCAGTGCGAATGGCCGTGATGAGTATTGTTGCCGGAGCCTCAGCATGAAGCTACAGATCAAAAATGGGCGAGTGATTGATCCTGCGAACGGCGTGGATCGCGTGGCCGATGTGTTTGTGAGCGATGGGGTCATCGCAGCATTTGGCGCAGCGCCGGCGGGCTTCAAGGCCGATCGCGTGATTGATGCTACCGATAAATTGGTATTGCCTGGTTTGGTGGATTTGGCTGCACGCCTGCGCGAACCGGGGTTTGAATACCGTGGCACGCTCGAGTCTGAAATGCGGGCGGCCTTAGCCGGCGGCATTACGGGCTTGGTGCTGCCGCCCGATACTGATCCAACGCTTGATG
>JAIPCU010000060.1 GCA_021738045.1 Candidatus Methylopumilus sp. | reverse complement strand
GGCAACGGCGTGGCGTATTGGCTGATGAATATCGTGAGCCGAGATTTGCCCGCAGCGGCTGTGTCGATGGGCTTGCTTGGAGTGCCGTTGATTGGTCTGTTCTGTGCAAGTTTGTTTTTAGGTGAAGTTCTGGGGCCTGTTCTGTTGATTGCGACTGTTCTAATTATTGCCGGCATCATTCTCGGCACATTACCTAAGTCGCTTCGCGTGAGCTGAGAGTTTAATCGATTCGCCTGCGCTGAGAAATTGAAATTTTAGTGATAAAAAGATAGCAATTTTTCCTTACTGGTAAAAGAGTATTCAAGTGATTGGCTTGACGGTTTATGAATAGGAATGCGGCAATGAGCAGCACAGGTAACGTGAACATCAATCACGCCTTGAGTGGCGTCAAGGTACTCGATTTCACGCAGATTGGCGCGGGCCCATTGATTGGTATGCAGCTTGGTGACATGGGTGCCGAGGTCATCAAGGTTGAATCGCCCGGCGGTGACATTGGTAGAAAGCTTGGCCCGCCGTGGCAAGAAGGTGAGTCGGTAGTATCGATGAGCTTTAATCGCAATAAGCGTTCGCTCTCGGTTGATTTAAAAAAACCAGAGGGTGTTGCGCTGATTAAGCGCATGGCCACTCAGGTCGACATTGTGCTTGAAAGCTTTCGGCCGGGTGTCATGGATAAGTTGGGGGTGGGCTTTGCTGCCTTGCAGATGATTAACCCCGGTGTGATTTTTGGGTCGGTTTCAGCGTATGGCCAGACCGGGCCTTGGCGCGATAAAGCGGGCGTCGATGGCATTGTTCAGGCGGTATCTGGCCTGATGAGTAATATTGGTGATGCGAATTCGCCGCCGATGAAAGTGTTGGTGCCTGCCGTAGATATGGTCACCGGCTTTATTTCGACCTCGGCTGTGCTTGCAGCGTTACGTGTGCGCGATGCGACAGGGCAGGGTCAACATCTCGATTTTTCGTTGTACAACAGTGCCTTGATGTTGCAGTTATCTGCCGTCACCTCTTATCTGTCTAGTGGCGAGCTGCCCTTGCGCACGGGGACTGCAGCGCCATACTCTGCGCCTAACGAAGCGTATCCAACGAAAGATGGTTGGATCATGATTGCTGCTTATCATGACGATCGTTGGCTCGCGCTTTGCAATTTGCTCGGCAAACCTGAGCTGGCAATACATTCTGACTTTGCAACGATTCCAAAGCGGGTCGCTAATCGCGATGCCTTAATGAAAGAGTTGACGGTTTTGCTGGCTCACAAAACTTCGTTTGAGTGGCAAGAGCTCTTTGAGGCGGCTGATATTATTTGCGGCCCGATTGCTGACTACAACATGGTGATGCAGTCGCCCCAGCTTGCGCATAACGGCGTCATTGTCGACACCCATAGCTCGGTGGCCGGGTTGGTGCGGATGCCAGGCTTTGCAGCGGGCGATCGCGATGCGCAGTCGCGTGTACGCTATGGGCCGCCTGCGCTGGGCGAGCACAGTTGTCAGATTCTGGCTGAGTTTGGGTTGTCGCAGACTGAGATTGATGCTTTGCTCGCTTGTGGCGCGGTGATTCAACGGGCTTGAGCAGTGATGTCTTTCTCGCTCGAAAGAACGAGACAGCTGGTGGCTCTGAGCATTGCGCGGACAGGTGCGCCTTGTTAAATTTGATTGCTCTCTTTGCGTGAGTGATGAGAGGTCACGGAGAAAATGATGAAATTCAAGTCGATCAAGCTGTATGAAGAAGGTGGGCAGCGCGTCAGTCGCATGATTGAACAGTCAATTGCTGATCTTGCGCCGGGCGACATAGTGATCCAATCCCAGTACGCCGCGGTGAACTACAAAGATGCGCGAGCAGTCACTGGTATTGGTAAGGTGCTTTCGAATCTGCCAGCGGTTCCTGGTGTAGAAGTCGCTGGTTTGGTGGTTGAATCCAGCAATCCACAGTTCAAACTTGGCGATGTCGTCACCGTACAAGGTGGGCGTGAGTTTGGTATGCGACGTGATGGCGCCTATAGCGAGTATGTGCGAGTGCCTGGTAGTTGGGCCGCGCATGTACCAGAAGATACCGACCCTTTTGAATCGGTAGCGATGGGTTTGGCGGCCTACACGTCAGCGCTGGCTGTCGACGAGTTGTTGTTACGTGGAGTTAAACCAGAGCACGGTCCGATTTTGGTGACGGGCGGCACGGGCGGTAGCTCTTCGTTCGCGATTGATATGTTGGCGGGCCTGGGTTATCAAGTTGTGGCAAGCACGGGTAAAAAAGAGTCTGAGTCCGAGTATTTAACAAGCATCGGGGCAGCAGAAGTCATTGGCCGAGATGAGATTGCTGGGGGTGACAAGTTTTTAGAAGAGCAGCGCTGGGCCGGTGTGATTGATGCCGTGGGCGGTAAGCCGCTAGATGCCGCCTTGCGCTCAACCAAGCAGCGTGGCGTGGTGTGCGCCTTTGGTAACGCGGCTGGCGAAACCTTTAGTACAGCGATTTATCCATTTATTTTGCGTGCGGTTTCGCTGGTGGGTATCAACGGCAATCATCCGGTGCCCACCCGCGGCGCTGTGTGGACGCGCATGCAAAAAGGTGGCGACCTGCGGCCGCGGCATATCCATAAGATTGCGTACACCATTGCATTTGATGATTTAAAAACGCACTGCGATAAGCTGATTCAGTCGGGCGTACGTGGCCGCGCAGTCGTGCAGTTCTAGCGCAGCAACTGTGCCCTGACCACCGCTCACGCGGTCCCGTTTACCAAGTCTTGCAGCAGGAATGCAGCTAACGCTGTCCCGTCTAACAAGTCCTGTAGCAGGGGCGCAGCGAACGCTGTCCCCTAAGCCGGTCAGTTCGGTGTGATGCCAGATTTCTGCAGCAACGGCCTGAGAGTTTCAATCTCATTTTTCAAGTGAGCACGCAGCTTTGCGGGTACTGCCATGTCGGGCGACACGGCAGCTGTGCTGATGCTTTCGAGTTTTGCTTTCACTTCGGGGTCGACTACGGCTGCGGCCAAGGCAGCAGATAGTTTGTCAATGATTGGCTTTGGAGTGCCCTTAGGCGCATACAGACCAAACCAGATGCTGATATCAAAGCCTTTTACGCCAATCTCAGAGAGTGCGGGTAAGTCAGGCAACCCAGGCAGTCGCTTTGTGCCGGCCACTGCATAGGCCTTAATACGGCCCCCACTAATTGCTGGCAAGGTGCTGGTGGTTTGATCGCACATGATGTCAATTTGCCCGCCCATCAAGTCGTTAATGGCTGGGGCTGCGCCTTTGTAGGGCACCAGCGTGAGCTTGACATCTAAAGCATCCATAAACATCAGACTGCAAAGATGCGAGGCAGAACCGATCCCTGCATGACCCATGCTGATTTTCGAGCTGTTCTCTTTAATGTAGGCGACAAACTCTTTGGCGTCTTTCGTTGGTAAATCTTTGCGACCTGTGACCACCATGGGGCCTACGGTCGCGAGCCCAATTGGTTCAAAATCATCAATCGGGCTATAGGGCAAGTTTTTAATCATTAACACGTTGGTGGCATGGCTGATATGAATCATGAGCAGCGTGTAGCCATCTGGTGCAGACCGTGCCACCTTTGCCGTGCCAATGCTGCCGCCCGCACCCGCGGGGTTGTCGACCACAATCGTTTGGCCTAATTGCTTTTGCATGGCCGAAGCAAAAAGCCGAGTAATGATGTCGCCTGGGCCGCCTGCAGCATAGGGCATCACCATGGTGATATTGCGTGAGGGGTAATCTTGCGCTAGCGAAGGCGCACTTTGAAAGAATGCTGCGGCGCTCAGAGTGGCAGATAACAATAATTTGTGTGCAAAACGAATATTCATGGCAGTCGAGTCTTTTAGGGTAACGGGATCAAGGTCAATCGAGCAGGGGATAGGGTTAAGCAAGCGCGGGACAGCATCAAGCAAGCTGAATTCATAGCGAAGCATGCGGCTTATTATTCGATCTTTATAGCATCTAGCATGGTTGTTTGCAGACATTTGCTGACTCGGCAAGCTTCAAATTAGGGTAAACGCCGTGTTGCTCAACACAAGGGACTGAGCGGCGACGTTGACGAGTCAAAAGCACCCTCCTAATATAGGGCATCCCCTTTCATAGCGACACCCCTATGCCCATCTCGATGCTTGAGTCTTCAATTTTTAAAGATATGTTTGGTACGGCGGCGATGCGCCAAGTGTTTGACGACGCCGCTACCGTTTATCGCTATACCGAAACTGAAATCGCCTTGGCCAAAGTGCAGGGCAAGCTTGGGGTGATCCCAGCGCAAGCGGCTGCCGTGATCTCGCAAAAGGCTGATTCGACCAAGCTTGATATGGTTGAACTCAAACGCGAAACCGAAATCGTTGGTTATCCGATCTTGCCGTTGGTGCATCAGTTATCAAAGATGTGCGGGCCCGAAGGCGAGTACTTGCATTGGGGTGCCACCACCCAAGATATTATGGATACGGCGACTGTGCTTCAAGTGCGGGCCGGGCTAGAAATTATTGAAACCGATTTAAACGAACTTGATCAGATCCTTGACGCGTTGGCCGCGCAGTACCGCGATGCGCCAATGGCAGGGCGCACGCATCTGCAACATGCCTTGCCAATCACCTTTGGTTATAAAGTGGCAGTTTGGCTGCTGATGGTCAGACGGCATCGCGAGCGGCTACTTCAGCTTAAGCCTCGTGTGTTGATTGGTCAGTTTGGCGGTGCCGCGGGTACGCTCGCGTCTTTGGGTTCGCAAGGGCTGGCGGTACACGCCGCGCTGATGACCGAGTTAAAGCTTGAAGCAGCACCCGTGACCTGGCATGTTGCCCGTGATGGGTTGACTGAGACGATTCAGTTTCTGGCGTTGGTGACGGGGTCTTTGGGCAAGATAGCTTTGGACATTATGTTGATGATGACCAATGAACTTGGCGAGGCTTTCGAGCCCTTCGTGAAAGGGCGCGGGGCTTCTAGTACCATGCCGCAAAAGCGTAATCCGATTTCATGCGAACTGATGTTGAGTGCATCCAAGGCGGTGCGTCAGCACGCGGGCTTGGCGCTTGATGCCATGGTGCAAGACTTTGAGCGGGCGACAGGCCCGTGGCATATTGAATGGGCTGCAATCCCAGAGTCTTTTATTTTGACCGCAGGGGCCTTGCATCAAGCGAAATTTATGCTCAGTGGCTTAGAGGTTGATACAGCCCGTATGCTCAAGAACTTGGATCTTTCTGGTGGCTTGATTGTGGCCGAAGCTGTGATGATGGGATTGGCCCCCTTCATCGGGCGACAAACTGCTCATGACGTGGTGTACGACGCTTGTCGAGTCGCAGCAACCAAGGGCCTTAAGCTTGCTGAGGTGTTGTACATCGACGCAAAAATTTCAGGCAAGCTTGATCGGGCGACGATTGATCGCCTGTGCGACCCTGCAAATTATTTAGGTGCTGCACCCGAGATGGTTGATCGTATGCGGGCTTGGAGAAAATAATGAAAATGAACTTTAAGATTGCTTGGCTGTGTGCGGCGTTGGCGCTCGGGTGTTCTTCTTTGACTCAGGCGCAAGATTATCCAAATAAACCTGTTAAGTTAATTGTGCCTTTTCCGCCTGGTGGCGGAACTGATATTTTAGCCAGACCCATTGCGCAAAAGTTGTCAGAGAAATGGGGCCAACCAGTCATTGTTGAGAACCGTGGCGGCGCAGGCGGAAACATCGGAACTAAGGCTGCAGCCGAGGCTGTACCTGATGGGTACACGTTGATCTTTGGTGTGCTGGGCACACACGCTGTGAATCAAAGCCTCTACGCCAATCCAGGTTTTGATTCGACGGTTGATTTTGCTGCGATCACAATGGTTGCCAACACACCTAATATTCTTGTGGTGCATCCATCGGTCCCTGTTAAAACGATGGCTGACTTGATCGCTTACGCTAAAGCTAATCCGAACAAGTTAAATTATGCCTCGCCAGGAAACGGAAGCCCTTCGCACTTGGCGACTGAGATTTTTAAAAGTATGGCGGGGGTACAGATCACTCATGTTCCGTATAAAGGGAGTGGTCCAGCAATGGCCGACATGCTGGGTGGTCAGACTCAAGTGTGGATTGCTAACGCCCCAGTTGTCTTACAGCACATTGAAAGTGGAAAGCTACGGGCTCTTGCAACAACCAGTGCGAAACGCCCAGCAGTCGCTGCCGAAATTCCGACCATTGCCGAAGCAGGCTTGACGGGGTATGAAGCAGATACTTGGTACGGTGTCTTCGCACCGGCTAAAACGCCTCAATCGATTCTCGATCAACTGAACAAAGATATTGTGGCCGTATTAAATTTACCCGACATACGTAAGAGATTTGCTAGCGAGGGCGCTGAAATTGTGGCTGATAGTTCGGCTTCATTCACTCAAAAATTACGCGCTGATGTCGCAAAGTGGAAAAAAGTCATCGCTGACTTGAATCTGAGAGCTGAGTAACCATGATTGCAGCAAAGCTTGGAGAGTTCGTCTCGCGGGTGGTACTCAGCGATTTGCCTGAAGAGATTATTAGCGCGATCAAATTACGAATGCTAGATACCCTAGGCGTTGGTATCGCAGGTGCCCAACTGGGTTTGAGTCGTCCGATCATTGAACTCTTTGAAGCTGACACAAAGGTGTCGCATGTATGGGGGCTGCCGTATCTGGCGAGCGTGCGCGAAGCTGCACTCGCTAATTCATACGCCACGCACGGCACGTATCTTGAGGACGGCTCACGTTTTACCGGTGGTCATCCCTCCTCGGTGGTGATTCCAGCTGTATTTGCACAGGCTGAAGCGTTGCACTGCTCGGGGGCTGAATTGATCGCCTCGACAGTCGCAGGCTACGAAGTTTTTTTAAGGCTCGGTCGCGATACTTATCCTGAAAACGTTGGTCGAGGCTTTCAGCCAACCGCGATCTTGGCGGCGGTTTCGTCTGCGGCTGGGGTGGCACGTCTGTTCGGGCTTCCCGCAGGGGCGGCCGCCGATGCCTTAGGGATTGCTGCGAATCTTGGTGTCGGGATGAAAGAAGCACTTAAAGCCTCAACGACACAACCCTTGCAGGTTGCGCGGGGCTGTGAAGGTGGCATCGTTGCGGCTTTATTCGCCCGTTCGGGCCTGCATGGTGCTCCCGAGGTGTTCGAAAAAGGATTTTTGCCTGCGTTCGGTGGATCGTCTGATCACTCAACAGCCTTGCTCGGCCTGGGGCACGAGTACAGGATTTCTGAAACCTATCTCAAGAGGCATGCTGGCTGCCGAGGTAATCATGCGCCTCTTGATGCGGCCTTAGAAGTCGTCAGGCAAGAGCAGATAGACCCTTCAGCAATCGTTGCCATGCGCATTGCGGTCGACAAAGTGACGTTAGCGGCTTCGATTGAAAATCCGGTCACAGCGGAGCAGACTCAGTTTAGTATTGGATTTTCTGTGGCTGTCGCTCTGTTGCACGGCAATGCTTCGATCTTTCAATACACTGAGTCGCGCCTGCAAGAGCCTGCGATACGAGCGTTCATGAAAAAAATTCAAGTCATAGCCGATCCTAAGCTTGATCTCGGTTACCCTGAAAAGCGTGCAGCGACAATCGAGATTGAACTGTCAAATGGCAAGATTTTTAAGCATGCTGTCGATAACGCGCGCGGCGAGCCAGAGTGGCCTCTTCAAAGCTCTGAAATTGTCGAGAAGTTTTTTGCTCATACGCAAGAGGTACTGGGCGCACGCGCCCAACTTGTGCATGATTTGGTGATGAATCTCGAAGGGCTCGATGACGTTTCTAAACTAGGCAAACTATTAACAGTGACACAACATTAAAACAAAAAATCAGGAGATCACATGAACGACGTTTCACCAATCATGATGAGCAGTGCAGCTAAAATTGCCCCAGGCTCCTTAAAAGCTCGGGTGAGTGCACAAGAATGGCAGACGCGTGTTGAGTTGGCTGCCTGTTACCGCTTAGTGGCGCTTTACGGTATGACCGATATGATTGCGAATCATATTTCAGCGATGGTACCCGGTGAGCCCAACCACTATCTGATCAACCCATACGGTTTGTTGTACACAGAAATTACGGCCTCGAGTCTGATCAAAATTGATATTGATGGCAATATTGTTGATCGTCCGAATGAAGACTATGGCATCAATCGTACGGGCTTTGTGATTCATAGCGCAATCCATTCTGCTCGCCCAGACGCCGCTTGTATTATTCACACCCATACGCGTGCTGGCATGACGGTGTCGACACTGAAGTGCGGGTTGTTGCCGTTGACGCAAACCGCAACTCGGTTTGGTAAAGTCGCCTATCACCACTTCGAAGGGATCTCGGTTGATCTGTCAGAGCAAAAGAGTTTGCAGCGTGATTTAGGCGACGCTGAGGTGATGATTTTGCATAACCATGGGTTGTTAGCGTTGGGGCCTTCTATCCCTGAGGCGTTCAACAGCATCTATCGCCTTGAACTTGCGTGTAAGGTTCAAGTCGACGCGATGGCCTGCAATGCTGAATTGATTATTCCGCCCGCGGATGTGGTGGCAAAGGCCAATGCGCAATGGAACCCAAGTGTGACGCGTCGTTACGGTGTTCTTGAATGGCCGGCGATGCTGCGTCAACTTGATAAGACCGACGCCAGTTATAAAGAATAAGTAGGGCGCAGCAGAATCGAGTTGACAGACACTCGAGATTTAAGCGACACTTTGTCCGGACAAACATATAAACCGAACAAAGAGGCTAGTCATGGAGATTAAGACGGTAGGTCATAAGCGTTATCAAACGAGCTATGGCCGCTATCTCGAAGATTTCGAGTTGGGCGCAGTCTACGAGCATCGCCCTGGCCGTACGGTGACCGATGCCGACAATATTCACTTCTCTTTGCTGACAATGAATTTTCATCCGATGCATTGCGATGCGGCCTTTGCTGAAAAAAGCGAATTTGGCAAATTGCTGGTGAGCAGTGGGCTCACCCTTGCGATTGTCTTGGGGATGACTGTCAATGACATCAGTGCCAAGGCGGTTGCAAATCTTGGTTGGAAAGAAATTAACCTGACAGCGCCAGTCTTTGCTGGCGATACGCTGTACGCTGAATCAGAAGTGCTTGAAATTCGCGAATCCAAGAGTCGCCCGACGCAAGGCATTGTGACCGTCAAAACACGGGCATTTAATCAGAACGGGGTTGAGATCATGAACTTCATTCGTTCTGCCCTTGTGTCAAAACGTGGTCATGGTGTGGGTGACTAAACCGATCGTGGCTCGCAAGCGAAGCTGGCTTGATCAAGGGGTCACGCTATAAAAGCAATGAACCAAGATATTTGGTGGCTAGTGTTTTAAACGATGCTGCGCAAAGATGTTTAAGGGCTAGTGTTTTAAAAAATAACGAGACATAGGTGTTTCATGTCTCGATTTTCAATTAAAAACAATGAGACAAACATGCAAATTCTAAGACAAGCCGTTTTGGCCATCAGTGCGATTCTTTTGACATTGAGCGCCTCCGTTAGCTACGCGCAGTATCCAGAAAGTCCGGTAAAAATGATTGTTGGATTTCCGCCAGGGCAGGCGACTGATGTCGTGGCGCGTTATATGGCTCAAAAGTTTGCCGAGAATCTTCCAGGCTCAAGTTTTATCGTTGATAACCGCGCTGGCGCCTCAGGAATTTTAGGCAGTCGAATTGTCGCAGCAGCGGTCCCTGACGGGTTGACGTTGATGATGGGTTCAAGCGCAACGCTTGCGGTGAACCCCGCGTTGTACAAAGATTTGCCCTATGACGTACTACGTGATTTTGCACCAATTAGTTTGATTGCCATCGTGCCGCAGTATCTTGTGGTGAATATTGATCTGCCGGTTAAAACGGTAAAAGACCTAGTGGCACTTGCTAAAAAAAGTCCGGGACAAATCAACTACGGCTCGGGTGGCAGTGGGGTGACGAACCATCTCATCATGGAACTCTTTAAACAGGCGTCTGATACCAACATGACGCATGTACCGTATAAAGGCGGTCCAGCGGCATTGACTGATCTGATGGCCGGACGCATTTCGGCGATGTTTGAAACGGGCCCTGGAGCGATCCCCCTTATTCAAGCTGGTCGTTTGCGTGCGATCGCTGTCTCAAGCGCTCAGCGTGCGGCCGCAACGCCTGACATCCCTACCGTAGCCGAGTCGGGCTATCCAGGATTTCAGGCGGTTGCCTGGATTGGTTTGGTGGCGCCCGCCAAAACCCCTGAATCTGTGATTCAAACACTTTCAAAGATTTCGATGAGTGCGCTACGTGAGAAAGACTTTGCAGCCAAGCTAGGGGCGTTAGGTGCTGTGCCTGTCGGCAACTCACCGAGTGAATTTCGCAGCTTCATTGAAGACGAGCTTAAACGCTGGGCTGTGGCAGTAAAGCTCTCTGGTGCAAAAGTTGATTGAGCCAAGCCGCAGCAATGAAGCAATAAGCGTGCTTGGCTAGGGACTAAGACAATGACAAAACAAGCGTGACTAACCTGAGCAATACACTGACACAACAAGCATGCTGGGCCTAAGACTAAGACACTGACACCGACACTGATACAGCAAGCGTGAATAACACGAGATCAAGACAATGACACAACCACATACATCACCAGCGGCGGGCCAAGCCATCTCAGAGCAATTGGCACGTTTTGCCGTCAATTTTAAAGCGAGTGATATTCCGGCTTCAGTTCGCCATCGCGCCAAACTTTTGATGCTAGACGCGTTTGGAATCGCTGTAGCATCGCACGGCTACGACTTTTCAAAGCGGGCCATGGCAGCTATCAGCGAATTGAATTCTGGAGGTCGTTCGATTGTTTTAGGATCTGACAAGCGGTTTGACCTTCGAAATTCAATTCTCATGAACGGTATTTTGATCCACGGATTGGATTACGACGATACCCACGCTCAAGGCGTGATTCATGCCACCACTTCGACCTTACCAACGGCTCTTGCAATGGCCGCTCAGCATAACAAAAGCGGTGACGAATTAATGACTGCGTTTGTATTGGGCGTTGAGATTGCCACAAGACTGGGCTCCGTTGCCAAAGGTGGGTTTCATCAAATTGGTTTTCATCCAACAGGCCTGATTGGCACCTTCGGTTGCACAATGGCTTCTGGTTGGTTGTTGGGTCTCAACGAAAGGCAGTACATCGACGCTCAGGGCCTTGCGTTGTCGGTTGCCTCGGGTAGCCTAGAATTTCTGAATGATGGCGCCTGGAATAAACGTATGCATCCAGGTTGGGCAGGCTATGCCGGCGTCACGGCTGCCACGCTTGGACGCCATGGTTACACCGGAACACGCCTAGCCTATGAGGGTCGTTTTGGCCTCTATGCCAGCCACTTGGTAGGACGTGATGACTACGACTTAAATTTGGCCACTCAGGATCTTGGTCGAGTGTGGGAGCTTGACCGAGTTTCGGTCAAGCCCTTACCTGCTTGCCATTTCACGCACGCGGCTGTCGATGCCGCAACGCGTATATATGAACAAGGCATTCGCGCCGAGCAGATCAAACGCATCAAGGTGCTTGTTCCGGCCGAAACTGTCAAAACAGTCTGTGAACCCGAAGAGGCCAAGCGCAAGCCGGCTAACTCGTACGAAGCACAGTTCAGTATTCCTTATCTCGTGGGTACGGCGCTGTTAAAAGGCCGTCTGACATTGGATGATATTGATGAGCCCGCGCTGTCCGATCCAAAGGTATTAGCGCTTGCGGCAATCACCGATTACTCGGCTGATCCGGATAGTCAGTTTCCAAAATACTTTGATGGCGAGGTAGTCGTAGAGTTGAAAGACGGACGAGTGATTCGCGAGCGTGAAGCAATGAATCGAGGCTCGGTGGATCGCCCGCTCACCGAGCAAGACATCGTGACAAAATATCGTGACAATGCCGCCCGACAAGTGTCGGCAGCACGCAGCCTCGAAATAGAAAAGCAGGTATTGAATCTTGACAAAGTGTCGGCGCGTGACTTGGCGCAATGCCTCGGTCGTATTGAATGACACGCGCTGTTTGCCTTTGCCGGTAGGGCGATTTAGGGGCCGCCGTTGTTGATCTTGAGCCCTGCAGAGTTATGTGACCAAAATTGATATAGATAAATAGTTATTTTTAGCGTAGTACTGGAGAGAAACAAATGAGCACCCAAGACGCAGGCCAAGAGCAACTTATTTTGGATATGGTTGATCGCTTTTTAGAGAAAGAGGTCAAGCCCTTTGCCTGGCAACTCGAGCATGATGATGAGTACCCGGCCGAGATTGTCGAAAAAATGAAAGAGATGGGCTTGTTTGGCTGCTTAATTTCACCCGAGTATGGCGGGCTAGGTTTGTCAACCGTGACCTATGCCAAGATCATCGAGCATATCTCTGTGGTCTGGATGTCAGTGTCTGGCATTATTAATTCGCATGTGATCATGGCGGCTGCGCTGCAGCGTAATGGTACCGCTGCGCAAAAGCAGGCATTTTTACCTCGCTTTGCAACGGGTGAGTTGCGCGGTGGCATTGCGTTGACTGAGCCCGACTGTGGCACTGATCTACAGGCGATCCGCACCACTGCAACGCGTGATGGTGACGACTACATCATCAATGGCAACAAGATGTGGATCTCGAACGGCATTTATGGAAATTGTTTTGCGGTCTTGGTGAAAACTGATTTGAATGCCAGTCCGCGCCATAAGGGCATGAGTTTATTTCTTGTTGAAAAAAGTGATGCCTTTCGTGCCAGCCGAAAGCTTGAAAAACTCGGCTACAAGGGCATTGACTCTGCTGAACTCGTATTTGATCAGTGCCGAGTGCCCGCAAGTCAGCTGATTGGCGGCAAAGAGGGCAAGGGCTTACAGATGATTTTGAACGGCCTTGAGTTGGGTCGTATCAACGTTGCCGCGCGTGGTGTGGGTGTGGCTCAGGCGGCACAAAACGAGGCTGTTAAATATTCGCAGCAGCGTAAAACGTTTGGCAAGCAGATATGCGAGCACCAGGCGATTCAGTTAAAGCTAGGCGACATGGCAACTCGTACTGAGGCCTCTCGCTTATTAACTATGCGCGCAGCCGAGGCCTACGATCGTGGCGAGCGTTGCGATATGGAGGCAGGGATGGCCAAGCTGTTTGCCACCGAGTCGGCGCTCGAGAACAGCATGGAAGCGATGCGAATTCATGGTGGTTATGGTTATTCAAAAGAGTATCTGGTCGAACGGTTTTATCGCGATGCCCCACTGTTGACGATTGGCGAAGGCACCAACGAGATGCAGCGCATTATTATTGCGAAACAACTCATCGCAAGGAACCCAATATGAGTCTGCCTTTACAAGGAATGCGCATCCTTGCCATCGAGCAATACGGCGCGGGGCCCTTCTCGACGCAACACCTCGCCGATTTAGGCGCCGAGGTGATTAAGATTGAAAACCCTCACGATGGGGGTGATGTCGGTCGCGCAGTCGGCCCCCATTATTTTGGCCCTGGCAACAGTCACTTCTATCAGGCATTTAATCGTAATAAAAAAAGCGTAAGGCTTGATCTCAAACAAGAGGCGGGTCGCGACGTTTTACATAAATTGCTCGAGCACGCCGACGCAGTGTTTAACAACTTGCGCGGCGATCTGCCTGCCAAGTTGGGTCTCACGTATGACGCTCTCAAACATATCCGCAAAGATATTGTGTGTGTGCATTTGTCTGCCTATGGCCGAGACGGTGAACGCGCGAATTGGCCCGGCTACGATTATTTAATGCAGGCTGAGGCAGGCTATTTGTCTTTAACTGGCGAACCAGACGGGCCGCCTTCAAGATTTGGCTTGTCGATGATTGATTTGATGACGGGCACCACCGCCGCACTTGGTCTAGTCTCGGCCGTATTAGGTGCGCGACAAACAGGGGTTGGGCGTGATGTTGATTGCAGCTTGTTCGATGTCGCCATGCATAACTTGGCCTACTTGGCGACTTGGTATTTAAATGGTTCGCACACGACAGGCAGAGCGCCTCGCTCTGGGCATCCTTCGCTGGTGCCTAGTCAGCTCTACCCAACCAAAGACGGTTGGATCTTTATTATGTGTAACAAAGAAAAGTTCTGGCCGATCTTGGCCACCGAGTTGGGTAAGCCTGAGTGGGCAACACGCGTCGAGTACAGCTCGTATAAACATCGTCTAGAGAATCGCGAGCAATTCAACGCTGACATTGATAGCGTCATGGTTAACGATACAACCGCAAATTGGATGAAAAAGTTTGCAGGCAAAGTACCGGCATCGCCGGTATATGACGTCGCGCAAGCGCTGGATAATCCTTTTGTCCACTCGCGCCAAGGCGTTGTCACCACGCGCACGCCTGAAGGTGAAGAGATTTTGGGTGTGGCCTCGCCGCTTCGCTGCAGCGGCGATTCGGCACCCTTAAGGGCTGCTCCGAAAATGGGAGCAGACACCGATGCATTGCTGACTCAGGCAGGTTTCTCTGAGCAGCAAATCGCCTTTTTACGTGAGCATGCGGTCATATGAGTCAGTATCATTTTGAAGGATTTAGCTCGGGGCCGCGTTATGCTCAGTTAGCTAAAACCCTGTTAAATGAAATTCATTCAAAGCGCTACCTGGTGGGTGATTTATTACCCACTGAGTTTGAGTTATGTGCACAGTTTGGGGTCTCGCGCTTTACGGTCAGAGAGGCGGTCAAGCAACTCGTGCAGCAGGGTTTGGTGGTGCGTCAACCCGGAGTCGGCAGCCGTGTGGTGGCGCAAGCGCCGTCTGGACAATATACACAGACGATGTCCGCGATTACGGATTTGCGCCAATATGCCACCGAGACCACACTGCAGATTGCAAAAACTAGTGTGCAAGGGATCAATACCGAGCAAGCAACGCTTTTAGGTACAGCTGAAGGTGAAACGTGGCTACATATTCAGGGCTTACGCTACATCGCGGGGCAAGCCTTGCCTCTTTGTCTAACAGACGTATATGTTGCACCGCGCTTTCGTTCACTTGCTGGAGTGAGTGGACGTATGACGCAGCCGTTGTACCAACTGATCGAAAAGCAGTTTGACTGCCGAATCAAAGCCGTTCAGCAAGAGTTACGAGCAATGCTCTTGCCCGCAGCGCTTGCCAAGCGCTTGAATGCTCCAGCGCGAAGTGCTGGGTTGTGGATTGCCAGGCGGTATATGGATGAGCGCGACGAACTGGTTGAGTTGGCAGTGAGCGTGCATCCGGCAGATCGCTTCAGTTATCGCGAGGCCTTTCGCCGAGAATGGCACTCTATCGAAAAGGCCGCGTAAGCTGGTTCAGGCGAAGTAACATGGTGCTCGAGACTGACCGGATTCAGCCTGGCAGCCTCATCCAGCCAGACAGCTCCATTCAAAAAGGGCTCCGTAGTAAGCAGAGCGGCAACATTTACGCTAAGCTTTTGCTCATTCCCCTAACAGCATTAACTTGCGCTCAGAGAATCCTTCCATGAAACTAGCCAGCTATCTCGTCGACGGTCAATCGCATTATGGTGTGATTCAGCCCAATGGTGATGTGATTGACCTTTCGACAAAAATTGGCCAAGAATACGCAAGCTTGTTGCAGTTGATTCAAAAAAATGGGCTTGAGGCAGCCCGAGCGATTGTTGCCTCAGCCAAGCAAGCCGACCGTAGCGAAGCGAGTTTGCAGTATTTGCCTCTGTTTGTTGAGCCCGTGACGATGCACTGTATTGGCTTAAATTATGCCGCACATGCCGCAGAAGCTGGCCATAAGTTACCTGAGTTTCCACGCACGTTTGTGAAGATCCCTGCCGCAATCGTGGCGCATGGCGAGTTATTTGAGAAGCCAACCTTATCGCCTGAATATGATTTTGAGGGCGAGTTGGCAGTCGTCTTAAACAAGACAGC
>JAIPCU010000059.1 GCA_021738045.1 Candidatus Methylopumilus sp. | reverse complement strand
TGACCGGGGCAATCTTGCAAGACGCACACTTCAAATTGTCGAACTTTGCCCAAGCACTCTTGGTGAAAACCATTGCCGAACGTCTGCGACTTGAGCAGTGTGTTCTCAGCAACAGTGATTGCCAAGAGTCAACCTGGACTAACGCCGATATCGATAGCTGCAATTTGGCGAACGCTAACCTTGCGCGTAGTCAATGGGCAAACAGCCGCCTGTTTCTGACCAATTTACACGGCATTCACGAAAAAGACTGCGCTTGGCCAGGCGCAACGCTCAAGCAAGTCTTGCGCACCGACCCACAGTTACAGCGGGCTGAAAAGTGGGTTGCATACGTTTAAGCTAAACGCCTGAACCACGCACCAACCCGCCTGAACATTTTCAAGGAACTCACCTCATGCCATCGACTATCAATACACTGACAGAAATTGAAATCGCCCAGGCACCCGTGTTGACGCAAGCCATCGTCACGGGGCAAGCTGAAAAATGGTTTTTTTTACAAGGCGCGCATGGTGAGCTTCGGGCACGCTGCGCACTGAGCTGCCTGCTCGTTCCAGAGATTGGCGACACCGTGCTCGTCAGCGCCTCGGCGGATCAACTGTCTTGTTACATTTTGGCGATCTTATTGCGCCCGTCAACCGCACACTGCACGGTCAAACTCCCGGGCGAGGCAACAGTCTTGAGCTCGAGCGGCACCTTAGTCATGCAGGCGGAGTCAATCGCCGTGCAAGGCAAGCAAAGCCTAGACCTTGAAGCCCCTCGGTTTGGCTTGCAAGCTCTGGTGGGCGACGTGCGCATCAAGCTATTGCAGAGCTGGAGTGAGCACATGCAAAGTAATGTTGTGAGCTTCAAGTTAATCGCAAAAAATATGTCAACAATCGTTGAGCGTCAGGTCACGCGGGCGCGCGAATGCTTTAGGTGGATCGAACAAACCGATGAAACACGCGCAGGCAGAGTACGCATGGTGGTCAAGAACCGTATGCAAGTACAAGCCAAACACGCTTCAATCAAGGCCGAGGGCTTGGTCAAAATTGACGGCCAAAAAATTGATCTAGGCTAATCCCCACTCTGCCTCACTTTAAAAGGCGAACAAAATGCTTGTATGCACCATTGCCCAGGGAATGATTAACGCGTTTCCGAATGTTTGCAAGACGCCCTTTCCACCGGCCGGTCCCCTGCCAATTCCTTATCCAAGTATCGCTCAGTTACAGATGGCGCAACCCGTCTCAACCAAGGTGATGGTCTGCGGGGTACCTGCTCTGTTTAAACCCTCGAAAATCGAGCTCACAAATGGCGATACCCCTGGCGTCGGCGGTGGCCTAGTCTCAGGTAGTTTTATGCAAAAGTGTGAATTCAAAGCGGGTAGCTTTATGGTGTCGTTTGAAGGCAAGCCAGCTGTGCGCATGTCCGACGCAGCTACCAGTAACAAGGCCAATGCCATTGGCCTTGTGATGGTACCCAGTCAAACGATGGTTGACGCAAACTAAAGCTCGATACGCACCCGCAACTGCTCGGGCTCGTTTGGCTGCACCAGCCACGCGTCGCGCCCAAGGCCTGTCCAGTCCGCTTGGCCCAAGATAACCGGCTGTGCCGTTCCCTGCTTCAGGTAAACATCCACCACCACATTGAGTGGATCAACTAAGTAGTGCTGCACCAGAAACTTTAGCCGGCAGTGTTCATAGCCCCCTGGCAGTAATTGCTGCAGCAACAACTCATCAACCTCGCGCATCTCAATCGTCAAATTATTGCTGCGGCAAGCAAATTCACGGCCGATGTGTGTGTCGACACCTAAGGTCGTGGCCTGTTGCCCCAAGCGCAAGTGCTGATCGTCTGGCAACTTTAAGACGCGAACATCTTGCTCGACCAGGTCGATCGCTGCACTAGGATAGCAAGCCGACAAAATGGTCTGTAAGCCAAGCGCCGAACGGGGTGACTGCGAATACAGTGCGGCAAAACGCAATAATGACTCAAAGCCGGGCTGGTTTTTATACTGCTCGGGGCGATTGATCCCTACAAAGCTATAACAAATTTCAAGTAAGCGACGATCGTCAAACTCGACAATACGAAAATGCGCTTTCGATTTCAGCCAGGCCCTAAAAAACAGGGGATAAATCGTCTGGCTAACAATATCTAAAAAGTCTCGGGTTGCAGTTAAGCCTTGCTGCTGCTCACCCAGTAAATCTTCAGAGTAAAAGGTGGGCACGGGCGAAGACACCCCGTACAGCCCTAAAAAATTAACTGTTAATTGATAGCCGCCCTCGGCGCGCTCGACGATCTCGCTGATATCTCGATCAGGAAACCCTAAGCTCACGTTCGGACGAGTTTTGACTTCGCCTGCCGCTTGGCCTTGGCTTAAACCAATGTGCCGTAACAAGCGATTCGCTTGAAAAAAAGAGAACCGATCTCCTTCTTTCAGCAAGCGCGCTTTTAAAGCAGCAGCTTCAGACCCTGCCGTAGTGGCCATTTGAATAGGGTTCCAGTAGTTTTGTCCTCTAACTCGAAACGAGTATAGGCATTGATCCCGGCATAACTTGCCAAAAACTTATCCAGCACGCATCCCCACAAATAGAGTGAGCCTAGGCTCCCCCAATTGCTTTCTTGACAAAGCAGGCGCACATGCTGCCCTTGGGTGTTCATCCCACGATACAACCTATTTTCAGGCCGTACCAGTAGTTCAAGAATCCCGTCTATTTGCCTTTCGTTGATGGTTTTTGCAGAATGATCATGCGTACGCAACGAGTTATACAGTCGCAACAAGGCGCGAAGATTTTCGGCGTCTTTCAGCGACAAAATGTTGAGTATCGTGTGACTAATCACATCCCACAAAAGTTTTTCGCCATAAGGCGGGTCGACTGACCCGGTGATAGGCGTAATGTTCTTAAACGAAAAGCGTTCTGGCGAGCTATTGGTGGGGCGATTCACATCACCAAGTTTGAGTTTCTCGGGCAAGGCACGATTGGTACAGGTCAACCTGATCGACAGTGTTTCGTTGGTGAGTTCAGTGTTGGGTGGGTACACCATCGCAATATGTGTGTCGAGGCGATCGTTGATGGTCGACGGCCTGAGCGAACTGCGAAAGCTTGACTGCACAGAGTTTTTGCTAAAAGTCAGCGAAGAAAAAGGCTCATAGTGCTTATGCTGAGATTGCCCTTGACGCATGCCTGTCACTGAATCAATTGAGTAAATCTGATAGTGTGCTTTTTGACGGCTGTCAGGGGTCACAACATACTCGGTGGTCTCGTGCGTCAGGTTAATCGGTTCAGCCTGCTGGTTAAACAAGTTCACTGCTGGCGCAACATTCAGTTGAAAGCTACGTAGCGAAACCTGTGGGTTAAAACCCAGATTTTTATCTAGCTCGATCTCGATATACAGTCGGTTACCCCTCAACCCACCGAGACTCTTGTCTAGATTCTGAAACTCGACAAACAAGTATTTTTGTGGAAAAAACAAAAGTTCTTGAAGCAGGCAAAACCCAGGGAAGGCATTTTCGGGGTATGGGATCAAGGGCTCATCAAAACCCGGAAACGACAAAGCCGAGGATAGCAAGACAGTTTGCCCGCTTTGATCCGACAAACGAATCGCCCTGACACGCTGATGCAACAGCATGAACAGATTCGCCGCGGTTTCGTGTTCGTCGGCTAAAAACAGGCGTAAATTTTCAGGTAATCCACCTGGTTTACCGAGTTCTAGCCCGCTAAAACTTAAACGGATAGTGTTGACGCCGTCTGAGGTTTGAGTAAACGCTGCATCATCGAGTGCGAGCGGGTAAACCTGCAAAGACGCAGTCGTTTTAAAGATACATGAAACGTCTTCAATGGGGGTTGACGCAATCTCAGTACCGGCCGCGATCGTAGCAGTTTCAGAGAGCCTCGCTTTGGGGATAAAGGCCATCATGGTGGCTGCAGGCAAGGGCCTGAGCAACTGCGGCACCAAAAGGCCGGCTAACTCTTGAGCAATCTCAGGAAATTCATCGTCAAGTTTTTGCAGCGTCAAGCCGTTCAGGTAGGCTACGCCTTGCAACAGGATTTCGATATCTGGATCGGTTGAAGTCGCACCGAGCATCGGAGCGATTGCTGGATTAGCCCGTGCAAACTCAAGCGAGTGCTTACGTAACCTGCTTAACTCAGTGTTGTAGTACTTATTTAGCATATTGACGCAACAATGGTTTGTTCAAAGATAGTAACCGACCCAAGGCGATTTACGCTACATTAGAGACTCTCGACTGACTAAATCTTAGCGTGGAAATCTTACTATGATCGCAAATCTTTTACGAGGCGTGCCCCTCCTGCTAGCGCTGCTTGGTGCAACGCTCGCTCCAGCAACCTTCGCACAATCCTGGCCGACCAAGGCCGTCACGTTTGTTTCACCGTTTCCCCCCGGCGGCTCAGTTGACCCCATCGCCCGTTTGATCGCCGCAAAATTGACCGAGGCCCTAGGTCAACAGTTTATCGTCGAAAATCGCGTCGGCGCCTCGGGTTCAATCGGCACTGGCTATGTAGCGAAGTCTGCCCCTGATGGCTACACCTTTGTCTTTGTCTTTGACACCCATGCGGTCAACCCGTCTTTATTGCCAAAGATGACCTTTGACACTCTGAAAGATTTGGCACCTGTCATGCTGATTGGCACTGCCCCAATGGCCTTGGCAACAGCGCCCGGCAAACCTTACAAAACCTTTGCTGATTTTGTTGCGGCGGCCAAAGCTAAGCCCGATTCTGTGAGCTACGGCTCAATCGGCAGCGGCAGCCTTGGCCACTTAACCATGATGTTGGTACAAGATGCGGGCAACTTTAAAGTCGTGCACATCCCCTACAAAGGTGGTGGCCCAATGGTCACTGACGTTTTAGGCGGTCAAATCGATTCAGGTATCGGCTCGGTGGCTGTGATGAGTGCTCACATCAAAAGCGGCAAAATGCGCCCTCTCGCTGTGACTGGCGAAACCCGCTCAGCGGCAATGCCAGATGTGCCTACTCTTGCAGAGCAAGGCTATAAAGGCTTTTCGGCACTTGCCTGGTGGGGTATTTTCGCACCAGCTGGTACGCCACAACCCATTATTGACAAGCTCAACGCAGAGGTTGCAAAAGTCTTGCGCTCACCAGATACAAACAAGCAACTCACCGAAACGATGGGCATGGATATCAAGGCTAGCAGCCCAGCTGACCTGCAAAAATGGACAGAATCAGAACTGCAACGTTGGGCCAAAGTGATTAAAGACAACAACATTAGACCCGACTAAGTCATTGCCTTTGACCGCCCGCACCTGTCTGCAAAAGGCTAGAGCTTTGGGGGGTATGAACAAAAGAGAATATCAATGACCTGGTCGATCTTAGCCCGTGACGAATCGGGATACTTTGGCATGGCGATCGCGAGTCGGTTCTTTGCGGTAGGCTCCCTTTGCGTGCACAGCCGACGCGGTGTTGGTGCACTTTCCAGTCAGGCGCTGCTGAATCCGCTGTATGGGCCGGCGGGCTTAGATCTCTTGGCGCAACATTGTTCGCCCGAGCAAACCATCGAACGGCTGATTCAACACGATCAAGGTCGTGATCAGCGCCAACTACACATCCTACCGTTCAAGGGCTTGCCCGCCGCACACACGGGTTCAGCCTGTGTCGATTGGTGCGGCCATCTACTTGAAGACGGCTTGAGTGTCGCGGGCAATATGCTCGCCGGCCCCAAGGTCATTGAACACACCGCGCAAGCCTTCAAAGACACGCGTGGTAAGCCGATGGGCGAACGCCTGCTCGCAGCACTCGACGCGGGGCAGGCTGCCGGCGGTGATAAGCGTGGCAAACAAGCCGCTGCACTCAAAATTCATAACGATGAAGATTATCTGCAGCTTGATTTACGTGTAGATGATCACGAAGAGCCTTTCGTTGAACTCAGGCGTCTTTACAACAAAAGCCTTGAGCGCTTTCAGCCTTTTCTGGAATGTTTGCCAAGCCGTCATCGACCCTCTGGCATCACTGAACGACGCGAAATCGACGCGCACATTGAACAGTACCTCGCTCGTATCAAAGGCGCTTAGGTGACTGCGCTACTTGAGGTCTCGCATTTAAAAACCAGCTTCGTCACCGACGAGGGTGAGATTACGATCGTCAATGACGTAAGCTTCAGCGTGCGTGCTGCTCGAACACTCGCGATCGTTGGCGAATCCGGCTGTGGCAAAAGCGTCACCGCGTTGTCCATCATGGGTCTGTTAGCCAAACCCGCTGGTCGCATCCAACAAGGCTCGATTTGTTTTGAGGGCCAAGAACTCGTTGGCGCACCCGAGCGTGTTCTGCAAGATTTGCGCGGTAACGGCATGTCGATGATCTTTCAAGAGCCCATGACCTCGCTCAATCCAAGCTATACGGTGGGCGAGCAAATTATTGAAGGCTTGGTCAAGCACCGCAAACTCAGCAGAACGCAGGCGCGCGAAAAGGCTATTGATATTTTGCGTAAGGTGCGCATCCCGTCACCCGAGCAACGCTTAGATGAGTTTCCACACAAACTGAGTGGCGGTATGCGTCAACGCGTCATGATCGCCATGGCCCTGGTTTGCGAGCCACGCGTCTTGATTGCCGATGAACCCACTACTGCTCTCGATGTCACTATTCAAGCGCAAATCCTTGAACTGATGCGTACGCTACAGCAAGAGACAGGTACGGCGATTGTCTTAATCACGCACGATCTAGGCGTGGTGGCTGAGGTTGCCGATGAAGTCATCGTCATGTACGCCGGCCGTGTGGTCGAACGCGCACCGGTGCACGCCCTGTTTGAGATGCCGCAGCACCCATACACCGTTGGCTTACTAGGTGCGATTCCACGCCTTGATCTCGAACAAACCCGGTTGGTGTCCATTGAAGGTCAGGTCCCAAGTCCAGTGCAACCGCTTGCGGGTTGCAGCTTTGCGCCACGCTGCCCTTTCGTGCAACCTGCGTGCTTAAACCAAGTGCCCGAACTACACGAGGTGGGCGATGCACATTTTTCAGCGTGCCTGCGCGCCCCGCTTGAGGCTGACGAACTCTTGATCGGCAACGTTGTTGGGGCGAACGCATGACTGTCTCAACCCCGTCACGATCAACGCCGCTGTTGCAGGCCATCGGTCTAGAAAAGCATTTTCCGATACGTCGTGGATTTTTTGGTCGGGTTCAGGATCATGTTCGTGCGGTTGATGGCGTTGACCTCACACTCGAACAGGGTGAAATCCTTGGCCTCGTGGGTGAATCGGGCTGTGGTAAATCAACTCTGGGGCGCTTGCTGCTGCGCTTGCTTGAACCAACCGGTGGCAGTTTGAACTTTGACAACAAAGACCTGCGGGCTTTAAGCACGAAGGCCTTACGCGGTGAACGCCGCAATATGCAATTGATCTTTCAAGACCCATATTCGTCGTTAAATCCGCGAATGACCATTGGGCAGATGCTGGCTGAACCGCTTAAGGTACATGGCTTACACGTTGGCCATGAAACAGACCGAGTCGCTGAGTTACTGCGCACCGTGGGCTTAAGACCAGAACACGCACAACGCTACGCCCACGAATTTTCGGGCGGTCAACGTCAGCGAGTGGGCATCGCGCGTGCCTTAGCGGTAGAGCCCAAGCTCATTGTCTGCGACGAGGCGGTTTCAGCGCTTGACGTGTCGGTGCAAGCACAAGTGATCAATCTGTTGCAAGATTTGCAGCAACAGTTCGGTTTGTCGTATCTGTTTATTGCGCATGACTTAGCCGTTGTAAAGCATATCGCGACCCGCGTCGCAGTGATGTATTTGGGGCGTATTGTAGAAATTGGCGATAAAAAGCGTCTCTTCTCGGCACCCGCGCATCCCTACACGCATGCATTGATGCAAGCCATTCCCTTGCCTGATCCAACGGTTACCCGGCAGGGCGTGCTGTTAACAGGTGATGTACCCAGCCCGCTCAAGCCACCTTCAGGATGCCATCTGCATACGCGTTGCCCCTATGTGCAAGACAAGTGTAGTCAGGTAACACCGATCTTGGCGGGTGATCGCGAGCATGCAGTGGCCTGTCATTTTCCCTTGACTCTCAGCAGCGCAACCCAACGCTCACAGCCCGCGTTCACTCCCTCTCGACTGCGCCTGCAACGCTTGCAGTCTGCTTTTCAAACAAAGGCGATCAATGCAACACTCTAAGTACCAGGTGATCGCCAAGCCATTACTGAACTGTACAACTGAAATGAATGATTGCAGCGCACATTCAAGATGGATAGAAGTCGAGTGAAAATAGATGATTGAGAACCGTACATCTTTGTTTGCATCAACAGAAGTTCACCATAAATTTGTTTGATAGGACACCATATGAAACTCAGCTACAAAACCCTACTTGCTACCTCGCTGATCGCATGCTTACCCTTCGTGGCAAGCGCGCAAACGTTACGCATCGGTCTGGCCGAAGACCCCGACATGCTTGATCCAACGCTGGCCAGGTCGTTTGTTGGTCGACTGGTATTCATGTCGTTGTGCGACAAGCTCTTTGATATTGATGAAAAGCTCAACATCGTGCCGCAGCTGGCAACTAGCTACGAATGGTCAGCCGATAGCAAGGCGCTGACGCTCAAGCTGCGCGCAGGCGTCACGTTTCATGATGGCGAAAAAATGGATGCCGAGGCTGTTAAGTACAACCTCGAACGCCACAAGACTCTGAAAGGCTCAAGCCGCTCGGGTGAACTGCGCCCGGTCACTTCAATTGATGTGATCGATGCCAACACTGTTCGCCTGAATCTGAGCGCACCGTTTGCACCCTTGCTGGCCGTGTTGGCCGACCGAGCCGGGATGATGGTGTCACCTAAAGCGGCTCAGGCACTGGGCGAAAAATTTAGTAATAATCCAGTTTGTTCAGGCCCATTCAAATTTACAGATCGTGTTGCACAAGATCGCATCACGCTTGAACGTTTCGGTGCCTACTGGAACAAAGACGCCGTACATTTTGACAAGGTGATTTACACACCGATTACCGACGCCACCGTGCGTTTGGCCAACTTGCGCTCTGGACAATTTGATTTTATCGAACGCGCCGCCTCAAGCGACATTGCCTCGATTCAAAAAGATGCAAGACTCAAGCTCAGCAAGATCACTGAAATCGGCTATCAAGGTATCACCATCAACACTGCCAAGAGCGAACGCGCGCAAAGTCAACCGCTTGGCCAATTAGCCAAGGTACGCGAAGCGTTTGAGCTGTCACTTGATCGGGCAGGCATCGTACAAGTGGCGATGGATGGGCAAGCAACCCCGGGCAATCAATGGGTGGCTCCGAGCAATAGTTTCTACGCTAAAAATGTGCCGATGCCAAAGCGAGACCTGGCGCGTGCACGCGCATTACTCAAAGAAGCTGGTGTCACGAACCCAACCTTCACACTCATGACGCCCACCACGTCTGACGCACAAAAAATTGCGCAGGTGGTACAGGCCATGGCCAAAGAAGCAGGGTTCAATATCAAAATTCAATCGACTGAGTTTGCCACCTCACTGAGCCTGGCCGATAAGGGCGACTTTGATGCTTATGTGCTTAGCTGGAGTGGTCGTGCCGACCCCGATGGCAATCTGTTTAACTTTATTGGTTGTAAACAGCCTAACAACTACTCGGGCTACTGCGTGCCTGAAGTGGACGCTTTGCTGAACGACTCACGCAGCAAACTACAACCCGCAGAACGCTTGGCTGCCTATCAAGCCATCGCTGCGCAAGTGAGCAAAGATCGCCCGCTAGTGTATTTGTATCACCGCGATTGGTTATGGGCCTACAGCAATAAGCTTTCTGGTATTCGCGAAGTTCCTGATGGGCTGCTGCGCGTCACTGGCTTAAAGCTGAACTAAAGCCACTCCAGAAGATCGCTTCATGTTTACCTTCTTCGTGCGTCGCCTCTTCACTTTGATACCAACACTGGTGTTCGTATCAATGCTGATTTTTAGCCTGCAGCAATTGCTGCCTGGCGACCCAGCGTTGGTGCTCGCAGGAGAAGACCCGAGCCCTGAAGCGATCGCCCACATTCGCGCCAAGCTGCACCTCGATGATCCGCTACCCGTGCGCTACGGGTACTGGATCGCAGGTGTCCTGCAGGGCGATCTAGGTGAATCGGCACGTACCCATCAACCGGTACTCGATCTCATTTTGCAAAAGCTTCCAGTCACAATTGAGTTGGCTCTATTAGCCTTGTTAATTGCGCTGGTGATTAGTCTGCCCGCCGGCATTGTGTCGGCCGTCTATAAAGGCAGTGCCGTCGATACAGGGGCAACCGTCTTTGCTCTCACTGGCTTATCCACTCCTAACTTTTGGCTGGGGATCATGCTGATCCTGCTATTTTCAGTTGAGTTGGGGTGGCTACCGGCCTCGGGCTATGTCAGCCCTTTCGAGAACTTGCGCGCCAACCTCGCTTCAATGATCATGCCCGCCTTTGTCTTGGGTAATGCGATTGCCGCCTCGCTGATGCGCCACATGCGCAGCTCGATGCTGCAAGAGCTCGGTGCAGATTACGTTCGTACGGCACGTGCCAAAGGTTTAAGCGAGCGCGTTGTCGTACTGAAACACGCCCTGCGTAATGCGCTGACACCTGTGATCACCTTAGGCGCGCTTGAACTTGGCACCTTGTTATCAGGTGCCGTACTGACTGAACAGGTGTTTACGATTCCTGGCTTCGGCAAGCTCATTATTGATGCCGTTTTTAATCGCGATTATGCGGTGGTGCAAGGCGTCGTGTTGGTGACCGCCACCACCTATATCATGCTCAACTTATTTGCAGACATGGCCTACTTTATGTTGAATCCTCGCCTGCGCAAATGATGAATCACGCAACAATCTCAACGACCTCTGTCGCACCCGCAATCCTAAAAAAAGAGCCCGGGCCCTGGTTACGTGCCTGGCGCAAACTCAAGCGTAATCGTAAAGGTATGTTTGGGCTTTATGTGGTGCTGCTTTTCATTGCGATGGCGATTTTTGCGCCACTCATTTCACCGTTTGATCCCATTGAGGCAAGCTGGAGCGCCATCCGCAAGGCACCCACCGGCACGCATTGGTTTGGTACCGACGAACTTGGCCGCGACGTGCTGGCGCGTGTCATCTGGGGTGCACGCGCGTCATTGTTGGCGGGCGTGGTGTCTGTGGCGATTTCGCTGCTCACTGGCGTCACCATTGGGATGTTGGCGGGCTTTTTAGGTGGCACTGTTGATAGCCTGATCTCACGCGCCACCGATGCGTTTTTAGCCTGCCCGTTTTTGATTCTTGCGATCGCACTCGCCGCGTTTTTAGGGCCTAGCCTCACTAACGCCATGATTGCGATTGGGGTATCTGCCTCGCCAATCTTTGTACGCTTAACCCGCGCGCAAGTTTTACAGATCAAGGTTGAGGATTATGTTGAAGCGGCACGCGCGGTGGGTTGTCATCCGTTTCGAATTGCCATATCCCATATCTTGCCTAACGTGACAGCGCCCTTGATCGTGCAGGCGTCTTTAGCGATCGCGTCAGCTGTCATCGCAGAAGCCAGTTTGTCATTTTTAGGTCTTGGCCAACAACCGCCGGATCCGAGCTGGGGCAGTATGCTCAATACAGCGAAAAATTTTATGGAGACTGCACCCTGGATGGCGGTGTGGCCAGGCCTGGCAATTTTTATATTGGTACTGTCGTTTAACTTGTTGGGCGATGGCTTGCGCGATGCGCTTGATCCGAAACATCGGTAAGCTCGTGATATGCAGGTGTCCTCAGCCGGTCAATTACTGAGAATTGAGTCGCTGGCTAACCTTTTGTTCTTGAGCATCCAGCCGCTCTGAAATTCTATCGAGTCGATCAGCCGTTTTAGCAAATTGGGTCGCCATGGCTTTACCCGAGTCATAGGCCGCTAACAGGGCTTGCATCGTCGCCACATTTGCCGAGTAAAGCCCAATCACAGACGCCACACCCGTGGTGACAACAATATATTTTAAGTTTGTAATCTGCTTAGTGACTTGCACTTTGAAGTCACCCAAATCTTGCCTTATTCTGGAAAACTCTTCTTTGGTTTGTGCGGTGCGCTCATCCATGTGGGCGTCCATACCAGCCACTTTCTCTGAAAGAGCATTGATTTCCCCTTTTAGATCAGCCACGCGAGCATCTGTGCGCGCCTCAGCCGCCTCCAACCTTGCGTTCAACACTGTATTCACCGTTCGAAAAGCCATTTTTACCCCTACAAGTTTCGCATAGTGAGCACCCTACCGAGCTACACGCCAACGAACAAGTAGAAAATGGTAAGTAAATGTAATACTCTTTCAGTATCAAACAAAAATTCACGAGACAGCTTTTATGAACCTTGGCCAACCCGCTTTTGTTGCCGCACCCCTTACACCTGATCACGCCCTTGCCACCCAATGGCTCAGTCAGTTTGAGGCTACGCTCACGCATCTGGACAAACCAGGGATCGCCGCGCTGTTTGACACCGACTGCCACTGGCGCGACTTGTTTGCCTTTACCTGGTCGATCACACCAAGCGAAGGCGCCGACAATATTGCAAACTTGATCTTGATCAAGCAAGCTAGCGTCAAGGCACGCGACTTTAAACTGGCCGAAGGCCGTCAAGGCCCTCGCCGACTTAAGCGGATTGGGATCGACGTACTCGAAATCTTGTTTCAATTTGAAACCGACATCGGCCACTGCTATGGTGTACTTCGCCTGCTGGCGAGCGATCCCTCAAAAGCGTTTCAACTACTCACTAGCCTGAATGAACTCACAGGCTTTGAAGAGCAAACCGGCAAACGTCGCCCCACGGGTGCAGCCTACTCGCGTAACTTTGGTGGCACCAACTGGCAAGATCAACGTGTTGAAAGCCAAGCCTACAAAGACCGGGAGCCGACCGTTTTAATCGTTGGCGGTGGTCAGGCTGGTTTAAGTGTCGCAGCCTCGCTTGTCTTGTTAGGGATCGATACTTTATTGATCGACAAATATCCACGTATTGGCGACAGCTGGCGCAAGCGCTATCACTCGCTAGCCCTACACAACATCACCGATCTCAATAATTTGCCACACCTGCCGTTTCCGCCGCACTGGCCTTCGTACTTGCCTAAAGACATGTTGGGCAACTGGCTTGAAGTCTATGCGCAAACCATGGAAATCAATAACTGGACGAATACTGAGCTTGGTAGCGCCACGTACGATGAAAGCGAGGCTCGATGGACAGCCGTGCTGCGCAACAATGATGGTACTGAGCGTACCGTACGGCCACGCCATTTAATCTTCGCAAATGGCCTGGTGGGTAAACCAAGCATGCCTGATCTGCCAGGGCTCAAAGACTTTAAAGGCGAAGTCATGCACACCAGCGCCTTTACAAGCGGCGCCGCTTGGAACGGCAAAAAGGCGCTGGTGTTGGGTACCGGCACCAGCGCACACGATGTGGCGCAAGACCTACATAGCAACGGTGCAGACACAACGATCATTCAGCGTGGTTCAACCACCGTTGTGAGTATCGACCCTAGCTTACATCTCACCTATGCCCTGTACGATGGCATCTCGATTGCTGATGGCGACTTACTTTCAAGTATCAACACCCTGCCTGTTGCCAAGCGCAACTTCAAACAAGTCAGCGTCCGCATGGTCGATCTCGACAGAAAACTGATCGATGGCCTGATTGCGCGCGGCTTTAAGTGGGATCAAGGCGAGGACGATACCGGCTACCAGTTGAAGATTCGTACGCGTTACGGTGGCTATTATCTGAACGCTGGCTGCTCAGATCTAATCGTCAGTGGCGACATTGGCTTATTGCAATACGATCAGATCGAACGCTTCGCACCTGAAGGCGCGCTCATGAAAGATGGCTCAATCCAGCCAGCTGACTTGTTGATCATGGGAACAGGTTACGTGCCCCAAGAAGTGGTCGTCAAAGAACTACTCGGTACTGAGATTGCTGAAAAAGTTGGCCCAGTTTGGGGCATTGCACCCGATGGCGAAATGAACAACATGTGGCGTCGCACCGCGCAAGAAGGCTTATGGTTTGTAGGCGGCAGCTTTACTAACTGCAGAATCTATTCGCGCTATGTGGCCATGCAAATTAAAGCAATTGAAGAAGGGTTGATACCGCGAAGCTAAGTCTCAGAGGCGACGGGCACGACTTGTCGCTTTTGTTCAAGAGCGTGCGTTCGACCAGTTCTCTAAACTTAAACCTGGGATAAAGCGAAACGCCTTATCGTTCGACACTAACGTGCAACCGGTACTTAGAGCGTGGCTCGCGATTAGCAAGTCTAAAGGCGACAGAGTCTTGCCCTTAGACTCAATTTTTACCCTGGCTGTCGCATAGCGCTCTGCCGCCTGCCGATCCCAAGCTAAAACATCCACGCGTTGCAAAAATTCATTCACGATTTTATTCAGTGTCTTTGCTGCGGGGCGTTTGCCAACTCCATAAAGTAATTCTGCCTCAGTAATGGACGAAATGCATAAAGATCGAATCGGCACCGCCAACAACCTGCGCGTAACAGCTGGCTGATTTTTTATAAAATCACTGACTGTATTTGTATCGAGCATGTACTGGATCATTCGGTCCAGCCTTTGAAGGGATCCCTCGGCTTTTCAACTTGTGGGCGCTCCGCTTGAGAAAGAAAATTTTGGGGAACCTCGGCGGCGGCTTGAGCCACAAAGAATGTATCCCACGAATCTGGTTTTGCAGAAAGAATAATGTCCCCTGTGTCTGGATCCTTGCGAATGAATACTTCTTTTGTATCAAAGCGATAGGCCAACGGTAACCGGACCGCTTGACTACGCCCGTTGATAAAAATTTTGGCAATATCGCTCATGATCTCTGGCCCAAAGTGTCGAGTCATCAGTGTACGGTTCAACTTGGTATATATCAAGATATATTCCTTTTACAAAGTAAGCGCCTATAATGCCTGAATTCATCCGGCACATGTGTTTCTGGATGTAACGAACAGGCTTTGTCATGCTCACCCTCAGAAAATCTCAAGACCGCGGCTATGCCGATCATGGCTGGCTGAAAAGCTTTCACTCTTTTTCGTTTGCCGGGTACCGCGATGCCGGGTTTATGGGCTGGGGTAATCTGCGGGTGATCAATGAAGATCGCATTGAGGCGGGGCAAGGGTTCGGTGAGCATGGTCATCAGAATATGGAGATCATCAGCTATGTGCTCTCGGGTGAGCTTGCGCATCGCGATAGCTTGGGTAACGTCAAAGGTATCCCACCCGGTGATGTGCAACGCATGAGTGCCGGCACTGGTGTGCAACATAGTGAATTCAATCACGCCAGAGGTCAACAAACTCACTTTTTGCAAATTTGGCTTATACCTAACCAGCAAAATGTGAAACCAAGTTACGAGCAAAAGACTGTACCTGCGCAAAAAAAACAAGGTGCACTCGTCTTGATTGCGTCTGACGAAGGCAAGGACGATGCCGTAAAGATTTACGCTGATGCCAAATTTTATGCGGGCTTGTTCGATCAGGCCCAAACCGCGAGCCTCACGCTTGACCCCACCCGTAAAGCCTACGTTCACCTGATCAAAGGCGAGCTTAAGGTGAACGATATTAGCCTGAGCGCGGGCGACGCTTTATTCGTCGCAGATGAAACAGCACTGACCCTAGCCGACGGCCACAACGCTGAAGTTCTGGTCTTTGACTTGGCGGCTTGAATTCATTTTCGAAAATCGCGAACGATTTTTCCGTTTGCCACAGCAGCCTGTTCGTACTCTGGTTTGCGCCAAATTTCAACCAAAGCCTCGGCGTACCAGCGTTGCATGCTTGGCAGACTCAGCATCCTTTCTACATAAGACTGGGCCGGCTGACTTAACTGCAAGCCGTAGCTTTGCACTCTAAAAATGACAGGGGCAAAAAACGCGTC
>JAIPCU010000058.1 GCA_021738045.1 Candidatus Methylopumilus sp. | reverse complement strand
ACTCGCCAGCCTCTGACGATTTCACGGCAGCAGTTCGATCTCTCTACTTCTTATGTCAACAGCATTTTTAAGGGCGTTCAAGATGAACGAGTGACTTTTGTGAACCCGGCAGAAAAAATATGCGATGAAGATCTGTGCCATTCGCAAAGGCATGGAGTATTGTTTTATGAAGATACGTATCACATACTGCCTCAAGCCACGATGCAGTTTAAAAGTGAAGTCGAGGCTATGTTGCGCCTGGATTAAATTGACAATAATTTAGGGAGTTTTGCGCTGATACAGAGCAAAAAAAGTGTCCTTCTCGCTCAGCAAAATCACGGGATACAGTGCTAACGTACCGAGGTACGCGATACAGTTTTTAAAGAAACCGATCGCACCGCCGTTGACAGCCAATCTCGACCAAAGGCCCTTGATCTCGAGAGTCGCAATTTGCAGTTTACCGCTGACGGCTATGAATTGGTGCTGTGCCGCCAGTTTGCCGAGGGACTCAAACGTGAAGTAGTGCAAATGCGGTGTGCGAAACATTACTTGCCACAGGCGGTTCCAAGGGCCTAGTAAATTCACCGTTGCCAAGATCCTCGAAAACCTAAAAATCAAACCATGCGCATTGGGTAAATTCAGGATCAAGACCCCATCATCTTTTAGGTATTGATTGCAGCCCTCTAAGATAGCGTGCACATCAGGGATATGCTCAAACACATCATTAAAAATAATGACGTCAAATGTTTTATTCAAATCTTGTTTTGGCGGAAAATAATCATGCATGACGTTTAAGCCTTGCCGCTGCGTCACTGCAAAGAGCGGTTGGTTTGGCTCGATCCCCGTTACCGTATAGCCCCATTGCTGAGCGGTACGCATAAAAAGACCAGAGGCGCAGCCTACATCCAAAATGCTAAGGTTTGATTCGGGCTTGGTCTGTTGAAGCTGTTTCAGAATCAGCGCAAAATTTTTGACCCTTAAGCCTTCAAGCGAGGCAATATAAGCCTCGTCACTGATTTCGTCTTCATCAGAGCCCGCACCTTCGATATCAACGGGCAAATCTGCGCCCCAATAATCGCAGTCTTTACAAAAATGGGTGAAGGTCGACGTTTTGAATGCCATTAAACGGCGGCAAATTGGGCAGCTTAAACGAGCGCCTGTAGCAGGTGCATTTACATTCATTGATATTTAGAGCAAAGATACATAGATGCCAACCACAATAATGGCGGCGCCGATAAACGAACTGGCGCGCAGCGGTTCGCCTAAAAATAGGTATGACAGTAAGGGTACGATAAAAAAGCCGAGTGCCGCAAATGGATAGGCGAGTCGAAGTGGTATGCCCTTTAATACAATCAGCCAGCAAAACGTTGCCACGGCGTAGACGGCTAACGCAATAATGAGAGTGGTGTTGAGCAAGACGCTCGCAACAATACCTTGGCCTGCAATGTCGATTTTTTCGGCGGCGACTTTAAAGAGGATTTGGCCCGCCGCCAACAAAAAAACGGTTGCGATGATAAAGATGAACTGCTTAACGCTAATAATATGGGCCATGAGTGGTCTACTTAAAATGACGTGGCGTACGTGGCACCGACCCAATGTCGTAAGCTAAAAATGCCAAAATAAGCTGTAAACCCATTAAGGTGGGTAGTGCGCTTAGCATCACGGTACCAGCTGGCGTCGCAAGTTCGTTTGCCGCTGCATGCCACCATTGCAGCAGACCGAAGCTAGTACCAAAAATAAACAGCAGCAAACCAAGCGGCAGTTCAATGGATGCTAACGACAAATCGCGCAGATAGTAGTTGTAAAAAATGCGTTTGTAGAAATTACGCGCGTGCTTACCAAGAAATTCGGTGACAATCTTGGATACTTTTAAATTGCTGACCTCGTCGCCATATTTAGCGTCCATTGGTACGTCAACGACAACAGCTTTCAGTAAATTTAGCCGAAACAGCATGTCTGATTCAAAAAAGTAGCGCTGACTAACTTTGTCAAAAGGCAACTCGCGCAAGACCTCGGTATGAATCGCTGTGTACCCGTTGGTGGGGTCGAAGATATCCCAGTAGCCTGAAGAAAGCTTGTTGAGAAACGATAGAACGGCATTGCCAAACAGGCGCAAGGCAGGCATGCTTCGCACATTGTCTAGGTTAAAAAACCGGTTACCTTTGGTGTAGTCGGCGCGGCCGTCTTTAATTGGTTGCACGAAGCGAGGGATGAGCGCGGGGTCCATCTGCTCGTCACCATCAATTTTGATGACAATGTGCATCCCATCTTTAAGCGCCGCTTGATAACCCGCCATCACCGCGCCACCCACGCCGAGATTGACGGCGTTAAAGCTGACGGTTATCCGTGGATCTTGGCAGTTGTCTACTACAAACTTGCCCGACTCTTCAGGGCACTTGTCATCGACCACATAAATTTTCGTGACCTCTGGCCCGATTGCACCGATAACGTTCAGGATGTGCTTTTTTACCTGAAAGCAGGGGATGACGACAGCGATGCGCCAGTCGAAACGATCGGTCATAGGTTCAGCGCGGGCCGAGCCCAGCATTTTTTCAATAAAATTAGCTTACACTGAAACACGCTTATTTGCCGCGAAATGGACTCTGATATGTCGGTGCAAAACCCGCCGCTGCAACGAATTCAGGCTCGGATCGAAGACTTTGCCTGTTATTTGCCTGACCAGATCTTAGATAATGCCGATTTAGCGGCGCTGTACCCTGATTGGCCGGCGAATAAGATCTATGACAAAACCGGGATTTTGACCCGCCATATTGCTGCCCAGGATCAAACAGCGGCAGATTTGGCCTTTGCGGCCGCCCAGCGGTTGTTTACGCAAGGCAAGGTCACTGCTCAGCAAGTCGATTTCATCATTTTTTGTACCCAAGCCCCCGACTATGTGTTGCCAACTTCAGCGTGCCTGTTGCAAGACTGGTTGGGCGTCGGGCGCGCCTCGGGGGCGTTGGACATTAATTTAGGCTGCTCGGGGTATGTTTACGGACTGTCTTTGGCAAAAGGCTTGATCGAAACCGGAGCGGCGCGTTGCGTGTTGCTGCTGACAGGCGATACCTACTCTAAATACATCCATCCTTTAGACAAAAGCGTGCGCACCTTGTTTGGGGATGGGGCTGCGGCCACCGCGATTGTGGCAAGCGATGCGGCTGCCACACAGATTGGCGCCTTTGAGTTTGGTACCGACGGGCGTGGGGCGGGTAATTTGATCGTTGAGGCCGGGTTGTTTCGAAAACCAGCCGATGCCAACAGCAAGATTGAGCATGTTGATACGTCTGGCAACACCCGTTCAGCCGAAAATCTGTACATGAAAGGGGCAGAAGTTTTGACCTTTTCGCTGCGCGAGGTACCCAAGGCCGTAGAAAATGTGTTGGTCAAGGCAGGTTGTACGCGCGACGCGATTGATTACTTTGTATTTCATCAAGCCAACAAGTTTATGCTTGAGACGTTAAGAAAGAAGCTGAATATTCCGGCAGAAAAAATGCCGATTTTGGTTGAATCCTGCGGTAATACGGTGTCTTCGTCGATTCCGATGGCCTTAGCCCAGATGCGGGCTCAAAATCAGTTAAAAAGTGGCGCCAAGTTATTATTGATGGGTTTTGGAGTTGGCTATTCGTGGGCCGGCTGCGTCGTCACGATCTAAGGAAAGGTAATGGAGAAGTTTTTAGAGGGTTTGGCTGAGGTTTTTGAGTTAGAAACAACCGAAGTCACCCCTGAATTAAGTTTGAGTACGATCGCGTGGGATTCGCTTGCGATCGTGTCGACGATTGCGCTGATTGACGAGCATTTTGACGTGATGGTGGATGGCCAAGCCTTGGCCAGTTGTGAGACGGTTGCCGATATCCAAAAGTTGATTGCTGCAGCCAAGTAAGCCTAGCCCAGACACAATGAGTACACAGACACCCTTAATCGGTAAAGATATCGCAGTAACAGGGGCCCGCATCGCGGGGGTTGTGTCTTGCGTACCTAAACGGATTGTGACAAACGACGAGTTTGCCGCAACGTTTGAGCCTGAAGCTTTAGCTAGCGCGCTGAAGATGATCGGCGTTGAAACCCGTCGCCACACCGATGCGTCGACAACAACAAGCGATTTGTGCATCACTGCGGGCCAGCACTTATTGCAAAAACTCGTCTGGGATCCCGCCTCAATCGATGCGGTCATTTTTGTATCGCAAACCCCCGACCATGTCTTGCCTGCAACAGCTTGCGTGATTCAACATGCGTTGAAGTTATCGCAAGCAGGTATCGCCTTTGATGTGAACTTGGGCTGTTCAGGCTACGTGTATGCCTTATGGCTAGGCATGACGATGATTCAGTCGGGCGCCGCAAAGCGTGTGTTGCTGGCCGTTGGCGATACCGTGAGTAAGATTGTTGATCCTAAAGATCGAGCAACGGCCTTGTTATTTGGCGACGCTGGCACGATAACCGCGTTAGAGGCGTCAAGCACCGAAGGGCCAAGTCATTTTGTATTGGGTTCGGATGGGGCTGGTGCGCAGAGCTTAATCGTGCCCGACGGCGGGTTTAAGCCGGCACCCGTCAAAACGGATGCCGCAGGGCAGGTGGTGGATCAAAGTCACTTGTATATGGATGGTGGCGAGATTTTTAATTTCACCTTGCGTACGATACCGGCGTTAGTGGCGCGCTTGATGGCGATTTCAAACACAAGCGTCGAGCAACAAGATTACTTTTTATTTCACCAAGCAAATTTGTTCATGTTGAATCACCTTGTAAAAAAGGTGAAAATCCCTAAAGAACGAGCGCCTGTCAATATTCAAGAGTACGGCAATACAAGCTCAGCATCCATCCCTTTGTTGATGACTTCGCGCCTGCGCGAGCCATTGTTAACTTCTACGCTGAAGCTGAGCTTGTTTGGTTTTGGGGTGGGCTATTCATGGGGCGGTGCAGCGTTGTCGGTTGGCCCGTTAACTTGTGTTGAGACCATCGAACAATGAATCAGTTTTCAAGCACTTGCTTAACAGGCCGAACGTATCTGGTGACCGGGGCTTCGTCAGGCCTTGGGCAAGCAACTGCCGAGCTGATTGCCGCCTGCGGTGGCCGAGTGCTGTTGGGCGGGCGTGATCTTGAGCGTTTAGAGCAAACTCGCGTGAAGCTTGATGGTCGCGCTCAGCACGTACTAGCGCCTTTCGCGTTGAAAGATGCGGACGGCACTGCGGATTGGGTCAAGGGTTTAGCAACGGAACATGGTTTGTTGAATGGGGTTTTTCATAGTGCGGGTACTGAATTGATTCGACCAGTTCGATTAACGAAGCAAGAACACTTGGACGAAACCTTTCAAAGCAGCGTGTTTGCAGCGTTTGGCATTGCCCGTGCAGTCGGTCAAAAAAATGTCGTGCAAGAGGGTGCCTCAATCGTGTTGATGTCATCGGTGGCGGGTTCGACTGGTCAAAGTGGGATGACTGCCTATGCTGCAGCCAAGGCTAGTGTCGAAGGCTTAGTGCGAGCGCTGGCCGTCGAGTTGGCGCCGCGCCGTATTCGGGTAAATGCCATTGCGGCCGGTGCGATCAAAACTGCGATGCACGAGCGTTTGACTCGCAATAGCGGCGAGGCCGCCACGCTTGAGTACGAAAAAGCTCATCTGCTAGGATTTGGTGAAGCAGGTGATGTGGCTAACGCCGCGGTCTTTTTATTAAGCGACGCAAGTAAGTGGGTGACGGGCACGACGTTATTTGTTGATGGCGGTTACGTTGTACGTTAAGGGGCAGCCGCATGTCGTTCGACACTGAGCTCTTTACGCATTATTGGCATCTTGTTGGTCACCGCCAAGAACTGTCAAATCCAAACGACTTTGTTAAATTTGACACACCCTTGGGTGACCTAGTGGTGTTCAATGACGAAGGCACACTTGTTGCCTTCGATAACAAGTGCCCGCATCGTGGCGCCAGAATTTATGCCCAAGATTTTGGTCAGCAGCCGTATGCCTGTGGCTACCATGGTTGGAGCTACCGGAACGGCGAAGTCATTATCCCTAACCCCGCGCAGTTTGCAGCATGCACAGCCAGCAAACCTGTTTTGAATACGTATCACTTGGACTGGTGTGGTGATTTTTTATTTGTTGGCATTACTCCGCTAACAAGCTTGGCAGAACAGTTGTGCGGTTTGGTTCAGACTCTGGAAGATATTTCATTCAATATTTCGTCGCGAGCAGATTTCAATCGCTCTGCGTTTGAATGTGCGTGGCCGATTGCCGTCGAAAACGCTTTAGAACCGTACCATATCCCGTTAATACATACGCAAACTCTAGCCACGTTAGGTTTAGCTGAAGGCGAAAATGTATTGGATGGGTGCAATTCGGTATGGAATGCGCCGGTGACAAATACTCGAATTGCGAAGCAATTAATGGGCTTAAAAAGACTGTTCAATATCGATTATCAGCGTGAAGAATATTTGAGTATCTTTCTGTTTCCGTTCTCGATGATTTCATCGACCTTTGGGTACTCTTATTCATTGCAAAACTATTTTCCAGGTCGCGACCGATCGCAAACGTATTTTACGAGTCGCTTATATGCGGTGCCCGCCGCGTCAGACAATGCAAAAAAAATGGTCGAACCCTTTTTGGCATCGAGCGCCAAGGTGAATCGTCAAGTGTTTGAAGAAGACCACGCTGTTTGTAAAACGGTTGCACCGGAAGCGTGGACGATGGACCCCTTACCTTTTGCCTCGACGCTTGAGTCGAAGATTGTGCATTTTAGAGAGCAGTGTCGGTCATTCGTTGCTTTGAAAAGTGATCGCGATGTTTCGTGATGCCTTAGATGCTGATTTGCCTGACATCGCCGTCATGGCTGATGCGAATGCGTTATTGATCCCTCCGTTGGATCAAGCTGCCTTTGTGAGAATGTTGCGGTGGCTGCATGAGGATGTTGTGGTTGCGTCCGGTGTGAGTTCGAACGTGGATGCAACTGCTATTTTAAAAAGTGCTCCGCGTCTGCAAATGGTGTACGAAGAGGATCAAAAAATATTGGCGCACTTTGGTGCTATACCCTTTGCGATGAAATTTGGCGATCAGCGCTTGTTAAGCTGCTTTGCCGCGAACATTGTGATTGACGAAAGTGCGAGAAAAAAAGCATTATTTTTCCCATTGCAAAAGCATTTTGTTGGTTTACTAGGGTCGCTAGGCTACGACTTTTCGTATGGGTTAATGACACGCCCGCCCGTGTTGAAACCACACCTGGCGGTTGGTTGGAAAAAAATTGGTGAGTTAAAAGTGTTTGCTCGACCGGTGGCTGCGGGTCGTATTGTGAGCAAGTTGTTTCCTAAATTAGGTTTTCAGCGGACACTTGATTATTTATCGCGCCCCTTTCAGTGTGTCTTTGATGCGTTAACTGTGAAAGGTCGACATCAAGTGACGTTGACTGAGGTTGACCGCTTTGACGCATCGTGTGAGGTTTTTTTAGGCCAATGGACCGTAAGCCAGGATATTGCCGCAGTACGCTCAGTTGATGTATTGAACTGGCGCTTTTGTGGCTTTACTGAACGCAACTACAAAATCACGATGGCCCATCGTGCCGGGCAGGTTTGTGGCTATATGGTCACGCGTGTCATGCCAATGCAGCAGTTTTTGACCTTAGCAATCGTAGATTTAGTGGTAATGGATTCAGATCGAGAGGCCGCATCTGCCTTGTTGGATGCTGCTGCGGCGCTTGCGAGAAAGTCTAAAGTTGACGTCTTAACGACTGCGTTTGCTGAGCATTATCCGCTTAGATCCCTGTTGCGCCGCAAAGGTTTTATTGAAACGCTAGAAAAATTCACGCTCGTCACACGTGTGCCAAAAGCTAGCACACTTGAGTTAGATGCAAGTATTTTTAAGCGCTGGTTTATCAACTGGTTTGATCATGATTTTGTATGAAGCGTTTAGGGCTCTGTATGTAAACCAATTGTAAAAATGTCCATTAGGGCGAAAATTGGTAGAAACATTTAACCTGCAGGGTTCATTAAACTGCGCAGAGATAAAAATTGTATTGATAGGATTTATAAAACAACATGCTGAAACGCTTGAGCAAAGACTCGCTTTTATTCTGTATCGCGATCGGTGCCATCATATCGTTTGCGCTCTTCGTCCGTCTTTATAGAATTGAGTTGGGTTTGCCCTATCTGTATCACTGGGACGAACCACAAACTGCAGGTACTGCGTTGCGAATGTTAAAGACCGGAATATTAAACCCGCATTTCTATAGTTATGGCTCGCTACCTATTTATATCGCCTATTTTGTCGATATCTTTCATTACCTCTATTTAATGGGGCAGCCAGTAACCGCGAATGCCTACATGACAGAGCTCTCTGAGATTAAGACATGGGCAGATACACAGTTTGGTTGGACCATCTCTCACCCGAGTTTTTATTATTGGAATCGATTTGTAAACGTCTTATTTGGTGTTGGCAGTATTTTGTTGACCTATCAAGTTTCAAAGATTCTATTTAATAAAAAATGGGTTGCATTGGCAGCGGCTTTCTTTTTGTCCTGTGTGGCGTCACATGTCGAGTACTCCGCGATCATTTCACCGGATATGCCAGTTGTATTTTTTGTACTGACAGTTACATTGTGTTCTTTAAAGTTTTTAAATCATGGGAAAACTAAGTATTTAATACTCTCTTTGGTTTTCTCTGGCTGTGCAATGGCCACCAAGTACAACAGCGCATTACTGGTCATGCTGCCATTACTCGCCGTTTTATTGCGATACGTAAGTAGTCGGCAGACCTTTGACGGCAAATGGTTGGTCATGGTCCCGCTCATACCCGTTGCTACGTTTTTTGTTTGCATGCCCTATGCCTTTCTGGATAGCGCATCATTTTTGTCTGGGCTAGGTTTTGAGCTTCGCCACTATAAAGTTTTGGGACATGACCCTTACACGTCAATACCAGGTATCAGGCACATACGGTTTCAGTTTCAGGCGTTTGCCGACAATATAGGGTTGTTAGGCGTTGTTGTCTCTGCTGTAGGTCTATTGGCCGCCATCAGAAGACCTCAACTGTTATTTGTTTTAGTCTTTCCGCTTGCTTACTTTTTTTATATGACCACGATGAAGGTAAATTTCCATCGTAATTTTATTTTGATTTACCCTTTCTTTGCGATCCTGTACGGGGCTGCGTTAGCTGTTTTTTATTTCAGCATCGAGTGGATTTTAATTAGATTGAAAATAGTGACCGTTCAGGAAAGGACAAAACTAAAAATATTATGTTTGATTTTGCCGCTAGTATTGACTGTTTATGTTGGTCGAATGGCAAGCATCGAGTGGAACAAAGCGCAAGAAATTAAGAACAGCGTTGACTCGAGATCGCTACTCGTTCATAGAATCAATGCACTTGACACGATACCTGTGATTTATGTCCCAAATGAGATCCGTATGCACATGCAAGATCTTCGCAAATTCAAATATCCCTATAAATTAGTATCGCTTCAAACGTTATTTGACTGTACCGATATCCCGAACGGTAGTGTCGCTATCATTCCGGCGCAAGTTGAGCCTGGCGGGCCGGCGGATGACAAATTAGCAGCGTTCTACCCAAAAGCGATGGCTACGGTACCAATTTCGAGTGCCCGGTTGCATGCCGGCTCTGGTGTTACTCGCCTCAGTTTGTTTTCGGTGGATCCAAAACTCTTTGTCTTCGATGCGCAGGCGCTTGCTCGATGTGATACTAAACAGCTGTCGAAGTGATGTGCTGGATCTCGCGAACCAATTGGAACTATCTAGAAATTGACCGGATACGACTGATTATTGTTTTGTTTGTTCAATACTGAAGCCGGAGGGTGGCTGCCTCACCAACCCATCTATGAGTCGCTACGGGGCATCAAACTCACCTTGATTGCGACAGTCAGCTCGTTGTATGTACAAAATTTTCTTCGTTCGTAATATAGCGGCCCCGTATGTGGGCGCTGTTGAATCCGAGCACTTGAGATAGGCTGTATGCGCTGCGTGCCCCAAAACACATAGTGCAACAACATAAATGGAAATAATCCAAGCCAAGTCACAGCTTGCGACGGATACGAGAGGCAGTAACGTAAAAACCTAAGCCGGTTCGACCAGGATACTGTGCTCGTGCGCACCGGCCCGTTAGCGTCGAGAGGTAAAAAGACTCTGAAGAAAGGCCCTATGCAATTAAAGGCGTTATACAAAGCGTATTGCCAAGTGTTGTGCTCGATACCTAGCTTCAGTGCAACGGTGACCCCTAAGGCATGAAGGGCGTCATGGTCGTGATGCCCACCTTCCCAAGCGGGCAAATACATCGCGCTAAGTGAGCCATGCTCGGCGAGAAAACCTTCAAGCCATTTTTGCGCAGACGTTAAATGGTTGAGTAATTGACCATCTTGAATATGAAGCGCTTCTCCTGCAAAGGTGACTTCGCTTTGGTTGACGCCTATGCGACCCAGCACAGCGATTGATTCTTGATTGCGACGCGCAGCAGATTGGCCGTTTGCCGCACCATCAGTCAGGTAGACGCACAGCACACGATGGCCAGCCTGCTGTTCATCAAGGATCTTTTGAAAGACACCCGCTTCATCATCTTGATGAGCGAATAAGAAAACGGCGCAGCTGCGGGTCGTGTTCATTTAGCTTGGAGTAGGCTTATGGCTTGGTTGGAGACAAAACAATTTGATCCTTACCCAAGCGTGTAATTCTATAAACGCCCGACTCTTTGCCGCGACCCTCAGGCGCAAACAACTCAGAGTTCTCTTCCCAGAATCTAGTATCCGCATGATAGATCGCCACGTAGGCATATCCTTGGAGAAAGAAGCCAAGCGGCCGATCGCATGACCAGACATCGCCTGCATCATATTTTTTTCCAATCGACCAGCAATCGACTGGTGGGTAAGGAAGCATGGCATAGTCAAATAAATGGCGTTCGTAGCCGTTTGTATTTTGCGCAATGAAATAGACCTTTTCGCCTGATTTGATATGTTTTCTAACTTCATCAGCTAAGGTTTGAGCTTTTTTCTTTTTTTCGAAGCTGGCTTGATCGATGGGTATACGGCGGGCATCGGTGTAAAACTTTGCTGGGGCAAAGGCAAACGCTAGCGATAACCCTAGCAAGGGCAAGGCAATCAGATAGCGCGGGGCAAAGCGTGAAACTGTGGCCATCAATAGCGCATAGCTCGCCAAGCCCCAGGCCAATAGGTAGGTCATTGAATAGCGATCAAACGAAGCGAGTCGTGTGCCTTCGTACTCAGTAAAGTAGGTGAGATAGAGCCAGAGCAACAGCAATAGGTAGCCAATGGCACCGGCAAACATCCCACCGATCGAAAGCAGCATGGTCATGCGGCGAGGGCTAGGTGTTAGCGCAACAATCAAGGCGCCAATCATGACAATCGTCGCAACGATACCAGCCAGTGAGAGATTGAAAGAATGGCTGCCGAAGCTTCCTGAAAAATAGTCGGGTTTAAAGACTTGAAAGATAAACCCCGAAACTGTTGTGCCAAGCCGGCTTTGAAAAGCTGCCTCGGTAAAGGTTTTAAGTGTGACGTGTAAGGGTTCGTTTTTTGAACTACCAATGACGCTGACATACCACTGCCATGAGCGCAGTACCGCGAAGAGTGCTGCAATGCTGATGAAAAGAGCCGTGCCCGTTTGGGTGAGCCTTTGGCGTATTGTGATTGCGCTTGCTGAGGCTTGAGAATTAAAGACGTTTACACAATACAGCGCTAGGCATAGGGCTGCAAAAACAGTTGCAATGTCTTTTAGCAACACAAAGCCACAAAGGCAAACGGCAAGCACTATGTCATCAATGCGACCGCTGCGAGGCTTCAGCGCAAGGCCTAGGCACCCGGCGAATACACTTGCCAGCATCGGGTCAGCATAGATCGTGGTGTAGTCAAAGTGAAAAAAGTAGATGACAGGGAGCAGAGTGAGGTACACCAAGGCTGCCCAAGTGATGCGCGTGATCAGCGCGCCGACCAAGGCAAGTAGGCCGCTCAATAAAAAGATATTTTGAGCGACGAGTAGATGCTTTTCAGACCACCAACTAGATTTGGTGAAATAGTATTGAAACAGCTGTTGCCCCGGTGGATAAGAGCGCAAACTCATCGGAGAGTTCGCGTTCAACAGTGCATCGGTGTCGTAAATCAGTTTTTGCGTTTTGGCCCAGCCACCGACCTCATCCCAGGCCAAAAAGACAAAATCCTTCGGCGTGGCGGTAAAGGCGATCACAAACGGGGCTGCAAATATGATGAGGCTTAACCAGTTGAGGTCTGGTTTAGGTAAGCTTTTACGTTGTTTGTAGAGGGCAATTGCACCAAGCACAATGCCCAAAATCAGCGCGGTACGAGCACCTGACTCAAGTAAACCAAGTATTGCAAAGCAGTAAATAAAGGTCGTGACGAAGCAGGCCCAAAGCAGTGGGGCAACCAACGGTCTAACTTTGAGCATCAGTACCGCAAACCCTAGATATCCTAAGGTTGATACAAATAATGGTAAAAACTTAAGGGCCATCCATGATCCTTTAGGGCGGCTAGGCTGAGAGGGCTATGTCCATTGAGGGACTTAGCTTTGCGGGGCAATTTTAAGCCGATCTGCGTCAGCCTGACTAAAAACCTATTTTGTCATTCATTGGGTACTTCATTTATGTGGTTTGAAAGGTGACTTCAACGATCTCAGCCATGAGCGCACAGCCCGCAGCGAGCTCGGTGATCTTGCCGACCCCGACGGGCTTGGGTTGTCGCGTTGAGTATCCCTTGCTGGCGTTGATCTTTTGCCTTGGCTTTTTCGGCTATTTAATGCCTGCGCTAGGGTACTTCACCATGATCCCTGGGGATTTAGGGGACGCCCGCTTTAACAGCGTGATCCTTGAGCATGGTTATCAATGGTTAACAGGCCAAACACCACACTTGTGGAGCCCAGGTTTCTTTTACCCGTTTGAGCGGGTGTTGGGACTGAGTGATAACCATTTTGGCTCGGTCTGGTCTTACGCTCTTTTGCGCGGGGCTGGCTTAGCTCGTGAAATGGCCTACTCGGGCTGGTTTCTTGTCGGTACCGTTTTGAATTTTTGGGTCTGTTGGTGGGTGTTGAAGCGAGAAGGGTTTGCAGTGGTCGCTGCGGGTGCCGGGGCTTTTATATTTGCTTTTGCGTTGCCGATGCTGCATCAAGAAGGGCATGCCCAGATGGTGTATCGCTTTGCTGTGCCTTTGGCCGTGTTTGCGGCGTATCGGGGGCTAGTGCGTAAAGACTTTACTTCGTTAGCGCAGGCGTGTTTTTGGTGCGGTGCGCAGTTTTTATGCTCAATTTATCTGGGCGTGTTTTTGGTTTACCTGCTGATCGCTGGTTTGCTAGCTTACTCAGCGGTGCAAGCCGTGGTGGGGTTTTCGAACGGATTGCCGCAGCGTTGGGGCATCCAAAAGCAACGCCTCTCCACTTGGATTTGGGTTGGCTTGGCGGTTAGCGTGGGAATCGCAGTGGCGCTGCTACTACGTCAATACCAACAGATCGCCAGTGATTATGGCGTGGTGCGTCCTTTGGATGACCTTCGTTCACTGATGCCTAAACCAACAAGCTACCTGCTTGCAGATCAATCACAATTGACGCGCTGGGTGGGATCCAGTGTTGCACCGTTCGCAGAAAGGCCTGAGCACCAAATGTTTGTGGGGCTTGGAGTAGCACTGTTTGCAATGTTCGGGCTAGGCGCGGCGTGTTGTGCACCCAAGCTTTCACAGCCACTGAGGGCTTGCGCAGGGGTGGCGGGGCTGACGTTGGGCTTGCTGGTCGTGTTGACCTTAATGGTGGGGGATTTCTCTTTATATCTGTGGGTACTTAAATTGCCAGGGGTAGCTGCGATTCGGGCTGTTTCACGAATCATCTTGGTGTTGTTATTGCCTGTCGCCATTTTGGTAGCGCTTGGATTTGAGTGCCTGCTGCAGTTGCAGCGGGGTAGGATTTCGAAAATTCTGGTGATTTTGCTTGCAGTATGCGTGCTGACGGCTGAAACCGTTTGGTATCAACCTCATCACGCAGCTGTTCAAACTTGGTTAGATCGAAAGGCAGGTATGAATTCATATATCAAAACAGCGTTACCCAGTGACACAATTTTGTACGTCACCCAGCGACAGTCCGAGCCCTTTTATATCACTGAGCTCGACGCCATGATCTATGCGCAAGACCATCGTCTTGATACCCTCAATGGGTATTCGGGCAGCACGCCTCCCGGCTACGCCTACCCAGACCCCTGTCTGCCTGCAGATACTCGCTTAAAGGGCTATTTTGCGTTCAGAAATGTGCCAGAGGTAGCTCAGCAAACGCTGCTGAGTCAGTTAAAAACGGTTGTGCTTGAGCCTTGCACTAAGAATTAAGGTTCAGAGCGTGATTTAATGCGCTTATGCCAACTAAATCGCCGTTGAAGACTCCCGTCGCCTACATTATTTTCAATCGCCCTCGGCATACCCGAGAGACGTTTGCAGCGATTCGTGCGCAGCGACCAGAAACTCTGTTGATCATTGCAGACGGCCCACGCGAGGGTCATCCGACGGATGCAGAACGTTGCCGCGAGACGCGCGAAATTGTTGAGCAAATCGACTGGCCATGTCAGGTATTAAAAAATTACGCCCAACAGAATATGGGGTGTAAAAAGCGCGTGAGCTCTGGCTTGGATTGGGTGTTTGAACAGGTTGAACGCGCCATCATTCTTGAAGACGACTGCTTACCCAATGATGATTTCTTTGTCTTTTGTGACACCTTGCTGGATCGTTATGAGCATGACGAACGCGTTTGGGTGGTGACAGGTAATAATTTTCAACGCGGGCAAAAGCGTGGCGACGCGGCGTATTATTTTTCAAAGTACAACCACTGCTGGGGTTGGGCAACTTGGCGTCGGGCGTGGCAACATTACCGAGTAGATATGCCGTTTTGGCCCGAGTGGGGCACTACGGCCGATTGGCGCCATAAAACGCTTGATTCGGTTGAGCGTAAAGTTTGGTCCGGATTTTTGGATCGGGTCAAAAACGGCGAAATTGATACTTGGGATTATCAATGGACCGCGTGTGCCTGGTATTACGGGGGTTTAACCGCAACCCCTAATGCCAATCTTGTCACCAATCTTGGCTTTGGTCCTGATGCGACCCATACGGTCGCAACGGGCGACCAAGAGGGCGTGCCGGCCCAAGCCCTTGGCCCGTTGACTCACCCTACGGTCATTCAACAGGATCGCGCCGCTGATCGGTTTGTGTTTAATCATCACTTTGGTGGCCTTGAGCATCCTGATCGTTGGCGTAGCCGGTTAAGATGGCGCCGAGATCAACTGCTGCGTGCACCGCAGTGGTTGCTTAAAAAAATAAAGAGTCTTGTTTAGCAAGCTTTTTAAAGCGACTAAACGCTGATGCATCTATCAAAAGAGGCTTGACCTTGAAGGTTCTGCAAATATCGACTGAAGATAATACGGGTGGTGCTTCGCGCTCTGCGTATCGATTGCATCAGGCGATGTTGCAACAAAATGTTGCTTGTGACATGCGTGTGTTGACGCATGAGACCGCGAATACCCGTGTGATCGCAGGCCGTGCAGCTCGATCATTCCAGCAAAAAGTACAGGCGCGACTTGAGCAAAAGATTCGTGAATTTTCGAACCGAAAGTGGCATACGGATAATCCAATTCTGCACTCTTTTGGCGAACAGAGCGCGGGGATCGTTGCTGAGCTGAACGGTTCGAGCGCAGACGTGTTGAATTTGCATTGGGTGCCTAAGCTATTATCAATCGCTGATATTGGTCAGTTGCAAAAACCAATTGTCTGGACCTTGCACGACATGTGGCCGTTTTGCGGTGGTGAACATTACACGCCCGATTTCGCTGAGGCACGGTTTCGGCTGGGCTATCTTGAAGGTAACCGCCCAGCGACCGAACGCGGGCCAGATTTAAATCGACTGGCCTGGGAAGCAAAGCGCTTGGCCTGGCGTAATCAAAATTTTATATTTGTTTCGCCAAGCCGCTGGATGGCTG
>JAIPCU010000057.1 GCA_021738045.1 Candidatus Methylopumilus sp. | reverse complement strand
AATGGCGCGCTCAACAACGGCTGGACGAAAGAGGAATTACAAGAAATTTTGATTCACTCTTCTGCCTATTGCGGCTGGCCTGCTGCGCTTGAAGCGTCTCGCGTCGCTAAAGAGGTGCTTGACCAACGTGCTGCATAAGCGCAAGTTTTATTTGTGCCTCTGAAGGCTGACCAAAGATAAACACTGACTCGATGACAAACTTTCCTGAAGTCCATCCCCTGAATGCCTCGCCAGAAATCGCGGCAATCTACGCTGATATTCGGGCCGTGTCAGGTTTATCGATGGTCAACCTAATCTGGCGCCACTTTGCGGCCTTACCGGATGTCATCGAATGGGCGTGGAAAGGTGTGCGCCCGATTGTGGGCTCGCAAGAGTTGGTGGCTGCGCGTCAACGCCTGATTGCTGCCATTGAGCTCCCCGCACTTCCCGCCGTGCCCCCTGAGGCATGGCAGGCTGCTGGCGTCGGTGGCGTTGAGTTAACCGCCTTTCAAGCCATGATGGCCGACTACGTGCGTGGCAACAGCACCAACATTATCGTCCTGACGGCGCTACGCTTGCGTCTCGAGGGGGTCAATCACAGTGCATCCGTTCTTTCAGCGGCGCCGACTCCCGCGACGGTGGCTCCTATGGCACCCTTGCCTCGCATCGACGCCTTAGATCCAAAGCTTGCTGGCGCTATTCGCTCCCTCGCAGGACGCCACGAGGGTGCGCAAGGCGGCATTATTCCCAGCCTCTATCTCGAACTTGTCCGTTGGCCCGCGTTGACAGATACGTTTCCTCAGTGGCTTGAGGCGCTTTACCATCCCTCAGCAATGCGGGCAGCCCGTGACAGCACCTGCCGCGCGGCAGAGCGTGAAGCCTTAAACCTATTGCCCGCGCTTGACCCTGCGCCCTCCAACGTAGCAGAGATGAAACCAGCGCTTGAGCGCTTCACGCGCTTAATCATCCCCGATCTAACGCCCGTGTGCGTCGCGGTGCAGAGACTGCTGCCCCTGCACTAAACAGCATCACTTATGCATTGGAGGCTTAGTCTCTAAAAAAGACGGCCTTGCAGAGATCGCTTCAAACCAACTATTCAGTTTGGGGTAATTCGATCGCCATGAGAACTCAGGTATCAAATCAGCAAACCCTAAGGTACAGCCAAACACGATTTGCACCATGTTCAGTTGGCCATGAAACAAGGGGTGATTGATTTGTTGCTCCCACAGACTCAGCAACCGCTTGGCGCGCTCAGCTTCGTGAAGAACAATCTTAGGAGATTGCTCATTGACCGGCCGCCACTTTTCTCGGCCCAGTACCGCCAAGCCATCTAGGGTGCTGCGCACAAGGGCCTCAAGGCGCCTGGCTTCAAAGCCTTGTTCACCTGCAGGCAGCGCAAAGCTAGGCTGCCCCTCAAGATCATCCAAGTAAGAACAGATCAGAGCCGAATCTTCTAGCGCGAGTCCCTCGTCGCATACTAGATACGGCACCCTTCCAGACGGGTTGATTTGATAATAAGGGCTATCCGTTGTGCGGGTCTTGGCCGCAATCACTTCTACTTTATCTGATAGCTTTTTCTCAACGACTACGATGCGCACGATCCGCGCATAGGGTGAGCCTGGGCTGATGTAGAGCTGCATAGTCGCTTGCCTCTTAATACTTACTTGGGAAATCGGACCATCGCGCAAATCTTATTGCCGATTGGGTCACGCACATAAGCGAGATAAAGTTTACCGGCAGGGCCTTCACGGTAGCCTGGTGGGTCTTCACAGGTTACGCCGCCATTTGCGATGGCAGCGGCATGAAACGCATCGACCTGGTCTGTCGATTGTGCTGCAAATCCGATCGTACCGCCGTTTGCTGGAGTCGCCGCTTTATTATCGATCGGCAGGGTAAACGAAAAGACACCTGTGGGCGTACGATAGAAATAACGAATGTCTCGGTTGATGACACCCGGCGCAATGCCCAAGGTAGCAAAAACTGCATCATAGAATTTACGCGACGCTTCTAGATCGTTTGCACCTACCATGACGTGACTAAACATAGTGACTCCAAGAATTATTTTTGAGAATAAGCAGCGTAACCCAAAAAGATTGACTTCCCTCCCGCTCAGAGAAAATGTTGTGCCAAGTCTGGTTACAAACGGCTTCAAGGGTAGAAATATCTACGATCCATAAAAATTACACAAAGCCATCGCTGAAACCACTGCAAACACTCTTATGATATACGGCTAGATATCAAACTCCTTTTCTCGACCAGGCATATCGCTCTGTCGTTTTCAGGTTGAACAAATATGACTAGCACTAGAGCGTTATTCTTTTTGCTAACGCTGTTTGCCTTCACAGCCAGCACCCAAGGCCAAACGACGGCCGTGAGCGCTAACTCGTTCAACAAGATGGTTCTTGTGCCAGAGGGCTATTTCGTGATGGGCTCGAACAACGGGCCCGATGATGAGAAACCAGAGCACCGGGTTTTTGTGAAATCATTTTTGATGGATGTGCTTCCCGTCAGCAATGCTGATTTTGCAAAATTTCTGAACGCTCGCGGCTTAAAAAATCATCTAGGCGAATCGGTTTACGACGACGATGATCGCGATGCCAGAATTCATCAACAAAACTCGCGATGGCAAGCAGACGTGGGTTTCGCAACGCACCCTGTCAATGAAGTGAGTTGGGTAGGTGCTCGTGATTACTGCGCTTGGTTAAATAAGCGCTTACCGACAGAAGCAGAATGGGAAAAAGCCGCACGCGGAACAGATGGCAGACAATACCCGTGGGGCAATTCAAAGCCGAACAACAAGCGGGCACTGTACGGCGCACCTTATAACTCGTCGGCACCGGTTGATGCATTTCCTGACGGGGCAAGCCCGTACGGAGTTTTAGACTTATCTGGCAATCAATGGGAATGGGTCTCTAGCGCCTATCGCCCCTACCCCTACAGCGCTGACGACGGGAGAGAAAATCAAACGCCTGGCCCAATTCGCTCGACGCGCGGTGGCGGGCATGATTCAGGCGAAGATGAACTCACGACAAGCCAACGCGGCAGAAACTTATCGCGCAATCCAAAAGCTGGCCATCATAATATCGGGTTTCGCTGCGCGAGTGCTTCAATAGCCAATTGAAAAGTGAGCGGCAAACTCAGGCTCTATACAGAAAATACTGGCAAAAGATCATAAATTGCTATTGTTTGCACTGATGCTGTATGGCGATATCAATATATTTATTCTAAAGTTAACTTATCCAGCCATTCAACTTGCGCTGGTCTAAGGTTTGCAAATTATGACACAGCAAAAAATTGTAAAACGACGTTTGCTGGTGACTTAATTCACTTACGTTTTGGGTAGAAACTCAAACGGTTTCGACACTGAATCATTGGTCTTCTAAGAGGAAATTATGGCGATCTATTCGAAGTTGATGACAACTCTGAAAGACCAAGGCAGCAGTCTCTCTGAGACAACAGATTCAGTGAATGAGAGCGGGCCAAGCTATTTGGGTGCCAACACCTCTGCGTGGTTGCCAACTGAATCCTTTTTCAATTTTTCAGCCACGGCGGGCTCGGCGTTGACCTCGTCTACCGCTCGAACAGTACTAGTGCAGTTTAAGACTGGGTCAACCGCGGCCGCGCAGGCACAAGCACTTAGTTCGGTTCAAGGCCAAACGCTTGAGGTGATTCGTGCTGCAGAAAGCCCTTCTTCTGGCGACAGTTTGGTGCTTGTAAAAATTGGAGATGGTCTCAGCGTCGAAGATGCGCTTAAGATTATTTCTAGCCACGATTCGGTTCGCTTTGCTGAACCCAATGATGTGGTCACGATATTGCCGCAACCAGAACCGGCTGGTTCGCCTCAAGTTGACGGCCAGACACCGTCAGACATTTCAATTCAAGAGCCGCAAACAGAGATCGGCGCACAAACAAGCCCCACTGAACAAGTTCCGGATAGCGATTTAAATGTTGGCGTCACCCAAGTTTTAGATCTGATTGGCGCCCAAGCGGATTCTGACCAAGCAGCATCTGCTGAGATGGACTCTAACTCTTGGGATATCTCAGAGTCTGGTGGCATTGATGCTGACATACTGGCATCAGATGATTCGTCAGATAATCTATCGAGCACCGCGCAAGCTTCCTCAGAGGAAGACTCCCTAGTTTCTATTATGGCTATTAGCAATGACCCCGGCTACACCCAAGGTAGCTTGTGGGGCATGTATGGCGACAAAACGACAACGGCTAATCAATATGGTAGCCAGGCGGGTGAAGCATGGGCAGCTGGCTTTGTAGGCTCGACTAAAACAGTTATCGGTGTGATTGATACCGGGATTGACCACACGCACCAAGATCTTTACCAGAATATTTGGCTGAATCAAAAAGAAATACCGACTACGATCTACGCTAGCCTGAGTGACATAAATTATGATGGGTTGATTACGTTCAGTGATTTGAATGCGACGGCTAACCAAGCGTTCGTGGCTGATAAAAACGCGAATGGTTATATTGATGCTGCTGACTTGTTAAGTGACTCGCGTTGGGCTGACGGTATCGATACCGGAGCCAACGGTTATGTCGACGATTTAGTCGGTTGGGATTTTGCCAATAACGATAACAATCCTTTCGATGATAACGGCCATGGCACGCATGTCGCGGGCACAATTGGCGCAATGGGAGGGAATAACACTGGCGTAGCAGGCGTGTCCTGGAATGTTGAGCTTGTCGGTCTGAAATTCTTAAGTGCTACCGGTTCTGGCTCAACCGCCAACGCGGTGAAAGCGCTTGACTACTTTACCGCAGCCTCGAAAGTGGCGATCAGCGGCGAAAATTTTGTTGCGACCAACAATTCTTGGGGCGGAGGCGGTGCTTCGACCGCACTGCAGGACGCGATCACTCGATCGGCCCAAAGCGATATCTTGTTTATCGCTGCAGCGGGTAATTCAGCTTCGAATAACGACGTGACGGCCAATTATCCCTCTAACTACAACACGACGGCTACTGCGGGTTACGACTCGGTCATTGCCGTGGCCTCTTTAACCAGTGCGGGGGCTCTGTCATCGTTTTCAAGTTATGGTGCAACGCAAGTTGATCTCGCGGCTCCTGGCTCATCGATTTATTCCACGCTGCCCGGAAACTCGTACGGAACCTTGAGCGGCACGTCTATGGCGACTCCTCACGTCGCAGGGGCGGTGGCGCTCTATGCGTCTGCGAATCCCAATGCGACGGCAGCAGAAATTCGAGCTGCCTTGCTGAGCTCGACAGATTCAACAGCCTCTTTAATTGGCAAAACTGTGACTGGTGGCCGTCTAGATGTTGCAGATATGTTGACCCAAGGAGTGGTACCACCACCCGTTACGGACTTGAATTTAGTTGGCACCTCGGGTAGCGACACACTGACGGGCGGCGCTGGAAACGACACACTGACAGGCAAAGCAGGTAATGACACCCTGACCGGTGGCTTGGGTATTGACAAATTTGTTGTAGACGCGGGTACCGACACGCTTAAAGACCTAGGGAATGGTGGGGCTGATTCGGTCGTTGTATCGGTGGGTGCCACTGCGAAAGCGACTGCCGTGACTAACTGGACCGCCACGAGTCTGACTAGCAACGCGGGTACGGCTACCGTTGTCAGTGGCGGTTTCAACCTGAATTTAGCCGCAGCCATTGGCCCCAATGGCTGGCAACTCAGCAATGCAGGTAACACCCAACAAGTCACCTTGACCGGTTCAGCCCAAGCGGATTCGCTAGTGGGTGGCACTGCCGCGGATACGTTATCAGGTGGCGCAGGCAACGACACACTGACTGGCGGCGCTAGCGCAGATCTTTTGACAGGTGGTACGGGGGTCGACAAATTTGTGATTGACTCGGGTACTGACACAGTGACCGATTTGGGTGTGGGTGGTGCAGACTCGATTGTCGTGGCTGCAGGAGCGAAAGTCAACGCGACATTAGCCACGAGTTGGACTGCGTCAACGACGACGAATAATTCAGGCACAGCCAATTTGATCGCAGCCGGCAATAATGTGAATTTGAATGCGGCCTCGGGTACTTATGGGTGGACCGTCAGTAACGCCTCAAGCGCGGTGGCTGTCAGTGTCCTTGGATCGGTACGCTCTGACACCTTGATTGGTGGTAGCAACGCAGACTCACTCAACGGGGGGCTAGGCAACGACCTGCTTAACGGTGGCGCTGGTAATGACACCCTAGTGGGTGGCCGTGGCATAGATCGCTTTGAGGTGGACTTCGGCACGGATTCAATTTCAGACCTTGGCTTGGGTGGTGCAGATCAAGTGGCCATCAGCACTGGCGCTGCAGCCAATATCGCGATCGCTCAAGCCTGGACTGCGAACTCGTCAACGAGTAACTCAGGTCGAGTGAGCATTCAAACAACAGGCTTTAACGTTAACCTCGCTGCGGCGACCGGTTCGAGTGGTTGGCTTGTCAGCAATGCCAACAGTTCAGATACAGTGACACTCACGGGTTCTTTGAATGCCGATACCTTGGTAGGAGGCAGAGGCGTTGATAAGCTTATAGGCGGGCTAGGCAACGATGTGTTGATGGGCGGTCTTGGGGCCGACAAACTTACGGGCGGACTGGGCAGCGACACCTTTGTCTTAACGACGGGAGGTGGCGGTACCACGGTGGCACAGGCGGATACTGTGCTTGACTTTACCGATGGTGCGGATGTCTTTGGTTTATCTGGAGCGCTCACTTTCAAAGACCTCGTGATTAGCCAAGGTAACGGCACGAACACCGCAAAAGCCAATGCCATGATTCAGAGTGTCTCGGGCGAATTTTTAGCTGTAGTAGCCAATACAACGATCGCGAAGTTAACTTCTGCTGATTTTGTTACCACGACAGTGAGCTTGGCTCCTGTGTCTGCAGCAGCGGTCTCCGCGAGCACGAGCAGCAGCAAAACCGGCAACTCAACGCTTTCGGCAAGCGAAGTCGGCACCACAAAGACTTTAGCGTCTGACTCAACGACCACCAGCACCACGAAGGCGTTAGTGTCTGACACGACTACCACCAGCACCACGAAAGAGTTAGTGCCTGACACGACTACCGCTAACACCACCAAGGCGTTAGTGTCTGACACCACGACTGACTCGACAGCGATTAAGGGTTCAGCAATGGCGCCAGAGACCTCTCTTGAATCTAAATCATCGACGGTTGCGTCCTCGGTGGCCACCTCTGACGCTGGCACGAGCTCTACTGTGTCGGGTAGCGCGGTGCAAAAAAATGATTCTTCTGAGTCGATCAGCGAGAAGGTCGCAACCTCTACAAGTTCGACAAGTTCGACAAGTTCGACAAGTTCTACAAGTTCTACAAGTTCTACAAGTTCTACAAGTTCTACAAGTTCTACAAGTTCTACAAGTTCTACAAGTTCGACAAGCGCAACGAGTTTAGTTTCAAGTGACCATTCTGAGGCTGCAAGCTCGATTGTCTCGCCCGTTGCGGCTCCCGTGACTGTTTCAGCTTACGTACCACCGGTTGCGGCGTACGTACCCGAAGTGGATCACTCTGCAGGGCTTCTGACTGTGTAATAAAGTAGCAAATTGTTGTGTGGGTAGCAGTGAGCGGTGCTTTAGGCGCTCTCAGCCCCTGCCATCATCGCTCGCGTAAGGCCTCGCTCAAGGCTTTGATGGGGCCAATCAGATAGTCTAAGACCGTTTTCTGTCCGGTTCGCAACTCAACAATTGCGGTCATGCCAGGCAAGAGGGTCATGACCATTCCTTTGCGACTGAGGTCTGGATCCGTGATTCGCACTAAGATTCGATAATAGGCCTCTTCAAGATCGACGGGAGGCGTCCCAGGACGCCGAGGCTTACTTTCATCACGCATGGTGTTTGGACTGAGATGTTCTAGTACACCAGCCAACCCACCGTACTTGTTGTAGTCATAAGCGCTCAGTTTGACGGTAGCTGATTGACCAGTTTTTAAGAATGCGATCTCTGAAGGCTTCACAAAGGCCTCTACAATCGGTTGCTCATCGAGCGGTACAATTTCAACAATGTTTTGACCAGCCTGAATCACACCACCGATTGTATTGACCAGAATGTTTTTAACAACACCACGCATCGGCGAGACGATCGTCGATCGATTGTAAGCATCCGCTCGGGCACGCATATTTTCTCGCGATTGGGCAAGTTCGGACTCTACGCGAACGAGTTCGTTTGCGGCCTCGCTGAGATAACGGTTCAATCTCTCGGCGATACTGCCTTCTAGATCTGCTTTTTGCCTCTGCAAACGCAACAAATCGACTTCAGATATCACTCTTTGTTTGACTAAAGAACTCACTAACGTCATTTCTCGATCGATCGTGGCGAGCGATCGCTTCATGGCTGCGACTTGATCGGTCAATGTTCGTTTGCGGATTTCAAAGGTATGCCGCTCTCGCGCTGCAATCTCGGGCTCTAGCAACACTTCTTTCGAAAATTCAATCGGAAGATCGTTTGCCTCGGCCCTTAGCCTGGCCGCTTGTGCAGAAAGAGCGAGCCATTTCTCTTTCGCCTCTAGGTAGATGGGGTTACTTCTCGAATCATCTAGCCGAAGAAGAGGCTGATTTTTTTCGACAGTCTGTCCTTCTTGCACATACATTTTTTCTAGAATGCCGGTATCCAGACTTTGTATCAGTTGCTCGCGACTCGAGGGGATCACTCTGCCATGCCCAGTGGTGACTTCATCTAACTGGAATAAAGCGGCCCAACTCAACGCAACAATTAACGTCAACAAACATACCAACAACAAAGTACGGCTTGCGCTTTTCTCGTCGGAATCAAGATTTTGCATACTTATTTTTTAAACTGCCAATTTATCGTGTAGCGAGAGTTTGTTGCTTGCTGTGCTGCGACCGATGAAGTCGCTTTGGGCTCTTTCGTCGTCATGCGCTCTGCACGCAAAGAACGAACAAAATCATTTCGACTTCCGTCTGCCAGGATACTACCTCGCTCGAAAACCACGACTCGGTTGACGAGTCTCAACAACTGGGTACGATGCGAGGAAAGCAAAACGGTTCTGCCGTCTAGCCATGGCTCAAGCGCAGAGAGGACCAAGGCTTCAGTCTGCGCATCCATGTGGGACGTCGGCTCATCCATAAAAACGTAGACCGGATCTCGCAACATCAAACGCGCGATCGCAACCAACTGTTGTTGTCCCCCAGAGATTCCTCCTCCCGCCTCAGATAAATGCATATCTAAGCCTCTTGGATGCTTGGCCACCAACTCGTATAAGCCGATTTTCTTTAACACGTCGAGTATGTGGCTATCGGTGATCGAGAGGTTCGATAGCATCAAGTTCTGCCTGAGGGTACCGAAAAATAATTGCGTTTCTTGTCCGATGTATCCGATCCGCTGACGCAACGTTGCCGGATTAATTTGCGACATATTGATGCCGTCGATCCTGACCTCACCGGCCAACGGCGTGTACAAGCCGGCCATCGTGCGCAAAAAAGTGCTTTTCCCGCTTCCGACTGCACCGACAAACGCAACACGCTCGCCAGGATTCATCCGCACTGACACTTGCTTGAGCACGGGCACATTTAGTGCGCTTGGGTAGGAAAATTGTAGCTCTCGCGACTCGAGCGCACCCGTGAAATGAGTCAAGCTTGCGTATTGCATTGTTGGATCAAAATCACGAGGCCGTTTCATGAGCCCGCTTAGCGTGTCGAGCGCGCTGAGGGCTTGTTGAAATCGTGCCGCCAGTGACATCACGTTGCTGAGGGGTGCGAGCGCCCGACCCGCCAGCAACACACAAGCGATGAGCGCTCCCAAGCTCAAATCTCTCTCGTGTATGAGGTAGACGCCATACACCACCATGCCGATCGTGGTCAGCTGTTGCAGCATGACCGTCAAACCGTTCATCATGTTAGAGATCGACCGTAACTCTTTGTACGACTCTGCGCTGGCTAGGTTGGCGCGCTCCCAGCGCGCTTGCAAATAGCGCTGCTCGTTGTGAGCCTTGAGCAGTTCAAGATTGAGCACAGATTCAACCAGGACGCTTTGTCGATCACCTGCCTCTTTCATGTTTTGACGAATAGCACGATTCAATCCTGGTTGGGCAATCAACCCCACTAGCAATAAGATCGGGATAATCAGTGCGGGAATGAGCACAAGTGGTCCACCTAAGATCCCGATCAAAAACAAAAATAAAAAAATAAACGGCAGATCGGTGACCAGTACCAAAGAGGCCGAAGAGAAAAAATCTCTGAGTGCATCGAAATCGCGCATCGAACTCGCGAAGATTCCGACGGAATCCGGTCCGTGCTCAAGTCGAATCGTCATAATTTCTTGCAGAAGCGTTGCGTTGATCTCCAGGTCGGCTTTTTTGCCACCGATATCGATCAGATGGGCCTTGAACCAGCGCATCAGAAATTCAAAAACAATCGCGAGCGCTGTGCCAATTGCGAGAGTCCATAAGGACGCGTAGGCCTGAGTTGGCACGATCCGATTGTAGACATTCATTGTAAAAAATATCGATGCCAAGGTCAGCACATTCGCCATGACGGTGGCAAGCATTGAGTCGATATAAAAACTACGAAAGCGCCATAAAGTGCCTCCAAACCAGTGCACGGCATCTGCTTGCGAGGATGCTGATTGCGTATTTGATGTTTTCAAAATCTAGACATATCAAAAATTAAGGCTCGTTTTTGACTGAGAACAAATTAGGAGTCATGCCCGAGGGTGGAATTTTGGTTAACGGTTGATTTTGAGAAACTCCAGAGTCTGCTTTTTGCATCGACATGCTGTAGCCGCTCGCCAGACGGCCGATACTCGCTAAGACAGCAATTCGAAAATTAAGCGCATCGAAGCGAGCTGAGATTTTATTAACTTGAAACGTGAATAATTCATTTTGAACATTGAGAATTTCATTCATTTGACGGCGACTGACCTGGTATTGTTGCCAATAACCAGCGAGCGTTTTTGCGCCATGAGCGACCTGTTGGTCGGCAACTTTAAAGCGTTCTTGAGCACTGATCCAGTTGATCCAATTGGTTCTGAGGTTTTCTTGAAGCGTGATACGAGCTTCCTTCAAACTATATTCTGCTGCCTCAAGTTGAGCAAGCGCGGACTGCGTCGCGCCATAGGTGGCGCCTCCTTGAAAGATTGGTACGGTCAGCATCACTTGAGCGACATAGTCACCTTGAGCTGTTCCTTGAAACGTTTGTTTGCCGTAGGTGGCCGTTATCTGTGGAGAGTGTTGCGACTTGGCACTCGCCAAATTAGCCCGAGCAACGGCTAATGTCGTTAACTGTCGGGCAATGATGGGATTGGTATCGCCTAAATACGTTAGGGCGATCTCTAATGAGGCGGGCATTTGAGAAGGTGCGATGTCAAGGCCTGAAGGCTCTTGTGGCACAACACCCAGTAGCATTCTTCGAACGCGTTCTGCCGCAATGGCAAGACCCGCTTTATTTTGTTCAAGCGTTAATTGAGCACCTGCCAGTCGTGCACGGACTTGTTCAAGGTCTACGCTACGCCCAGGATCGGCCTCGACCATTTTTGAAACGAGGGCGTGCAGTCTTTGGTGCGCTAAGTGATTTTCCCGAGCACTTCGCACTAACTCTTGGCTACGCGCCCAGTTTAAATAGCCCTGCACTGCCAGTTGGGCCACCTGATCGCGCGTGATATCAACCGAATGCCTACTCGCATCAACTTGAGCACGCGCGCGATCCACGTCAGCTGAGATTCGTCCGCCAGACCAGAGATTGAGGCTAACGGTGGGCGATTGAATCCAAGTGCTTGGTACCGATCCGGTATTGTAGTAACTGTAAGTACCCGTCCAGCTTACCTGCGGCCAATAAGCAGCTTGCGCACGAGTGACCTCATGCTCTGCGGCTTGTTGACTTGCTTGGGCTGCGAAGATTGTTGGATATTGAGATAGCGCGATTGCGACGGCCTCTGGCAAGCTTTGCGCTTGCACCCAGCCAGAGGCGAACAAACTCAATAGTGCAGAAAGGCTCAGATGAATGAGTCTCATAGGAAAGATCACTAGTGTTCCAACGTTAATCGAATAAGCGCAACCGGTTACGACAATTGGCCAAGACTTCTTGTCAAACGAGTTTACTAAGTAACGGATTTAGCAGCATTTTTTTTCAGAGAGCGTTTTACTCAAAAGCTGTAATATTTCGTACGATATCGCAAACGCAAAGCTCTCTCCTTTTATTTGCCTAGACAAGGGTAGGTCGCTGCGTGCGAAACCTGCGTGTTAATCTCATTTTGCCTTGGCTTTTGTCTCTTGGGACTCTTTTTCTTCCCCTGAGGCAATTGGTCAAGCAGAACATCTAACACCGTGCCCTAAGGGCTCGGCACTGCAATCGCGACCTAGGTCGAATGTTTAGAGAGCACTTTGATGAAATCTTACTGGATCAACAAAACCCCGAACGGTACCGAGCTTGAACTGCGCGAGCTGCCGGTACCGACACCTAGCCCTGATCAGGTGCTGGTGCGGGTGCGCGCCACCAGCATCAACCGCGGCGACATCATGGGCGCCATTAAGCTTCATAGCGCCAAGGGCGGGCGTCCCGCCGGCGTCGATGGTGCCGGTGAGGTAGAAGCAATCGGTGCCAATGTCACCGGGGTTGCGGTCGGCGACCGCGTCATGTTTCGCGCCAAGGGCTGTTTTTCTGAATACGTCGTTGTCGACTCCACATTACTCACGCCGGTTCCCGCTTGCCTGAACTACGAACAGGCAGCAGTGATTCCGATTGCCTATATCACCGCTTACGAGGCACTATTGCAATTCGGTGGTCTGCAACGCGACGACTGGGTATTAATTGCCGGGGCATCTTCTGGCGTCGGTGTCGCTGCAGTCCAGATCGCAAAAATGTGCGGTGCCAAGGTCATCGGCACGTCCGGATCCGCAGAAAAGCTTGCACGCTTAAAGGAGCTTGGTCTCGACGCCGGCATACTCACGCGTGGCGAAAACTTTACAGACGAAGCGCTGAAGATTACAGGCAGCGCCGGTGCCAAACTTGCGGTGAATCTGGTGGGCGGAAGCGCTTTTGCAGGGTGTCTTGGAGTGCTCACTGATTTCGGCCGTCTGGCAGTCGTCGGCTATGTTGACGGGCAGATGTTGACTGGGCTCGATATTGAGCCGGTACATGGCAAACGCCTGCAGATTTTTGGGCTTTCGAATGCCCCCCTATCAACGGCGATGCGTGCGCTTGCTCAACGTGGCTTCGAGCGCGACGTCATGCCCGCCATTACCGATGGTCGTATCGTGCCAGTCATCGATCGCACGTTTTCGTTTGATGACTTGCCGGCTGCCAAGCAATACGTCGAACAAAACACCTTGTTGGGTAAAGTCGCCATCCGGTTTGACTGATTTTCTCAGACAAATCGGCAGTGTGTGGGGTTCGTTTTGAGTTCTACTTCCATCCACCTCAAGGATTCTCTATGACGCAAAAATTGATTAAAAAATTAGTCGCAGTATTCGTCTCAACCACCTTCGCGTTCACGCCATTACTAGGCAATGCCTGTACAGCCGTTAACGTCATCGCAAAAGATGGCTCGGTTGTTGCAGGAAGGACCATGGAGTGGGCTTTTGACATGAAGTGGGAGCTGATTGCAAACCCAAAGGGCACAAACATTTTGATGACTGCGCCAACTTCAATGAAACTGCCTGCAACAACCCTAGCTAGCAAGTATGCGTTTGTTGGAGTTGCCCCTGGAGTTTTGCAGGGTTCGCCTGCATATCTAGAGGGGCAAAATGAGGCGGGCCTGGCTATTAGCGGTAATTTTTTACCTGGTTTTACTGAGTACCAAACCGTCACCCCTCAAGATAAAAACTATGTTTCTGTGATGAACTTTGGAGGCTTTATCTTAGGAATGTTTGGGTCAGTCAAAGAACTGCGCACTGAAATTCCAAAATACAAAGTCTGGTATGACACAAGCGAAGTCAAAGGTATTCCAACTCCTCCTTGGTTACATTTCGTATTAACAGATCGAAACGGTGAGAGCATCATCGTAGAGTTTGTGAAAGGTCAGATGGTGATTCATGAAAATGTAGCGGGCGTATTGACCAACGCACCAACCTATGACTGGCATCTCAACAATGTTAGAAACTATCTATCGCTCACATCGACTGCAACATCCTCTGTCGCAGTGAATGGCGCAAACGTGACAGAGATTGGCCAAGGTGGCGGTTTGATGGGATTGTCTGCAGATTACACCCCACCGTCCCGTTTTGTGAGGCAAACCTACCTCAAGCAGTTTGCTTATCAATCAGCAAACAGTGCTGAAGCGATTCAATTGGCCGGGCATTTCTTGAATAACGTTGACATGCCTGCAGGCGTTGCCCGTTCTACTGATGGTAAGCAGGTTGTTTCCGACTACACGCAGTGGGTCAATCTAAAAGATTTGAACAATAACCGTATGAAGATTGCAAACTATTCAAATCGTACAAACTACATAGAGATTGATCTCAATCAGGTGTTTAAGTCTGGCAAATCAAAAACGTGGGTCATTGATCAGTTACCGTACCCGAAAAATGATTTAACAGCAGAATTGTTGAAGTAATTTTTCTAAAAACCGCCTACTGAATCGAACCATAAAATTGGGCACTCGTCCAGCTTTATGATTTTTACTTCTTTTGAATTTTCCCGACTAAATACTGACCATTCGCTTCGAACGCTTCAAATTCGACTGTATCCCCAGGGGCGAGTGATTTCAGTAAGATAGGTTGCTTTGCGACAAACACCATGGTCATCGGGGGCATATCGAGTGCTTTGATCTCACCATGACGGATGGTGATTTTGTTGTTCTCTAGATCGATGCGGCGCACAACGCCCTCTGCCATCACCTGCGCTAAAGTGTTTGCGCTCAGGCCTAGTGCGGCAAAAGTCAACGCGCAATGGATCAATGATTTTTTAATCCGCATCATTTAACTCCCGCAATCACATTAATCTTGCCAACCATGCCGGCCTCATAGTGCCCTGGAAGCAAGCAGGCAAAATCAAACTGGCCGGCGCGATTGAAGTTCCAGATGATCTCGGCTCTTTTTCCTGGAGAAACGTGCGCCATATAGGGCTCGTCATGCTCCATGTTGGGATGCTTTTTCATCATCTCAGCGTGCATGTCGAGCTCTTGCTTAGTGCCGATCACTAACTCATGCATGACTTTACCGACGTTTTTAACTGTCAGTTTGACCGTCTCGCCTTGTTTGACGGTGATTTGCTCTGGCACGAAACGCATGGTGTCTAGCATCGTAATCTCAATCGTGCGGGTCACGGCCTTGGCGTCACCGCCGATCCCCCATTCCTTTTGTTCCTTGGGCATGTCCTGATGACCTTTGTGACTTGCCTGGTGCGCCAAGGCCGGCAGGCCCATGGTCACACACGAGAGACCAACGAGCAAAGAAGCGAATATTTTTTTCATCATGAGGTGCTACCTGTTTGAAGTGTGAGTCAATCAGTGTTGATGTGAACCGCTTGCCGAAGGGCTTGGCTTGCGAGCCTGGGCATTGCCATCCCCAGAGTTAGGAGTAACTGGAGCTCCTGCCGGCGTTCCGGCAGACTGAGCATTGTTGTTTCGCTTGACCTCGGGCAGAGTGCCTTTATATTCGTAGGCCTGCGTGCCTGGGGGTTGTTTGTACCAGCCTGGGTCTGAATAGTCGTCTGGCTTTAAATCTTCACGCACTTTGAGCGTAGTGAACATGCCGCCCATCCCGATTGGTCCATAAGGACCTGTGCCGGCCATCATGGGTATCGTGTTTGGGGGCAGTTCCATTTCCATTTCTTTCATGTCATACATGCCGCGCTCCCCCATCACCATGTAGTCAGGAACGACCTTCTGAAGTCGTCCGACCAGGCCTTGATGGTTGATACCAATCATCGTCGGGACCTCATGGCCCATCGCGCCCATGGTGTGGTGACTTTTGTGACAGTGCACGGCCCAGTCGCCAGGTTCGTCGGCGATGAATTCGATTTGGCGCATCTGACCGACTGCAATGTCTTGTGTCACTTCAGGCCAGCGCGCAGAAACAGGGACAGGACCGCCATCCGTACCGGTGAGCTCAAACTCAATGCCATGCACATGGAACGGGTGGTTCGTCATAGTGAGGTTGCCAACCCGGATGCGAACGCGATCGCCCAGCTTGGCGACCATAGGAGAGATTCCGGGATACACGCGACTGTTAAAGGCCCAGATATTAAAGTCCAACATGGTCATAATCTTGGGCGTCTTGCTGCCAG
>JAIPCU010000056.1 GCA_021738045.1 Candidatus Methylopumilus sp. | reverse complement strand
CGGTTGCTATCTCACAGTGTACCGTGGGTAACGTCCATCCTGCCAAGGGGATTACTGGCGATTACTGGCTGTTTCTGATGCCACTGTTGCGGTTGACGCGACTGATGCGATGGCCGTTGGTCCGGCTATGGCGATGGTTGTGGTCGTTGTTGGGGCGACTGGCTTTGAATGTTGTCTTGCCGCCAGTGCAGCAGACGCTCGGTCAAGGTGGCGAGATGTTCATCGCAAATCCCTGCCGCTTTCAGAGACACGGCAGTTTGAGTCACATAATCAAAGCACGACCCATAGGTACCGTGCGCTCGACAGATAATTTCAACTAAGTCATCCTCAGGGGGTTGTGTGACGTAGGCTGGGCCACGCCGATCGATCACAAAGGCCATTGCAGAAACAGCCCCCTGAGCGGTCGTACAGGTGAGCCAGCTTGGCAAATAGGCGCCAGTGCCCATTTCGCGTTTCCAGACGGCGTCAAAGGTCTGTTGGACGTTTTGGCTAGAGATCTTGAACACCATGCCTTGGCAGGTGCCGGTCTGTTCTAACCCAAAGACGAGGCCGGGAATCTCAGGGGTGCCCCGATTGATGCGTGACCACAGGCATAACGAGCGGTGATAGCCGTCGAGCGTCGCTGGGCGCTGCTCGATAAACTCAAACTCGGGTCGCCAAATCAGCGAACCGTAGCCAAAAATCCAAAGATCCTGCCCTTCTTGCCAGTCTTTCAGTGCAGTCTCAAGCGAGGCCAGTCGCTCTTGTTCAGTCCAGCGCAGAAAGGTATTTGCGGGTGGAGGGGCCGGATAAGTGAGAGGCATAGGCGTTACTTGGGCGGTGGTGTGGTGGGTGGGTGCGAATCAGTGATAGATCGGCTTGACCGTTCGGCATCACGGGTGAACCAGCGACCTGCGCCAAGCGCCGCGGCGGTGATCCAAAACAACGGCATGACTCCACCCATGACGGCACCCAAGGCGCCAAAGGCCAGTGGCAGCGTCACTTGACAGCCGTTAATCAAAGCCATGCGCAAACCAAATGCTTCGCCTGCACGACCCGCCGGAGCATGGTGCTGCAACAGTGCCAAAATTCCGGGTTGCGTCGAGCCCAGCGCCAGCCCAAGCACAAAAGACATCGACATCAAAATCCAAACTTGGGATAAGAGCGGGTAAAGCAAAAAATTAATGCCCGAGGCGAGTAAGGCAGCATGAATCAGTTGCCACGGGCGAACGTGGCGTTGAATCCAGGGCAGCACGATGCGGATGACGATTGTGGCAGAGGCAAAAGCCGCCAAAATAAGCCCAATGGTGGTGGCCGACAAACCCGCATTGACGCCAAAAATTGGCACCACAAAGCCGTGCGTATCCCAGGCACTTGAAAGCAGCATGTTCGCAATAAACACTCTGCGTAGTTCTTTGCTAGCAAACAGGTCGGTGACGCTGCGCTTGACTTCGCTTGGGGGCGCTTTGATATGCGAGGTGACTAAGTAGCGCTTCATGCGCAAGACACCCACAAAACACAGGATCGGCGAGAGGGCCAACAAGGCGAAGACGCTGCGGTGCCCCAGATGGTCAATCGAGATGCCGGCGACGAGCGGGCCGACGAGCCCCGAGGTAGCCATTGCTAACGAAAGCCACGAAAAATTGCGTAGGCGCTCTTCGCCGGTGCTTTGACCCATCTGGCGCTGCACCGCGATTTGAAAGGTCATGTGACCCGAACCAATCAACACCGCCGCAATCATCAGAGACGGTAGACTTTGCCAGGCGAAGGGCAGTAAGGCCCCCACAATGACCAGGATCGCGCTTGCCCGCATGGGCTTGTAAGGCCCGATGGCATCAATTAAACGACCGGCTTGGACCGAACAAAGCATGGGTAGCAGTGCAAACACAGCGATCAGTACGCCGACCTCGAGCGTTGAGCGGCCGAGTTCGAGTGCGGTTAGGGTAACGGCAACTCTTCCGCCCGAAATCGCAATGTGCACGAGCATGATCAACAGACACAGAATTCCCGCGCTGGCAAAAGCAGACGGTAAGGATTGGGGCGAAGGTTGAGGGGGCGGCATGCTCACAGTATTAAGGGTAAATTGTGTTCCTCCGTCGCGCTCTTGTCGAGCGCGACGTGCGGTTTTTTGGGTAGATCATGCAAAAAGACCTCGTAACAGAGCAATTGAGCCACACTTCTGACGCAGAGCGCCGTTTCGGTGGGCTTGATCGTCTCTACGGCGCGCAGTCTGGCGTTGCGCTGCAGCACGCGCATGTTGCCGTGGTGGGGATTGGGGGTGTGGGGTCATGGGCTGCTGAAGCGCTTGCGCGCAGCGGCGTGGGCGCGCTTACCTTGATCGATCTTGACCATGTCGCCGAATCCAATATCAACCGCCAAGTGCATGCACTGACTGAGACCTTGGGGCAGTCAAAGATTGAGGCGATGGCCCAAAGAATTCACAGCATTCACCCCGAATGCCGTTTGACGTTAGTGGATGATTTTTTAACGCCTGACAACGTGCAGCAGCTTCTGCCCGCTGAACTGAATGTTGTGCTTGATTGCACCGATCAAGTTGCCGCCAAGATCGCGATGGTGTTGCAGGCGCGGGCGCGGCAGCAAGCCTTAATCGTGTGCGGTGGCGCTGGCGGAAAAACCAATTCATTGGCTTTGCAGGTGGGCGACCTTGCCCAGGCCACGCATGACGCCTTATTGGCCAGAGTACGCAATACCTTAAGGCGTGACCACCGTTTTGCGCGCGCGTCCAACGCCTCTGGCAAAGCGCTCAAGCGAGTGCCTAAAATGGGGGTGCGAGTGCTGTGGGTTGACCAACCCACTCGGTTACCTGAGGTGTGGCAGCAACAGGCAGAGGGGCAGGCTTTGCAAGGGCTGTCTTGCGCTGGGTATGGTTCAACGGTTACTGTCACAGCAGCAATGGGATTTGCAGCCGCGGCAGAAGCAGTGAATACTATATTGTCGGCAAAGGTCGCGGCGGCGCGTTAATCATGACAAATGAAAATGACTCATCAAGCACGCGAGTCAATCACTAAAACATAAAACGACAAATCAGAACGTATTACCTAAGACGAAAACGAATAACAACAACTGATCACGACAAAAACATGACGCAAAGTAAAGCCTTAGCAAAAATATTATCGATGGCAGATTTTGAACGCGAAGCTGAAAAGCGCTTGCCGCGTCCGATTTTTGGCTATGTATCAGGAGCCTGCGAGGATTGTCATTCGTTGCAGGACAACCGGGATGTTTTCACCGAGTACGAATTTATTCCGCGCACGCTGGTCGATGTTTCAAACCGCAATCAGCAGGTTGAAATTTTTGGCAAGACCTACAGCGCTCCGTTTGGCATGGCGCCGATGGGGATCACCGCGATGTCGGCGTACCGCGGAGACATCGTCTTGGCCGAGGCGGCCAAGCAAGCCAATATCCCGATGATCATGAGCGGCTCGTCATTGATCAAAATGGAAGAACTCATCGAGCGTGCTCCCGATGCATGGTTTCAGGCGTATTTGCATGGCAAGACCGAAGACATCTCTCCTTTGATCGATCGGGTTGACGCGGCCGGCTTCAATACCCTCGTGATAACAGTTGACACACCGGCTTCATCGAATCGCGAGAATAATGTTCGCACTGGCTTTTCAACGCCGTTGCAACCTAACTTGCGCCTGGCCTGGCAGGGTGTGACCCATCCGCGGTGGTTGTTTGGCACGCTGCTCAAAACACTGTGGCATCACGGCATGCCACACTTTGAAAACTCTTTTGCGACCCGCGGTGCGCCCATTATTTCAGCCAATGTGGCGCGCGATTTCTCAGCGCGTGGGCAATTGAGTTGGGATCATGTGCGCGACATTCGTAAGCGTTGGAAAGGCCCCTTAGTCATTAAAGGGATCCTGCACCCCGCAGATGCTGCACTTGCCCGGCAGTACGGCATGGACGGTGTGATTGTTTCAAACCATGGTGGCCGGCAATTAGATGGGGCAGTCGCCCCATTGCGTGTATTGCCACAGATTGTTGAGCAATTCAAAGATGGTCCGGTCATGCTTGATAGCGGCGTGCGGCGCGGCGGCGACATGATGAAGGCCTTGGCCTTGGGCGCTCGCAGTGTGTTTTTAGGCCGGCCCTTTAATTATGCGGCGGCAGTCGGTGGGCCAGAGGGAGTTTCCCATGGGATTTCACTGCTACAACAAGAGGTCATGCGTAATATGGCGATGATGGGCATTAATCAACTCAGTGAGTTGACGCCGGAGTCGTTGCTGTATGTTGGGCGTGCGGCGCGTTAGAACGTTCTTTTTTAGACTTTTAGTCTTTTAGACTTTCAAAATTTTATATATTCAACACACCACACCGGAGCAGACATGTCACAACTCGGATTCGCGATTCACACCCACAAACATACAGTCAGCGATGCGACACTTAAGCGGTTTGCAAAGCTTGCTGTGGCCAACATCAGCGATGTGATGAGCCGCACAAACGGCACCGTCGATTTACGCCCCTTCCATAAGGGTGGAAAAATCTTAGGCCGCGCCTTTACGGTCAAAACCGCGCCAGGTGACAACCTGATGGTGCATAAAGCGATTGATATGGCTGCGCCTGGTGACGTGATTGTGGTGGATGCGGGTGGCCCGCAGCGCAATGCCATCATCGGTGAAATCATGTCGACACTGGCCGCGAGTCGAAAGATCGCAGGCATGGTGATTGACGGTCCGATCCGCGATGTCGATAGTATTAGTAAAAATAAATTCCCAGTGTTCGCACGTTCAGTGTCGCATCGTGGCCCCTACAAAGAAGGCCCAGGTGAAATCAACGTGACAGTATCGATCGACGGCATGGTTGTGCACCCCGGCGATATCATTGTGGGCGACGATGACGGCTTGTTTGCGATTCGTCCTGAAGGTGCCGATGCGTTAGCCAAGTTGGTTGAAGCGGTTGAGAAAAAAGAAAAAAATATCCTTGCACAAATTGCGAAGGGTACGCTTGATCGCTCGTGGGTAGACCAGGCTTTACGTGCCAAGGGTGTTTTGAAATAACTCGATTTGAGGCCTTACTCGACTTAGGTCGAGAGGGCTCCCTCCCTCAAAAGTGCTCGTTGCCGTAGGCAACAGGCTGAAGGTGGCGGGTTGAAGGTAATCACAAAAATTCAAGAATTATTTTGAGAGACAATATGAAAAAGCAAGTCGTACGTTTTGATTTTTGGATAAACCCTGTGTTCGATCAGCATCTGAAAGGCGTCGCTGATATTGATCTCACCGTTTGTCGCTATTCGGATGATGAGAAGAAAACGCTCGAGGTATTTAAAAATACTAACGTGTATCACATCTGTGCAGCGCGCGACGAGGTGCCGCCTCAGTGGTGGGTGAATGACGACTTGATTAAAAAGAGCCCGAACTTGTTGTGCGCCTCGGCCTCGGGCGCGGGCTACGATCCGATTGATCTCGCGGCCTGTAACCGCCACGGTGTGTTGGTTGTGAATCAGTCGAGTTGCAATGCCGACTCGGTTGCTGAACATGCGATAGGTTTGTTGTTGTCGGTTAAACACCGTATCACGGCGTGTGATCGCATCATGCGTGCCAACGCGTACACCACGCGTGAAGATTTAATGGGTAACGAGATTCGTGGCTTGACACTTGGTATCGTTGGGCTGGGCAATATTGGCCGACGCGTAGCTCAGTTGGCCAAGGCGTTTGGGATGAACATTATCGGTCACGACCCCTTTTTATCAGATGAAGAGATTCAGGCGCGTGGCGCAAAGTCGGTCAGCTTCAACGAGTTGCTGACGCAAGCGGATGTGATCACCGTGCATTGCCCACGTTCGCCAGAAACGCTGAACTATTTTGGTGCCGAGCAATACCGCGCTATGAAAAAAGGTGCTGTGTTTATGTCAACAGCGCGTGGCGGTATCCATGACGAAAAGGCGTTATACGAGGCCTTACGTGACGGCCACTTGTCGGGCGCAGGGCTGGATGTGTGGTCGGTTGAACCTCCGGCACAAGATAACCCTTTGCTGTCTTTACCCAACGTGACGGCAACCTATCATATTGCGGGTGTGACCCACGAGGCGCGACGTAATGCGGCCTCGATGGCGGCCGAGCAGATCGAGGGCATGTTGAAAGGTCAACGCGCCCCGCGCATGGCGAACCCAGAAGTTTGGCCTGTATTTCTTGAACGCTACAAGAAGATGTTTGGTTAGTACTGAAACTTTACTTAACACGGGAACTATACGATGAAAAATTTTCTGAAGAACTTTGTTCAGCGAGCTGTATTCTCTGGGGTGTTGTTGTTAGGCATGACTGCAACGGCAAGCGCGGCAGGTTACCCCGAGAAGCCCATCACCATGCTCGTGGCCTATGGGCCAGGCGGTGGCACTGATTTAATCGCCCGCTTGATCGCACCCTATGTTGAAAAATACCTGGGCAACGATGCGCGAATTGTCGTGAGCAATAAAGCGGGGGCGGGCGGTGCGATCGGATTTACAGAACTCGCAAGGGCCACACCCGACGGCTACACCATCGGCTTTTTGAATACCCCCAATTTGATTTCGATTCCAATTGAGCGTCAGGCCAACTACACCTGGCGAGGTTTTGATTTGATCGGTAATTTGGTAGACGATCCAGGTGCTTTCACTGTGAACAGCGCGAGCCCCATGAAAGACCTAAAAGACCTGGTGGCGTACGCGAAGGCAAACCCCGGTAAAGTGACCGTGGGCTCGACAGGCGTTGGTTCTGATGACCATTTAGCGATGCTATTTTTTGAACGCGCTGCTGGCGTCAAAATGACGCACATCCCTTACAAAGGATCGGCTGAAGTCCGTAGCGGCATTCTGACCGGGCAGTTAGTGGTTGGGGCGATCAACGTCGGAGAAGCGCTGCAGTTTATGCAAGGTGGCGCCCCCATGCGTATGTTGGGTCAAATGTCACTTAAGCGCACAAACTTGGCGCCTGGTACCCCCACGTTTGCAGAGCAGGGGTTTCAGATGGAGAGCGCGTCACTGCGTGGGCTTGCGGCACCGAAAGGATTACCCGCTGACGTTCGTGAAAAACTGGTCAAGGCAGTGGCTCAAGCCGCTGCCGACCCTGGTTATTTAAAGCAAGCTGCCTTGTTGTTTGCCCCTGTGCGCTACCTCGCCCCGGCGGCTTATGAAAAAGAACTGGTCTCTACCGAAAAAGACCTGCTTGAGCTATGGAAAGTCGCGCCCTGGAAAGAATGATTCGGCGCGCTGCACGTCAAACCAACCGCGCAGTCCGTTGGATAGCCTGAGGCGAGCTGCCGGTTGTTCAAAATCAGTGCGTGTCAGTACAGCTTCTCGTACTTGATGCGTGCTTAACAAATGCTCTCGCATGACGCCGCCCAGTAAGCCACAGGCTAAAGGCGGCGTCACCCAGTCGTTGTCTTGCTTAAGATAAATATTTGAGCGACTGCCTTCGCACAACTCAGCGCGCTCGTTCACAAAAATTAAATCAAAAAAATCGTGATGTGCGTTGAGCCACTGTGTTGTCGGGTCATACCAAGGGCGGTGGGTTGTTTTGTGCTGAAGCAGTGACTCATGGCTATCAAGTGTGAGCGCTGCAAGCGCCACCAATGGGCGGGCCTGCAGCGCAGGCAGCGGTGCGGTTGTAACGTGAAGCTCGCCGTTGGGTGTCATTAAGAGGCGCACCCGAGTGTTCTCAGTTGACACTGTCATCTTTAATAGAGCGTTTTGAACCGCTTGCTCAACGGCGACGCGGCCAGGCCAGTGGAACCCCAGGCTCAGTGCAGACGTTTGCAGGCGTTGCAAATGCCCGAGAAACAGTGGGATTTGACCTTGCGAATCGGCGCGCATGGTTTCAATTAATTCAAAGCGGTGGCACTCGTTGTTCATTTTTTTGGGCAGTGGTCAATAACGATTCGAGCTTTCCAGTGGCATTCGTCCCACTCAAGTGCTGCGACCGAGTCGTGCACAATTCCGCCGCCGACGTGATACAAACCGCTGCCGTCTTGCTTGAGTAGCAGTGTGCGAATGGCGACATTCAGCGAGAAATCACCATTGGGGGCCAGCCAGCCAAGGCTGCCACAATACAAACCACGCGCTTGCGCTTCAGTTTGTTGTATGCGTTTCATCGCTGCGATTTTAGGTGCACCGGTGATCGAGCCACACGGAAAGAGTGCCCGTAAGATTGTCTCAAGCGAGGTCTTGGCTGCAATCGTCGCTTGAATGGTCGAGGTCATGGTCCAGACTGAGGGATACGCTTCAAGCGAAAACAAAGGTTCTGCAATCACTGTCCCAGGTATCGCAATGCGCCCCAGATCATTGCGCAATAGGTCGACGATCATCAAATTTTCAGCGCGGTCTTTTGTGCTTGCTTGTAAGCCTTGACCAAGACGTTGATCTTCAAGCGGGTCGTTTGAGCGAGGGGCGGTTCCTTTCATTGGGCGAGTGATTAACGTTGTGCCGCGACGTTGCAAAAACAACTCTGGTGAAAACGACAACACTGTTTGTTCAGCGTCTTCGATAAACGCGGCATGCGCGCTTGGGTGTTGATTGGCGAGCTGACGATACAGCGCTTGTGCAGAGCCTTGTGTGGATACGTTTAGGGCAAAGGTGCTATTGATTTGATAGACCTCGCCCTGCGCGATCCATTCTTTGATTGTTTGAATTCTGTCAAAGTAATCGGCTTGCGACAGACTTGCGGTGACTGAGGTAATTGAGGCCGGTGTTGTGGCGCCGGTCTCCATCTCAGTCACGATTTCAATCCCGGCCTCAGTCTTAGCCTTAGCCTCAGTCCTCTCGATATGGCTGAGGCTCCAAGGCTTTTCAATCGTGACTGAATCAAAGACGAGTGCCGTAAAACGGCTACGCGGCTTGAGGTGAGTTTGCGCAGCACCAGTGGGTGTTGGCAGCTCAGCTTGCGCCGCGCGCGTGGTTGGTTGCAGCGCTGGCTCAAACCACTCGCCGAGCTCGTAGTCGAGCATGAGGGCGATCCAGTGTCCGGCGCTTTGTGCGGCCTGTATGGCAGCAAAGGCAGCAGGCAGTTCGACCGAGTTGCGTGCGGTGATGCGTTGGCGTAACCCAGACAAGACCTTCGCTTCGCCCGCCAGTCGATCTTCAAAACGGCATCGCGTCACGCTGGTCGCCCATTAAGCACGATGCATAAACTCATGAAGCACTTCGCCCGTGTGCGATTTTGCACGCACCTTCATCACTTGCTCAGGCGTCCCTTCGATCACTAATTTGCCACCACCTGTACCGCCCTCTGGGCCCAAATCCAACAGCCAGTCTGCCTCAGCAATGATGTCAAGATTGTGCTCAATTACCACCACGGTATTGCCAGCCTCAACCAGTCGGTGCAATACACGGATCAGCTTTTCGACGTCTGCCATGGATAAACCAACGGTTGGTTCATCCAGCACGTAAAGTGTATGCGGCAGGCGCGAGGCACGACCGGTGGTGATCACGCCTTCCGTCATCCGAGCTTTTGCCAGTTCAGTGACTAACTTAATCCGTTGCGCTTCACCCCCCGACAGTGTGGGTGAGGGTTGCCCGAGCGTGATATAGCCCAATCCTACATCTTGCATCAGTTGCAGTGGATGGCGAATTTTTGGATGTGCGGCGAAGTAGCCAATCGCATCATCGACTTCAAGCGACAGCACCTCACCTGCGTGCTTCTCGCGCATGCGTACACCCAAGGTATCGGTATTAAAGCGCGCGCCACCGCAAGCGTCGCAGGGCACCTTGATGTCTGGCAAAAAGCTCATCTCAAGCGTGCGCATGCCTTGCCCTTCGCACAACGGGCAGCGACCATCGCCCGTGTTGAACGAAAAGCGTCCTGCACCCCAGCCGCGAATCCGCGCCTCTTGGGTGTCGGCAAATTGCTTTCGCACATCATCCCAAAAGCCAATATAGGTGGCGGGGCACGAGCGTGGCGTCTTACCAATCGGCGTTTGATCGACTTCAAGTACGCGATCGATTGCTTTCCAGCCCTCGATGCTTTCACAGCCGTGCCATTGAGGATCGGCGCGCAGCGAAACTGCCGCACCTAGGTTATCGAGTAACACCTCACGGGCTAACGTTGATTTTCCTGACCCTGATACACCTGTGACCACGCTCAGGCGTCCGATCGGAAAGTGTGCCGTCAGGTGACGCAAGTTATGAAGCTTTGCGCCCTTGACCGTGATCATCGGCGTATCCTTTGCCACCGGTCTGCGCGGCTGCAGAGGATGTGCCAAGGGGTGTCTAAGGTAATGTCCTGTTGTGGATTCTGGTGCATCCATCAGGTCTTGTAAAGTACCTTGGGCCACTACGCGTCCGCCGCGAATCCCTGCGCCAGGGCCGATGTCAATGATGTGCTCGGCGCGGCGAATGGTGTCGTCGTCGTGCTCAACCACGACTAAGGTGTTGCCGTTCTTTTCTAAACGCGACAAAGCCCCTAGTAAGATTCGATTGTCGCGCGGATGTAAACCAATCGTGGGTTCATCAAGCACATAGCAAACGCCCTGCATGTTTGACCCCAGTTGCGCAGCCAGGCGGATGCGCTGCGCCTCACCGCCAGACAGCGTTGGTGCGGCGCGATCTAAGGCCAGATAGCCTAGCCCCACCTCTTGCATAAATTGCAGACGACCACGAATCTCAGACAAGATGTCACGCGCAATCTCTGCATCGCGTCCGCGCAAAACTAAAGCTGTAAAAAAGGTATGGGCGTCTGAGACGGCCAAGCCCGCAAGTTCGGCAATCGATTTATCGCGCCAGAGTACCGCGCGTGAAATCGGATTTAAGCGCGCGCCATGACAACTAGTACACGTGGTCGTTTCGCCTTCGTACCAGGCGTTCCAAGCGGTTTCTTCGCCAGTTTGTGCTTCGTCAAACCCCTGCAGCTTTAAGCCTGTGCCAAAACAGCCGTGGCACCAACCGTGTTTTGAGTTGTATGAAAACATACGTGGGTCAGGCTCTGGAAAGCTTGTGCCACAGCTTGGACATGCACGCTTGACCGAGAAATGCGTTTGATCGAGCTTGGCTGACATATTTGCGTGCAATCGGTCGAGCGACGACACCACACTCATGACGCCTTGACCGTGTTCGAGCGCGCTGCGCACGCCTTCACGCAGTTGTGCTTCGTTGTCGGTACCAACGACTAGGTCAGCCACGGGTAATTCAATGGTGTGTTCTTTAAAGCGATCTAAGCGTGGCCATTTCGCGGTGCCAATAAATTCATCATCTACCCGTAGATGGGTGTAGCCCTTGCCAGCAGCCCATTTTGCAAGATCGGTGTAGTAACCTTTTCGAGCCGTGACTAAAGGCGCCAGCAAACCGATACGCTGTCCCTTATGGTCACGCATGATCCGGGCCACAATCTGATCGGCACTTTGGGGTTCAACACTGACTTCACACTGCGGACACATTTGTGTACCCAGCTTCATGTACAACAGACGCAAGAAATGATGAATTTCAGTCATCGTGGCAACGGTCGACTTTCGACCGCCGCGGCTGGTGCGCTGCTCGATTGCCACCGTGGGTGGGATGCCAAAAATAGCATCGACATCAGGTTTGCCAGCCGGCTGCACAATCGCGCGTGCATAAGCGTTGAGCGACTCAAGATAACGGCGTTGCCCTTCGTTAAACAAGATATCGAACGCTAGCGTGGACTTACCTGAACCCGACACCCCCGTAATGACAGTGAACTTATCGTGCGGGATACTGACGCTGATATTTTTAAGATTGTGCTCGCGTGCGTGCAAGATATCAATGCTGGTGGCAGCGCGGCGTTTTTCTTTTAAGACGGTTTGTAGCGAACGACCTGAAGAGTGACTCGTTGCGTCAGCGGGTTCGCGTAGCGCGCGGGCGGCTTGTCTTGGATCGTCGGTTGCTTGAACGTCGAGCACTGACGCTCCAATCGCGTCAGGTGTCATGGCAACTGCGTACTCGCGCAACGCTGCACCGGTGTGCGAAGTTGGGTGTGCCATGACCGTTTCAGGGCTACCAGAGACAATCAACTCACCGCCAGCATCGCCACCCTCTGGTCCTAAATCAATCACCCAGTCTGCAGCACGAATCACATCCAGGTTGTGCTCAATGATTAGCAGTGTGTGTCCAGCACCGAGTAATTTTCTGAAGGCACGCATTAAGCGTGCGACATCGTCAAAGTGCAGACCGGTGGTCGGCTCATCGAATAAAAACAAACTGCCTTTCTTGGCAAGTTTGGCGGTTGAAATACCGCTGCGCGCCGCTTCGGCTAAGTGGCCCGCGAGCTTTAAGCGTTGCGCCTCGCCACCCGACAGCGTGGGCACTGGCTGGCCGAGCTTGACGTACTCAAGCCCGACATCTTCAAGTGGCGCGAGGCCAAGCTGCACATCGCGCAACCCTTTAAAAAACTCAAGGGCTTCAGAGACTGTCATATCGAGCACGGCATCGATCGACGCACGTCGGCCAAGGTGCTCGATCTCAACTTCACGCACTTCAGGTCGAAAACGTTTGCCGTCGCAATCTGGGCAGCGAATATAAATGTCGGATAAAAACTGCATCTCAACATGCTCGAAGCCCGTGCCACCACAGGTCGGGCAGCGCCCGTCGCCACTGTTAAAGCTAAAGGTGCCGGCGGTGTAGCCGCGCTCGCGCGCAACGGGCGCTTGAGAAAATAGTTTGCGAATTGGGTCAAACGCCCCAACATAACTGGCCGGATTTGAGCGTGCAGTTTTGCCAATCTGGGCCTGATCGACCATCACAACTTCGGCCAGTTGCTCGGCACCCAGGATACGATCAAAGGCACCGGGCGACTCGGTGGGTTTACCCATGATCTTGAGTAACCCTGGGTAGAGCACATCTTGAATCAAGGTCGATTTACCCGAACCCGAGACGCCCGTGACACAGACTAAGCGACCAAGGGGGATTTCGATCGAAACGTTTTTGAGATTATTCGCGGTCACGCCTTCAAGCAGCAGGCGAGGCGTGTTAGCCGCAACGGGTAAAGGCCTGGGTGCCTCGACCTTCATGCGGCCGCCCATGTATTTGCCGGTTAAGGTTGTGGCGTCACGCAGTTCAAGTGGGGTGCCATCAAAGACGATTTGGCCACCACGTTCGCCGGGGCCTGGGCCCACGTCAATGACACGATCGGCAGCGATCATCACCTGTGGGTCATGCTCGACCACCACTAAAGTATTGCCTGCGTCACGTAAGCGATGCATCACTTCAACCACGCGGTGGATATCACGTGGGTGCAGACCGATCGAGGGTTCATCGAGCACAAAGAGCGTATTGACGAGCGAGGTGCCCAGTGCAGTGGTCAAGTTAATCCGTTGCACCTCACCACCCGAGAGCGTGCGACTTTGTCGATCAAGCGTCAGGTATCCTAAGCCAACGTCACACAAAAACTTCAGGCGTGCACGAACCTCGGTCAACACTAGATCCATTGCGGCATCTAGCCCACCGTCAAACCTCAGCGTATCGGCAAACGCGCGTAATTGCACGATCGGGGTCAGCATCAAATCTTGAATCGATTTGTGCTCGATTTTCCAGAGCAACGCATCGGGCTTTAAGCGCGCACCATGACAGGTTGGGCAGGGGGTATAGCTTCGATACTTTGACAGCAGCACTCGCACATGCATCTTGTATGACTTGGTCTCAAGCCAGTTAAAGAATTTTTGTACGCCGTACCATTGGGTTTTCCAGGCGCCGCTGCCGCCTTTCCAAAGTGGGTCGCCATCTAGCACCCAATCTTTATGCTCTTGTGGCAAATGGCGCCACGGGGTGTTGACCGAAACGTTGGCACGTTTGGCGTACTTCAGCATCTCTTCGTGACACTCTTTGTAGCTTGGTGTTTGCCAGGGCTTCACGGCACCTTGCTCGAGCGTTTTGTTCTCGTCGGGGATGACTAAACCAAAATCAATCCCGATGACGCGACCAAAACCGCGGCAGGCCTCGCAGGCGCCAAGCGGCGAGTTAAACGAAAATGTGCTGGGTAAAGGGTCGCTATAACTGATGTTGCAGTCAGCGCAGTGCAGCTTGTCGCTGAATTTCCAGGCCTCTGTGTCAGCGCCGTCTTGATCAAGCGCATGCACGGCGATTAAGCCGTTGCCCATCTTTAAGGCAATATCAAAGGCCTCCATGACCCGCGATGCTTCAGCCCCCTCAAAGCGAAACCGGTCTTGCACCACACGCAACGTGCGCAATTGGGGCGATAGCGTGGCTGATTTTTTTGTCGTCTTTTTGGCAGGCTTGGCTGAAACGGCGGCAGTGACTGTGTTGGGCTGCGTCGGGTTTTCGTCTGCGTGTATGCGGGTGTAGCCTTGTTGATCCAAAAAGCCGCGCACTTCATCTTCGGTAAAGTTGACGGGTACTTGAACCGGAAACGTCACCACTAAGCGCGGATTGCCCGACTTGGCAGAGCGCTCAGCCACAGCGGCAAAAATGGATGCGGTGCTGTCGCGGCAGACCGCTTGGCCACAGCCCCGACAGCTCAACTGTGCGCCGCGCGCAAACAGCAGCTTCAAGTGGTCATTGAGTTCGGTCATGATGCCCACGGTGCTGCGTGAGCTGCGGACTGGGTTGGTTTGATCAATCGCGATCGCGGGCAAGATGCCCTCAATGCGATCAACGACCGGCTTATCCATACGGTCTAAAAACTGTCGCGCGTAGGGCGAGAAGGTTTCGACGTAGCGCCGCTGCCCCTCGGCATACAACGTATCAAAGGCCAGTGAACTCTTGCCCGAGCCGCTCACGCCCGTAATCACGGTCAAGTCGCCGGTGTTCAGGGTGAGGTCAAGATTTTTGAGATTGTTCTGGCGCGCGCCAGTGATGCGAATAGTTGGGTTCATAAGGTGATTTTAAAGCGGCGGCTGCTCGAATCGGCTTCTGATCGATTAATACCCCTAAAGCCATCAAGATCCTGCGTCCGCAGCTTTTAGAGTACTATTACAGGTTCCCTACCGGAGAATTGCTATGGCTTCAGAAACAAAACGTACGCGCCGCAACACGCTCGAGCGCCGTTGCTTAGGCAAGGCCTTCAAGCGCCTGTTCGTCAACGCCCCTAAAGGCGTGTTCAAAATGCTTGAGAAAGTCAAAAAAGCCTAAGTTTTATATAGTCTTTTTTGGTAAATCAGAAGCTCAGTCATGAAAGTGACTGGGCTTTTATTTTTGGTGCGACCGATCAGTTGGACCTGAAGTTGCCACTTAAGCGGTGTCGCTCGAGCCCGGCGCTCTTGAATGCCATCTTTCGTCAGCCGATTGCATCGGTCTTGTAGCGGTTAGGTTTGTTGGGTGACAAGGGTTATCCCTAGGTGTCTTATGGGCATGTTGCACCCACGCCGCGAGTGATAATCGATCAATCAATAAAACAACCGGAGATATCAGCATGAGTAGCTCAACAAGATGGGTAAAGCGTCCAGAAGGCTCGACTTGGGGCGATTTTGGGCCCGATGACCAGCGCGGCCGGATTAACTTGCTGACACCTGAAAAAATCAAACAGGGTGTGGCTGAGGTTGAGCACGGGATCCCTTTTTGCTTGAGCCTACCGCTGGATCTGCCGGGGAGTAATTTGTTGAACCCGCGGCGGTTTCCGCCCGTCATACGTCCGACGTTGCGCGAAGGGCGGCCCAACATGAACTATCGCCTGTTTGCCGACAATGATCAGCATACCGATGTCATCAGCGACGATCTGGTTGTGATGCATCTGCAGTACTCAACGCAGTGGGACAGCTTAGCGCATGTGGGTTCGCTGTTTGATGCAAATAACGACGGCATCCCTGAGGCCGTTTACTACAACGGCTATCGCGCCGGAAAAGACATTCAAGGCCCCACCGACGGAAAAGATGCGGGCGTGCCCCTGCCGGGTGATCAGCGCAGCACCTCAAACGCGATTGCTCTGGGCATACAGAATATGGCCGAATCTTGTGTGCAAGGTCGTGGCGTGATGATTGATTTTCATGCGCACTTTGGCAACAAGCGCGAAAACATCACTTACGACACCTTGATGCGCATCATGGAGCAAGACAAGGTTGTGGTTGAAAAAGGCGACATGGTTTGCCTTCACACCGGCTTTGCGCAGATGCTGATGGATATGAAGGGTCAGCCTGATCTTCAGCTGCTGAACAATAGTTGTGCGGCGATGGATGGTCGCGATAAAAAACTGTTGAACTGGATTACGGATAGTCAGTTGGTTGTCTTGATGGCCGATAACTACGCTGTCGAAGCGCATCCGGCCACCAGCCACATCGGTTGCTGCGCAACCTTGCCGATTCATGAGCACTGCTTGTTTAAGTTAGGTGTGCATTTGGGCGAAATGTTTTATCTGACCCCGCTGGCGCAATGGTTGCG
>JAIPCU010000055.1 GCA_021738045.1 Candidatus Methylopumilus sp. | reverse complement strand
TCAGTTGAGCCGATAGGCTCACCCCCCCAAGGCCTCCGAGTGCTTTTTGCCCAAAGATACCAGCGGCGATACCACCCCAAACCCCGCACAAACCGTGCAACGGCCACACGCCCAACACATCGTCGATTTTCCAGCGATTTTGTTCAAGCGTAAAGACTAAGACAAACAGTGCGCCCGCCACCAACCCGACCACCAGCGCCCCTAAGGGATGCATCAAATCAGAGCCGGCACACACTGCCACCAAGCCTGCTAAGGGGCCGTTATAGCTAAAGCCCGCATCGTTTTTGCCAAAGAACCAACCGGCTAAGGTGCCGCCAGCCATGGCCATCAACGAGTTCATGGCGACGAGGCCGCTAATTTTGTCGATGGTTTGCGCGCTCATGACGTTAAAGCCAAACCAGCCAACCGTCAGGATCCAAGCGCCTAAGGCCAAAAAGGGCACGTTAGAGGGCGGGTGTGCGGACATACGGCCGTCTTTACGATAGCGGCCTTGGCGTGCGCCTAGCAGCAAAATCGCCGGCAGGGCGATCCAGCCCCCAACGGCGTGCACAACCACTGAGCCCGCAAAATCGTGAAACTCTTCACCGCTCAGACCCTTTACCCAGGCTTGAAAGCCAAAGGGATGTTCAGGGTTCCAGACCATGCCCTCAAAGAAGGGATAGACAAAACCTACTAGCAAGAAGGTGGCCAATAATTGGGGGTTGAACTTTGCGCGCTCGGCGATGCCGCCAGACACAATCGCAGGGATCGCTGCAGCGAAGGTCAATAAAAAGAAAAACTTGACGAGCTCAAAGCCGCTTTTCGCGGCGAGCTCTTCGGCGCCCATGAAAAAGTTGGTGCCATAAGCGATCGAATAACCGATGAAAAAGTAGGCGATCGTCGAGACCGAAAAATCGACCAAAATCTTGACGAGTGCATTGACTTGATTTTTTTCACGAACAGTGCCTAGCTCTAAAAAAGCAAAGCCGGCGTGCATCGCCAAAATCATGATTGCGCCTAATAAGATAAATAGCGCGTCGACACCTGTTTTTATACTGTCCATTTTGGCTCCGAGTCAAAAAATCGCCTATCTCAGGCGTTCAATCTTCAAGCGTTACTGTTAAGGTGGTGTTTCTGGTTGATTCACCGATTAACGTGCATCAAACCCTTGAAAATTGACCGCGTATCTTAACTCGACTTAGGGTGAGGCTGGTGCATGTTGAGGTTGGTGCATGTTTAAATTGCTTGTTAAAAACAAACACTGACAAAAATGAACCATTTTGGTGCATAACAGCGGATTTCAGGAGAACGCATGGCAACGTACAACATTGCAACGATCGAAGGTGATGGTATTGGCCCCGAGGTTTGCGCAGCAACAGTCACCGTCTTGAAAGAGGCGCTTGGCTCAAATCTACTGTCTTTCAATCAGTTTCCAGGCGGGGCATCGCACTACGTCAAAACGGGTCAGGTATTACCTCAAGAGACCTTTGATGCTTGCAACACCTCGCACGCGATTTTGCATGGTGCTGCGGGGCTGCCGAGCGTGACGTATCCCGACGGCACTGAGGTCGGCAACGACTTGCACCTGCAGTTGCGCTTCAAACTTGATTTGTACGCCAACGTTCGGCCGATTCGTTTATATCAGGCTGACTTTTCGCCACTCAAAAATCGCCAGTCGGGTGACATCGATTACATCATCGTGCGCGAAAACACTGAAGGCCTTTACGCCAGTCGTGGCGCGGGCGTGCTGTTGCGCGGTGAGGTTGCCACCGACACCCTGGTGCTGACACGTAAGGGCGTTTCGCGTATCGCCAAATTTGCCTTTGAGTTATCGCGCAAGCGTAACGGGGCACCGTCTGACGGCGTGCGTCGCATGACGGTGTGCGATAAGGCCAATATTTTGCGCAGCTATGCTTTTTTCAGATCCGTTTGTGACGAGGTGGCGCAAGACTATCCCGACGTGGCGATTGATTACGCCTATGTTGATGCGATCACGGTGCACTTGGTTAAACGCCCTGAGTTCTATGACGTGATCGTGGCCGAAAATATGTTCGGTGACATTATTTCGGATTTAGGTGCGGCGACGGTGGGTGGCATGGGGATCGCCCCTTCGGGCGAGCTCGGTGATAACCATGGCCTGTTTCAGGGCGCGCATGGCTCTGCCCCAGATATTGCGGGTCAAAATATCGCAAGCCCTCTGGCAACGATCTTGTCAGGTTCGTTTATGTTGCGTTGGCTCGGCGATCGTCACAACGACGCAAGCTTAACTACCGCCGCAGAGCGTATCGAACGCGCCGTTGAGGCGACTTTGGCAAATGGCAAGGCGATCCCGCGAGATTTAGGTGGCTTGGCATCTTGTTCTGAGGTAACGGCTGAGATTTGTCGCCAACTTAAATAGATAGGGATAGATAGGACAGAGATTGCCCGCCCTCGTTCAGGCAATCCCTTGCCTTGGCTCGGTATTCCGAGCTTTTGGTCAAGGATTGCTCTCTGTCATGCAGACAGTATTCTTTCAAACGGGGATGGTTGTACGCATCTATGGGTTAACCCGTATAGAATGGAAGGCTATACAAGTTTAGGAAAGCGCAATGAGTCAGGCGGTCTGCACGAAGAATAATCTGCGCGGGGTCAAATTAGTGAACGACCATCCCTTGCTTGGCTGGCGATTGTTGCTTGTCATCGTGTTCGCGATTGGGGCGCACGTACGTCAACTCAGCGGGGCATTCGGGCTCGCTGTGGCGTCTGTATTGCTGAGCGCCACCGCTTTCGCGCAGGGGGGCGCGGGCGCCCCTCCCGCCTTACCCGTCTCAGTCATCGAAGCCACACCCACCACACTACCCAACATTCTCGAAATCACAGCACAGGCCGAAGGCGCCAAAGAGACTGAAGTGCGTGCACGCGTCGGCGGTATTTTAGTGAAGCGCCTGTACGAAGAAGGTAGCGCAGTCACCGCGGGTCAGCCCTTGTTTCAGCTAGATCCCGAGTCCTTCAAGAACGCGCTTGACGAGTCTCAGGCGCGCGCCAAACAAACAGCGCGCGAAGCTGCACGACTCAAAGGCTTGTTTAGCCAGCAGGCCGTGAGCCGAAAAGAGTATGACGATGCGACTTCGGCAAACGAAGTCGCGCAAGCGAATCTCAAAACGATCCAGCTGAACCTGTCGTGGGCCACAGTGACGGCGCCGGTGTCTGGCATTTCGGGCCGTGCGCTGCGCTCAGAGGGTAGCCTGATTACCACGGCAATTGATGGCAGCTTGCTCACTTTAATTTATCAAATCAATCCGATCTGGGTACGCTTTGGTCTTTCGGCAAGCGACACCTCCCAATTGCCGGGCGGGCGTCTGGATCCCCAACAACAAGTCGGCGTCGAGCTCATCTTGCCCAATGGCAATGTCTACGACCAGCCGGGCAAACTCAATTTCTTGTCAATGTTTATTGACCCTAAATTGGGCACGCAACAAATGCGTGCTGAGTTTCTAAACCCAAGCAATCAAATTTTGCCCGGTCAGTTTTTGAAGATTCGCTTAACCACAGGCAAGCAAGAAAACGTTTACTTGGTGCCTCAGGCTGCGGTCATTCAAAATGAACGTGGGTTTATGGTTTGGACAGTCGGTGCCGATAACAAGGTTGTACCAACGCCCTTAACGATGGGGACTTGGCTTGGAAAAAATTGGATTGTGCGCTCGGGTTTAAAACCGGGTGATCGCGTGGTGGTCAATCAGATCATCAAGATTCGGCCAGGCGCTGTCGTCGCACCGACTGTGATCCCGCTCGATACAACAATGAATACGGCCAATGCCAGAGCGGGCAAATGAGCTTATCTAGTTTTTTTATTCATCGCCCGATTTTTTCATGGGTGATTTCGATCACGATTGTGATTGCAGGGTTAATGGCGGCGCGTGGCTTACCCATTGCTCAGTATCCAGCAATCGCGCCACCCACGGTCATCATTACGGCAAACTACCCCGGTGCTTCGACTGAAACCTTAACGCGTACAGTGGCCGGGCCAATTGAAGAGCAGCTCTCGGGCGTTGAGAATTTGTTGTATTTCAATTCGACCGCACAATCGAATGGCACGCTGACGATCACAGCAACTTTTGAAGTGGGCACCAACGTTGATATTGCGACGGTGAACGTGAATAACCGCGTCAAGATCGCTGAACCACGCTTGCCCGACATTGTGCGTCAGTTTGGCGTCACAGCACAAAAGCGTTCAAACGATATTTTATTGGTCACCGCGCTCACGACTCCCACTAACGAGTTCTCGTCGCTGTATTTGTCGAACTACGCGTTGATGAATGTGCTTGACGAACTGAAGCGTGTGCCCGGTGTGGGTGATGCTCAAATTTTAGGGGCGAAAGATTATTCGATGCGGATCTGGCTACAGCCCGATCGTATGGCGCAACTTGGCGTAACCACGACTGATATCGCCAGCGCAGTGTCGTCTCAAAACAAACAAAACGTTGCTGGCAAAGTTGGGCAAGAGCCCGCACCGCAGGGGCAACAATTGGTGTACACGGTCACGGCAAAAGGGCGCTTGGTGACCCCTGAGCAGTTTGGCGATATCGTGATTCGTTCGAGTGGGCCAAGCGGCGTGTTGCGTTTAAAGGATGTCGCTCGCGTTGAGCTTGATGCTGCGAATTACGACGCGTTCACGACCTTGGTGGGTAAGCCTACGGCTCTTGTGGCGATCTTCTTGCAGTCGGGTGCGAATGCGTTGGATGTTGCCGCACGTGTGCGCACAACAATGGAAGGGGTCAAAAAGAAGTTTCCGCCTGGGGTCGACTATGTCATCCCGTTTGATACGACAAAATTTGTAGATGCCTCAATTAAAGAGGTTGTGACTACGCTGATTGAGGCGATGTTGCTGGTGGCCTTGGTGGTGTACTTGTTTTTACAAAACTGGCGCGCAACGGTGATCCCCTTGATTGCAGTACCGGTGTCTTTAATCGGTACGTTTGCGGGTTTGTGGGCCTTTGGTTTTTCGGTCAATACCTTGACGCTGTTTGCCATGGTGTTGTCGATTGGTATTGTGGTCGACGATGCCATTGTTGTACTTGAAAACGTTGAGCGATTGATGGCTGAGCGCAATTTGGCGCCAAAAGAGGCCGCACTTGAGGCGATGCGCGAGGTGTCTGGGGCCGTTGTGGCCATTGTGCTGGTGCTGTCTGCCGTGTTTATCCCTGTGGCATTTTTAGGGGGGATTGCGGGCAAGTTGTATCAGCAGTTTGCTGTCACCGTGGCGCTCTCAGTGGTGCTGTCAGGCGTGGTCGCCCTCACGCTGACACCGGCTTTGTGTGGAGTGTTGCTCAAACCGACGCACACCGAGCCCAAAGTGTTTAGGTGGTTCAATCGGGCGTTTGGTGCGCTGACCGAGGGCTATACCAAGTTAGTGGACAAAACTCTGCATCATCGGATTTTGGGTGCGTCGGTGTTTGCCACTGTCATTGTGGCCTCGGTTGTGTTGTTCAGATTGGTGCCCGGCGGCTTTGTACCGGCCGAAGATCAGGGCTATTTGATCAGCGCATTGGTGTTGCCTGATGGCGCGAGCCTGCAACGTACCCAAAAAGCGGGCGAGTCCTTTCAAGAAAAAGTGGTGCAAGACCCAAGTGTTGCCCGTGTCTTTGTGATCGCCGGTAATGACATTATCGGTGGCGGCTTGAAGACAAATGCTGGCACCATTTTTATTCCGCTTAAAGACTGGGATCAACGTACAGAAAGCGCTGAACAACTCGCCAAAAAATTTACCGGGCTAGGCATGGGCATGCCTGACGGCATGGCACTCGTCTTTAATCCGCCCCCGATCCGAGGCTTAGGATCAGCGGGGGGGTTCGAGTTTTACGTGCAATCTAAGGTTCAGCCTTCGCCGCAGCAGCTGGCCGAGGTGGTGACGAACTTTACCGAGGCTTTAAGAAAGCAACCCAAGCTCACGGGCATCAATACCTTTTTTAGGCCGACTGCGCCGCAGTTGTACGTTGAGGTCGATGAAGCCAAGGCGTTGTCGTTAGGGATCCCGATTTCTGATGTGTACCTAAGCCTGCAAGCAACGATGGGTACTTTGTATGTCAATGACTTCAACTTAAGTGGTCGAACCTATCGGGTACAGCTACAGGCTGATGCCCAATTTCGCGCCCAACCAACCGATTTAGGGCAGATCTACGTACGCGCTGATAACGGCAGTATGGTGCCTGTGTCGGCGTTGATTCAAGTGACGCAAATTGTTGGGCCCGAGCAGCTCGAGCGCTTTAACGGATTTTTGGCGGCTAAGGTGCTTGGCAATGCGATACCTGGCGTGAGTTCGGGTGAGGCGATTCAGCTGGTGCAAGACGTCGCGAATGCGTCATTACCGCCTGGCTACGAGTTGGCGTGGGCTGGGCAGGCGTATCAGCAACTTCGCACCGGTAATACCTCAGCAGTGGCCTTTGTGTTTGGTATCTTGATGGTGTTTTTGATTCTGGCTGCACAGTATGAACGCTGGTCGTTACCGCTTGCGGTGCTACTAGCTGTGCCTTTTGCTTTCTTCGGCGCCTTGCTGGCGGTCTGGGTGCGCGGCATGCCGAATGATATTTATTTTCAGATTGGGTTGGTGGTGCTCGTTGGGTTGTCGGCAAAAAATGCCATTTTGATTGTCGAGTTTGCCTCGCAAAAACGAGAGCAGGGCATGAGTAACATCGACGCAGCGTTGACTGCGGCGCGGCAAAGATTTCGACCGATTGTGATGACGTCGCTCGCATTTATTCTGGGCGTGTTTCCGCTAGTGATTTCATCGGGCGCTGGGGCTGCTGCTCGCCGCTCGATGGGGACTGGGGTGTTTGGTGGCATGCTGGCTTCAACTTTTATTGCCACAATTTTTGTCCCGATGTTTTTTACCTGGATGTCGCGTAGACAGGCTAAGCAGGCGTCCGCGTCTGACCCTGCACAAGCGAGTGCTAACGCGCCTACCTCAACGACAGGTGAAAAATCTTGAAGCCTGTTTTGATGGCCAAGCGCGCGTTGCGATTGCGTAAAATAGCAGCGTCTGAAATGCTCAAAGATAATGTCTCTGCAGGTCGCTTGAGCGCGATATCTTGGCAGCGCGTCGCCCGGTGTTCGCTACTGATGACTGTGGTTTCGCTATCGCTCTCGGGGTGCTTGCTCGGCCCCGACTATCAACGCCCAGACCTTGCTTTACCCGCGCGTTACAACGCGCCTGAGTTGGGCGCGGTAACAGCTGCATCCGCAACGGCATCCACATCCTCGTCGGCAGGTGGTGCGGTGCAAGCGCCTGCCAATGCGCAGTGGTGGACTCTTTTTGATGATGCGAGGCTTAACCAGCTGGTGCAGGCAGCGCGGCAAGATAATGCCGATATTCAGGTCGCGCTAGCTCGTATTCGCATGACTGAGTCTCTGGCAGTGCAAGCGGGTGCTGCGTTATATCCGACTTTAAATTTGACGGCGAGTGGCACGCGTGCAACGTCGGGGCCGTCGGTTTCGGTGTCGGGTGTTGGCGTGCAGGCCAACACCTCGCAGGTCGGTCTGCTCACATCCTATGAGTTAGACGTCTGGGGGCGGGTGCGTCGTAATATCGAATCAGCGACGGCCGTGGCAACTGCTAGTCAGTATGAAAAAGATAGTGTCAGCCTAACGATTTCGGCGCTGGTGTCGAATCTATATTTGCGTTTGCGCTCGCTTGACGCGCAGATGGCGGTGCTAAAAGATTCAGTGCGTACGCGTACTGAATCGGTCAAAGTGGCTGAGGCAAAACTGCAAGGCGGTCTCGTTTCACCGATTGATGTTAACCAAGGAAAGGCCGCCTTGGCGGCCTCGCAAGCTAACTTGTCTGAAGTCACACGCCAACGCGCGATTGTGCAAAATCAATTAGGCGTGTTGACCGGCAAGCTTGATTTAACGATTTCTGCGGGTGATGTGCGTCAATTGCCTGCGCCGCCTTTACCTCCTGAGGGGCTACCCTCGACTGTTGTAGAAAGTCGACCTGATGTGAATCGTGCCGAACAAGACTTAAGGGCGGCAAACGCTCGGGTCGGCGTGGCGACTGCTGGGCTGTTTCCAACCTTCTCTTTAGTTGGATTGTTTGGTGCACAAAGTGTGTCGTTTAGTTCTTTCTTGACTGACCAAAGCTCTGTTTGGTCAGCAGGGATTGGCTTGCTGCAGCCAATTTTTTCAGGCGGCTTGCTGCAGGGGCGTTTGGAGTATGCAAAGGCGCAACAGCAAGAGGCGCTAGGCGGCTATGTGAAGGTTGTTCGAAATGCCTTCGGCGAAGTCAGCGATGCCTTGATCTCTGTGCAACAAACCTTGCAGACCGAGCAGTATCTGCAACAGCAGGTGCAGGCCTCGACCAAGGCGCAAGAGCTTGCCGCGCTGCGTTACGCAGCGGGCTACGTTGATTTTTTGAACGTGCTTGAATCACAGAGGGTTGCCAACGAGGCGAACTTGGCCTTTGTGATCAACCGGTCGGCTCGCCTGCAAGCCAGTGTCGATCTGTTTAAGGCTCTTGGCGGCGGCTGGGTGGCCAAGCCGTAATTGCCAAGATCCATGATGCGAGATTCGAGATTTAGGCCTCAGGGCCTGAGCTCAAAGGGATTTTTTAAAAATCTGGTTGTCGGTGATTGGGATGAACTGCCCCCCGATGCCAATAATTTTGACTGTTGGTGGTAGCTCGGGTTTAAACAAGCGCAGCATCGCCAAATCCACTGTGTACACAGATAACAAATAGTAATTGTCTCGTTGCGTCGCCTCAGAGGCGAGTTTGGAGACAAGCCCGCCGATCAGCTGATTTGCAAAACGATCGCCTGGCGCATTTTTGCTTGGCATGTTTGCGGTGATCTGCTTGCTGACAAAACCTTCAAATTCGGTCTTGGTTGGATTGCTGACAAGCAGTAGCAATCCGATAATAATTGCAATGAGGTTGCTCATTTTTTTGTTAGATTAGTTTGTTGACAGAGCGGGAGGAAATTACCTGACCTTGTACAAAGTGTCAGTGATTCTCTTTGACGGCGTCAAGATTGTAAAGATAATTTACCATTGTTCAGCGGCAAATCGATGTTATCGAGCCGAGGCTTGCACAAGCCGAATACAGAAGGAGGTGATATTCTCCTTGGCATGCTGATTTCACGCGCGTTCGTTGAGTTAATGTTTTACCGGGCTTGCCTGACCATGAGCTACCAGATTCTGGCGGTGACGGCGGGTTGGCATATCTATGAGCTCACTAAAGACCCGCTGTCTTTAGGGCTGATGGGTTTGGCCGAGGTGATCCCATATTTTTGCAGTGCACTGTTCGCCGGCCACGCCGTTGATCAGATGTCAAAAAAGCGGATCGCGGTGTTGGGCTGCCTTTTACATGTGGTGATTGCGGTGCTGTTGGTGCCTGTTGCCTTGGGCGCTTTTGATCGCTCGGGTGTAGGCGCGCATTGGTTGATTTATGGCGCGATAGGACTGGCTGGCTTGGCAAGGGCCTTTATTCGTCCAACGTACCAGGTGTTATTTGACCAAGTCTTGCGGCGCGAGGATTTTGCCCAAGGCTCAGCGATCGGTGCGGTTATTTTTCAGGGGGCGCAAGTGATCGGCCCGGTATTGGGTGGCTTGTTGATTGCGTGGCCCGGTTTGGTATCTGCCTACATTGCGTCTGGGGTGTTTGCCTTGCTCGCCATCATTGCGGTTGGGCTGTTGCGTTACACCGCAGAGCCGATTCAACCGAGTGAACTCTCGATGTGGGCCGGTATTGTGCAAGGCTTGCGCTTTGTATTTTCAAAGCAAATCATGTTGGCGGCAATGGCGTTGGACATGTTTGCGGTGCTATTTGGTGGCGCCGTCGCCATGTTGCCGGCGTTTATCGATGAGATTTTGCAAGGCAGCCCAGAGACACTAGGCTTATTGCGTGCAGCGCCGGCGATCGGGTCTGTGCTGGCAGGTGTATGGCTAGCTCGGCATCCGATTCAACGCCATGGTGGGCGTTACCTGTTAGGTGCTGTGGCGGGCTTTGGTTTTGCTGTGATCGGTTTTGGTTGGTCAACCAGTTTTTGGTTGGCGGCGACCTTCTTGTTTTTCACCGGAGTGTTCGACGCCGTTTCAGTCGTGTTGCGTTCAACGATCTTGCAGTTGATGACGCCTGATCAAATGCGAGGGCGCATCTCGGCGATCAACGGTATTTTTATTGGCTCGTCGAACGAGATCGGCGCGCTTGAGTCAGGCCTGGCCGCAAGCGCCTTGGGCCTGAGTGCTTCGATCGTTTTTGGTGGTGCGATGACTTTATTCGTGGTGGCCGTATGCTGGCTTGCTGCGCCAAAGCTGCGAGATCTTGAGCTCTCAGACCTGCACGACGTTCGCAAGCTCTGATAGCTCAGTCGAGTGGTCTCTTGGTTCGCAGCGCTACAGTCGTTCAGACCCGAACCTAACGCTATTGAGCACCTTCAACAAGCCCAGAGGGTTCGTCAAAAACCCGAACAATAGGCTCAGGTTGTTTGAAGCCTTCCCAGCCACCACCCAACGCTTTTACAAGTGCAATGTTGGCTAAAAACTGATTGCCGTGCATCTGCCACTTGATGCGCTCTGCGGTCAGTTGGTTTTGTTGCAGCAAGGCCAATGTTTGAGCGGTATCAAGGCCTTCGCGGTAACGCACTGCGCTGACCCTGAGCGCACGGTTTAAGTTCGTGACGGCCTCATCCTGTTTAATGCGGGCGCGCGAGAACTGCTGTATGCCGCTCATCGAATCTTGGGTTTCTTGAATCGCCACCAAAACCACTTGACGGTAGTTGGCCAGCGTTGCCGCATAACCCGCTTGAGCAAAGCGATAATTCGCGCTCGTGCGCCCCGAGTCAAAGATCGTTTGCGTGGCCGTTATGCCAATCGACCAAAGCAGCGAGGGCAAACTGAGCAAAGAGGCGATATTGGTTGAGTCGCCACCAATAAAGGCCGGTGCGACCAGCAAGGATGGAAAAAATGCAGCCTTCGCGACGCCGATTTGAGCATTTGCCGCGGCCATCGCCCGTTCTGCTGCAGCGACATCAGGCCGGCGCTCAAGCAGAGTTGAAGGCACGCTCACCGGAAACGCTGGCAAGGTTTGCGGTAAACGTCCAGCAGGTAGTTTAAAACTAGAGGCCGGCGTCGCGGTGAGTGTCGCCAGTAGATTCTCTTGAAGGTTACGCAGATTATTGAGTAACTCAAGTTGCGCGCCGCTTGATTGCACCAGCGCCTTTTGCTGAGACAGCTCAGTTTGGCCGGCGGCACCCAGGTCGTAGCGTTTTTGAATCAGCCCGAGTAGTTTTTCTTGCAACCCAACGATCATCGTCAGCACACGAATTTCTTCATCGTATTGCCGAAGCAAAATATAAGACGTCGCCACTTGCGCCGTTAAGAGCAGGCGCACGTTCTCAGTGTCGGCGGCAGCTTGGTCGGCAGTATTACGTGAGGCTTCAACGTCGCGCCTGACCTTGCCTAGCCAATCAATCTCGTAGGTCATCAACGCGACCGGCCTAAAGTCGTTTTGTACCGTTGAAACATTGACGCTATCATAGGTCGAGGTAGGTCGGTTGGCCGAAGTTAAGGTGCGCGAACCAGTCCCTGTGATCGATACCGTTGGCAGCAAGGCAGCGCCGCGCGCTTGGCTTTGTGCGATGGCCTGATCCAAGCGCGCGAGCGAAGCCTGTAGAGTATTGTTGTTTTCAAGGCAGCGCTCAATCAATTGATTCAGAGTTTTGTCGTGAAAGTGAGTCCACCATTTGTCTTTGGGTTGCTGATCTGCGGGCTCGGCAATTTTCCATAAAGACGCGTTTGCACCCGGGAGTGTTTTCCAATTGGCCGGCATATCAAGCTCTGGGCGCACATAGTCAGGCCCAATCGGCGCGCAGCCCGCGCAGGCCAAGGCAATCAAACAAAGAGAGAACGAGCGTTTCATGGGCGCTTAGGCGGGGTTTCGATTTTGACGACCTGGCCATCCGTAATCGAATCGAGTGGGTTTACGACGATGTCTTCATCAGCTGTCAGCCCAGAGCGAACCTCAACCTGCAAGCCATAATCGATGCCGAGTGAAACCTTTTTCTTTAAAATCTTATTATCTTTGACGGTGGCGACAAACGGGCCGCCCGCTCCAAAAATCAAGGCATTCGTCGGAATAATGAGCTGCTTACCCGTCGCAATTTTTAAGGTGGCCTCGATGTAGGCGCCGGGCATCAACACACGTCCTTCATTGGGGATCTCGATGTCAACTTGTAGCGAGCGTGTAATCGCATCGATAGCGCCTGCGGTGCGTGCAATCACCCCTCTGACTGGCTTGTCAGGTGCACTGTTTTGAGTGATTAACACTTCGTCGCCGACCTTGATCTGCCCAACGCGATCTTGAGGCAAGTACACATACACGTGCAACTTGTCGACGTTTGCCATCGTGAACATCGCTTGTGCTGTGCCCACGTTACCCGCATTCACCAAGTCGCCCATGTTGACGTTACGACGCGTGATCGTGCCATCAAACGGGGCAACGACGGTGCCAAAACTTTGCAAATCGCGCAGGCGTTTTAAGACGGCTTCTGTTTGTCTAAAGAGCGCTGTTTTTTCATCGAGCTCTTGCTGCGACACGGCGTCTTCAGCACGCAGGCGCTTCCAGCGTTCAAATGCTGTCTTGGCTAATTGAAAATTAGCAGTCGCCTCTTCGACCTGTTTATTGATCTCAGGTATATCTAAGATCGCGAGCGTTTCGCCCTTTTTTGCCGTGTCACCGATATCTTTGAGCCATTGTTTGACGTAGCCGTTTACGCGTGAGTAAATTTGTGCTTCGTTGATGCCAAGCAAGGTGCCTGGTAGTACGAGCCTGGTGTGTGGGCCGGTCGCGGCGGGCGGTGCCGGTTTGGTGACCAGCACGTGCATGATGGAGTTTTGCTCAACTCGTTGGGCAAGTACGTCGCCGTAAGACCAGCGAGTCAATAAAGTCTTGGCCAAGCCAAAACCCATCAGCAACAACAGCACAACGACAAATATCTTTGTCTTCTTCACCACTCGGGCGCGGCTCAAATCATGATCGGGTCCGTGTTGATGAAACTCGGGCAAGCCCTGATGGGCGTGGCGTTCTTCTGTCATGTGAGTGCTCTTCGTTGGTCGTTGCGTAGCGCCAGCATTCGATGAAAGGACGCAAAAAGAACCGGCACAAAAAACAAGGTTGAAACGGTGGCGAATAGTAAGCCGCCGATCACCGCGCGGCCTAATGGTGCATTCTGCTCTGAACCTTCGCCAATACCAATGGCAATCGGGACCATTCCAAGAATCATCGCTAAGGCCGTCATTAACACAGGCCGCAAACGTGTTGCGCCTGCCTCAAGTGCCGCGGATAAGGCCGGCAGGCCATCGGCCAAGCGTTGGCGGGCAAAAGAGATCACCAGCACGCTATTGGCCGTTGCGACACCCATTGTCATAATGGCACCCGTGAGCGCGGGTACGCTTAAGTTGGTGGCTGTCAAAATGAGCATCCAGGCGATACCGGCCAGCGCGGCAATCAGGGCAGCGATCACGATGAACGGATCTAACCAAGATTGAAAGTTCACCACGATCAGCAGGTAGACCAACACGATCGCCGCCAGCAAACCGAGGCCCAGGCCTGTGTACGAATTTTTCATCGTCTCGACTTGACCACGCATCACCATCCGGCTACCACGTGGTAGATCTGCTCGCGCCGCATCCATAATTTTTTGAATATCGTTCGCGACGCCCGCCAGATCACGACCGCGCACGTTGGCATAGATATCGATTGAGGGCTGGATGTTATAGCGCGTCAAAATCGCGAACTCTGCCGTGGGCGATACGGTCACCAAGTTGCCCAGCAACTGAGTGCTGCGTCCGCTCGCGGCATTGGCGGCCGCTAAAGCACTCGAGGCGGCAGCATTTGACGGGCCGACCGGCAAACGTAAGAGATCATCCAGTGACTCAATCTTTGACTGAGGGGCTTGCACCTGAATTGTGTAATTGATGTTGTTATTGGGATTGAGCCAGAATGAAGGTGTGGTTTGGGCACTTCCCGACAGCGGCAGCAGTACGTTTTGTGCCAGATCCGCGGGGGTCAGGTTCAGGCTTTGCATACGTGTGCGATCCATCTTAAGCGCAATCGCAGGCTTGTCAAGACGCTGATGAATGTGCACGTCGGCTGCGCCCTTGACGCGAGCAATTTGAGTCACCAGCTTGCTGGCAAACTGTTGATTGGCGGCGATATTGGCACCAACAATCTGAACATCAATGGCTGCGGGTATGCCGAAATTCAAAATCTGCGTCACGAGGTCAGCTGGTTGGTAGAAAAACTCAACCTCCGGAAAATTTTTGCGCAGCTCTGGTAACAGAGCCTCCATATAGTATTCGCTTGGTCGGTGGCCCGGCTTAAGCTTGATCATGATGTCGGCATCAAAGGCGCCGATTGTGCCCGAGCTGCTGTAAGAAAGATTGATGCCGCTATTTGGCAGGCCGACGTTGTCTAAGATGCCCGCCAGATCTTTTTCTGGAATCACTTTGCGAATGACTGTTTGCACTTCGTCGGCAATAATCGCCGTACGTTCAACGCGAGTGCCGCTAGGCGCGCGCAGGTGAAGCTTGATTTCACCGGTATCGACAAGCGGAAACAAGTCTCGCCCGAGCAACGCGAAGATGCCACACGACCCAAGACAAAAGAACAGAAAACCAAAGATGAACTGTTTGCGATGGGTCAGTAAGTTGCTCAGTAACAGCACGTAAGCCGTACGAAACTTTTCGAAGCGATTATTAAAACGAACATGTACGGCGGAGATGGCCCGATCGATTAGCCCTTGGCTTGTCGCACGCCTAAACAACAGATACGCCATGGTAGGTACCAGTGTGCGCGATAAGAGGTACGAGGCTAGCATCGCAAAGATCACGGCCTCGGCAAGCGGTACAAAGAGGTACTTTGCGACACCGCCTAAAAAGAACATCGGCACAAACACAATACAAATACATAGCGTCGAGACAAAAGTCGGTACGGCGATTTCGCCTGCGCCGTCCATAATCGCTTCGTACAGCCCTTTGCCCATATGCTGATGTCGTTCGATGTTTTCGAGCGTGACTGTCGCGTCATCGACCAAAATCCCGACCGCAAGTGCCAAGCCGCCAAGCGTCATAATGTTGATCGTTTCACCTAGCAAATACAGCGCAATCAGCGAGGTGAAAATCGAAAGCGGAATCGAAATGGCAATGATCAGGGTGCTGCGCCAATTACCCAAAAACAGCAGCAACATGAGTGCTGTCAGTACCCCAGCGATGAGTGCCTCGTGAATGACAGCAGCAATCGCCTCTTTGACGAAGATCGATTGGTCAGCCAAGAGTCTGACCTCGATCCCCTCGGGCAGCAAAGGTAATAATGAAGGTAGTTTTGCTTTGACCGCGTTGACGACATCCAGCGTTGAGGCACCGCCATTTTTTAGTGCAGTGAGCAGCAAGCCACGCTGGCCATCTTGCCGAACAATATTGATTTGCGGTGAAAACCCATCGCGCACGTGCGCAACTTCACGCAAAAAAGTGGTGGCGCCGCCGACGGTTCGCACTGGGATATTGTTGAGTTCGGCAATGCTTGGAGGAGACGAGTTCAGCGACACATTAAATTCAGTATCGCCAATTTTTGTCGTACCACCAGGTAGCGTGAGGTTCTGCGTGGTGATGGCGTTGATGATGTCTGAAGAGGTCATCCCTTTAGCAAGCAAGGCTTGTGGGTCGATATCCACCGACACGGCGCGTACCTTACCGCCATACGGAAACGGCATGGCAAGACCCGGAATCGTAATCAGTTGTGGTCTCAGAATATTGATGGCTGCATCGAATAATTCTTTTTCAGCCATCACAGTACTAGACATACCGAGTTGAATCACAGGGACCGACGAGGCCGTATATTTAATGATGAGAGGGGGGGTGATGCCCGGCGGCATTTGTCGCAGAACAGATTGCGACACTGCAACCACCTGTGAGATCGCCGTTTGGATATTGGCCTTTGGCTGAAAAAAGATTTTGATGATCGCGATGCCGCCTAATGACTGCGATTCGATATGTTCGATGTCATTAACGGTGGTCGTAAGCGAACGCTCGTGTGTCTGAGTGATGCGATTGCCCATTTGCTGGGCTGATAAGCCGTTGTAGTTCCAGATCACACTGATAACGGGGATGTTGATCTCGGGCAAGACGTCGACCGGAGTGCGCATCACTGCGAGTGGGGTAGTGATCAGGATGAGAAGCGCCATCACGATAAACGTGTATGGTTTCTCTAGCGCGGTTCTAACTATCCACATCCTGAACGACCCAAGCTAAGCTTTTTAAAGATAAGAATTCAGCAGGCAAGACGACTCTCGACCGAGTG
>JAIPCU010000054.1 GCA_021738045.1 Candidatus Methylopumilus sp. | reverse complement strand
ATGGCGATGCCGCTTGGGTCGACGCCATCGCAGAGCGCGTTGAAGCTGCTGGTAACGGCGCCTTTTGTTTGACAGTTGACACCGCACACTACAGCCGTCGCGAACGCGATCAGGCTAAACGCAACATTCGTCGGCTCGCTGTTCCGGGGCGTGAGTTTCAACCCCAACTCACCTGGAAAGATGTTGACCGCTTAAAAAGCAAACTCAAAGTCCCGCTGATTTTGAAGGGTATTGCAACGGCGGAAGATGCCGCGATGGCGGTCGATCACGGTGTAGACATGGTGTATGTGTCAAACCATGGTGGACGCCAACTTGATCATTGCCTGGGATCGATGGCAGTGCTGCCAGAGGTTGTAAAGGCCGTCAACGGTCGGGCTACCGTGATTGTGGATGGTAGTTTCAACCGCGGCTCTGACATCGTCAAAGCTATCGCCTCTGGGGCGCACATGGTCGGCATGGGTCGCATGCAATGTATCGGGCTTGCAGCAGATGGCGCCGCGGGTGTTGTCAGAATGCTTGAAATCCTAGAAGATGAAATCAAGATCTGCATGGGTCTGATCGGTGTCAACTCGCTTGCCGAGCTCAACCCAAGCTATTTGCAAGCGGTCGCACCGTTGAGCCCTAACGATGCGCTGAGTGCATTTCCGTTGTTATCGCTTGATGAGAAAGCGTTTTATTAAAGCAAAGGAAGCTTCGCATCGGTAGCAATTTTCTTCCAGTGCGCCGCTTCTTTATCGTACTTACGTTTGAATTCAGCGGGTGTATCGCTGATGGCATGTTGCCCCGATATCGCCAGAGTTTTTTGAAACTCTGGCTGCTTTAGAGTTTGCCTGAGTGCGTCATTTAATTTTTCAATGATGCTCGTGCTGGTGCCCGCCGGTGCAACTAAGCCATTCCAGATATCAATTTCAAAGTTCGCCAGGCCCGAGGCCATCATGGTGGGGACGCCAGGCAAATCTGCGAAGGGGTGAGCGCCCGTCACTGCAATAGCTTTTATTCGCTTTAATTCAAGCATCGGCATCGCAACATTGGGGGCAAGCAGTGCCATATCGACCCGCGCTGCGACTAAGTCATTGACGATCGGTGATGCCCCCTTATAGGCCACTGAGGTTAGCTCAATATTTGCATCTTTTTTTAACCATGCAACGGTTAACTCGTTGGCATGACCGGTGACCGCGACTGTTAATCCTTGAGGCGCGGCCTTCGCTAAACGGATCAAAGACTCGAGGTTGTTGGCGGGGCTCTGAATCGGCACGACCAAGATATGCGGATACCCGGCAACCGAGCCGATCGGTGTGAAATCGCGCTCGACGTCGTAAGGTAACTTAGCGTAACGTGCGCCCCCCAGAGCGAGTGTGCCATTCGAGGCAAGCATCAGCGTATAACCGTCTGCAGGGCTTCTAATCAATTCAACCGCCGCAATTTGCGCGTTTGCGCCTGGCCGATTCTCGATCACGACCTGTTGCCCAAGCACCTTGGTCATCCCCTCGGCTAAGGCGCGCGCTGAGCTATCGGTCGGGCCACCCGCAGCAAAGCCAACTAGAATTTTGATCGGGCGCTGGGGATACTGGGCAAATGCTTGCTGGCACACTGTGGTGCTGACAAACAAAATAGCGAACGCTTTTAAAATATTTTTTATCATGATTTAGCAGTCTACAAATTGTTCAGTGCGCCGGGGTTGAGGCAATTTTTCTTGTTCTGCAGCACGCTCAAGTTCAAGCTTAAAGACAGAAAAATCGCTTAAACCAAGGTCGTAGATTTCCATCCACGTCACCTGTCCAAGCTCATCGGGTGTTGGGCGCCTCATCACCTGAGCGCCCAGTTGCGCAAACTGTGTTTGCAACCGCATTTGCATCTGCTGCACATGCATCTTAAGCTCAGGATACTCGTCAGGCAAGAATTTATAGTACACGAACAGTTTCATTTTTTTCCCTGCGAAGTAGTGCTATTGCGGGCAAAGAGCGGGTCACAATTAGGGTTTACCCAAGCCATTCCAGCGCTGCACCAGATCTGTCTCTAAACCAAACAAATCCAGTACTCGCCCGACCGTATGATCGATGATCGCGTCGATCGAGTCAGGCTTGATATACAGGGCAGGCACTGGCGGCATCACAATTGCGCCGTTTTGTGTCACCTGGAGCATCGATTTCAAATGGCCGGCATGCAACGGCGTTTCACGCACAAGCAACACCAGGCGACGCCGCTCTTTAAGCACAACATCGGCTGCACGCGAGATGAGATTTCCGGTGATGCCCCATGCGATTTCAGAGAGCGTATTGACTGAGCATGGCGCGACGACCATACCGAGTGTCATAAACGAACCCGAGGCGATCGTTGCACCGACGTTTTTTGCTGAATGAACAACGTCGGCCATTGCCTGAACCTGAGCGGGATTGAACTCGGTCTCGGCTGCCATCGTCAATTTTGCCGAGTCAGTCAAGACCAAATGCGTCTCAATATCCGTCGCTTGTAGCACTTGTAGCAAACGTACACCGTAGGCGGTGCCTGAAGCGCCCGTGATGGCGACGATTAATCTGCGAGGGGCCTGCGACATGATGCTTTGTCCAATATTCGTAGCCATACACTGAGCTTGTGCTCTATAGTCGAGCATAACAAATCGATTCAACCCAGGAGACTCAGATGATTCAATGCAGGCAAAACTTCAGTTTACAGGCTCTGCGACTGCTGGCAGCGCTGACACTAGGGTTAGGCGTCCAGACTGGGTTTGCGCAAGCGCAGTCTAACTACCCGACCCGTCAGCTGACGATGGTCGTGCCAAACGCGACCGGCGGTACCAACGATATTGTGGGGCGCATCATCGCCCTCGAACTTGCTGAAGAGTTTAAGCAGTCGGTTGTATTGGTCAACAGGCCAGGGGCTGGGGGCAACATTGGTACAGCACAAACAAAAACGGCGGCGCCTGACGGCTATACGCTACTGATGACAGTCAATAGCGTTCAAGCGATTAACCCAGCGTTGTATCAAAATGTCGGCTTTGACCCGGTCAAAGACTTTATCCCCATTACCATTATTGGCAGCGTACCCAATGTACTGGTCGTGCACCCCTCATTTGCTGCCAAAACTCTGACTGAGTTTTTAGCCTTGATCAAAGCCAACCCTGGCAAGTATCAGTATGCGTCAGCGGGTAACGGAACGCTCAATCACCTGCTAGGCGTGATGATGGATCAAATGGGCGGATACAAGATGGAGCACATCCCCTATAAAGGTGTGGCACCAGCCATGGCTGATGTCTTAGGTGGACAGGTGCCCATTGCCTTCGCTAGCCTGCCCTCTGCGCTGAGCAATATCCGTCAGGGTCAGTTGCGTGCGCTTGGGGTCAGTACAGCTAAGCGTTCGCCGTCCCTACCTGATGTCCCAGCAATGATTGAACAGATCCCTGGGTTTTCAGGCGAGCTCTGGGTAGGTTTGTTTGCGATTGCGGGTACACCACCTGAGGTGGTAAATAAGGTTTATCAGGCGACTGCCACGGTGATGCAGAAACCCGCTGTTCAAAAGAAGCTTATGGACCTTGGCCTTGAACTGGCCTTTGACACGCCTACCCAGTTCAAGGCGCGCTTAGACCAAGATATCGTCAAATGGGGCGCGATTGTGAAGGCTTCGGGCGCAAAGGTTGACTGATTGTAGGACGCACTGGCGAGCGGCTAGCAAAGCCACTCGCCCAAGCACTGAGTGCCTGAGCGAGCTGTCCGCTCTGTGCCCCGTGTGGCTGAACGCTATTTGATTAGCCGCTCACTCGCGATACGAGCGCCTTCAGCCAGCGTACGTAACTTCGCCCACACAACATCCGTTGCCACGCGGCCCATCCCTGCTGAGGTATCGAAACCGCAGTCTGTGCCAGCAAGAACCCGTGTGGGGTCACCGACCTCTGCCGCGCAGCGCTCGAGGCGGTCAGCCACCACCTCAGGATGCTCAACGAAGTTGGTTAAAACATCAATGACACCCGCCACAATAATTTGATCTTCTTTCAACGGGTGCTTGCGCAAGACTGTCATCTCGTGGGCATGACGTGCGTTGGCGAAGGGCAACACAAAACCACCCACATTTGTTTGACTGATGGTCGGCCAAATTTTTTGTAAAGGGACATCGCAATCATGCGGGCCTTCATAGTTGCCCCAGCACACGTGCATACGCACGCGATCGCGTGGGATGTTTCTGAGAGCAACATTTAGGGCGGTGACAACGCGCTCGATAAAACCGATAAATTTTGCGTCGGATTCATCGTGATACGAAACATGGCGTTCGAGTGCGAGATCAGGACAATCGATTTGCAGGATAAAGCCGTTGTTTACGATCGCTTCATATTCAAGGCGTAAGGCTTCAGCCAACGCCGCCAGATACGCTTCTTCGGTATCGTAATGTTCGTTTTTGCACGCCGAGGCAATAATGCCGGGCGAAGGCGCTGTTAAAAAAGCCTCTGTGAATGTTTTTGAGCGGCCAGCCAGTTCGGCTTTGAAGTCAACCGCCTCTGACGCGGCGAGTGCCGGATCAAGATACTTCACCTCGCCCGTGACGCGTGGTGGCAAAAAGTTACTGACCGCCACCTTATCGCCGGCCTGGTTTGCCATCATCTGCTTAAATTCAGGATAACGTTCAACGTCACCGCGCGACCAACGCTTCCAGCTACCTGAGAAACCGGACATACGACGTTGGACATACAGAAAAAAACCTTCGCGCTGCTGTTCGCCGTTATTCCCAACGTCGATACCATTCGCCATTTGATTTTCGACACTGGCTTGCATCGCTTGATGCCCAGCACGCTCTAGCAACGCTTCATCGACTGGCTGGCCGTTCGCTCGTTGTGCGTACATCTGGACCAGCGCGGCGGGACGCGGCAGGCTTCCCGTGTGTGTCGTCAAAATTCTTTCGCGGCTATGTTGCATGATTTACTTGTCTTCCGGTTGATATTTTTGACAGCTTCCCAAGCCTTTAGCGCGGGACGCGTGCGACTTGAATTTAAAACGAAGAGGATTTCTGCGCTTTCCTTCTATGCTTTCCTTCTATGCTTTCCTTCTATGCTTTCCTTCTATGCTTTCCTTCTATGCTTTCCTTCTATGCTTTCCTTCTATGCTTTCCTTCTATGCTTCCGCTCTGCGCTTTAAGTTAAAGGCTTGTAGCGAGATCAGCCTGCAATCTCATGCGCATGATTAGATCGGTTAGATCAGCCTCGGTCAACTGATTCGTCAGGCTTGCACAAACAAGAGTATGGGTTGGCATTTTATTTTGTTGGCGCACCGGTACAGCCACGATAGTGACGCCGGCAATGTAAGTGCCGCGATCAATACTATATTCATTTTGCATGGCTTGTTGCACTTCGAGGTACCAAGTGTCGAAGTTGATCGAGCCGTCCCACCTTAATTTGGCAAACTGAGCCTTCAGCTCGGCGCGAGACTGTTGACTGAAAGCTGCGACAAGCCGCCCGGTGGCGCTTAATAACGACGGAAACACACTGCCAACATCGACGTGGAGCCTAAAGGGGATTGTCGAACGCGAGAGCGCAACAACGACCATCTGATCTGCGTCGGACACATCGACAGCGATAGCCGTGACGTTGTAAGCGGTAGAGAGTTGGTCGAGACCGGCCTGAATCAGTGCAGGAAAGGCATTGGAGTCAAGGGCGCTACGCGCGAGTGCGAGCATGCCGATGCCAAGCCGATAGTGTTTGGTTTGGCGATCAAAGGCAACAAGCTTTTCTTCAACAAGGGCACGCAAAATGTGCAAACACGTGCTTGGCACCAGATCCAAGGCCTGCGCGATCGCGTTCACGCCAAGCGGTGCGCGGGCCTTGCCTAGCAAACGCAAAATCGCGATCGACCGCGAAACCGCAGGAACCGGACGGATCCGAGGCGCGGGCTTTGCCGCGACGCGATCTTGCCCGCCCTCGAGAGGGCTTTGTGTGACTTGCTGTGTCATTTGATCAGGCGAGGTCATTGGATTGATTCGTTGCTTTCGAGAGTTAGTTTGTGCATTCTAATATTATTGTACTAATACAACAAATAGCTTCATTTGACAATAAAAAGGCATGGCGATAAAGTGAGGCAATCATGGCGATCTCAAACGCAATCCGCGCTGGCATCGTCGTCCACAGCAGCTCACGCGCAAACCGTTCACACAGCAAAACAACCCGATGGCAAAACTCACCGCGTTTACGTCGTACGCAGACGCCCAGGCAAATTTTTCATCCGAAAAATTATGGGAGCTCTTTGACGGAAACCGCGAGCAACTCAATATCGCCCATGAATGCGTTGACCGATATGCGTTGCAAGGGCAAACGGCTGTCATCGTGCTGCGCACCGATGCACCCGACGAGATCATCTCGTACGAGCAACTAGCTAAGCAATCGTCACAGATGGCGCATTTTTTAACTGCGCGCGGCATCAAAAAGGGCGACCGCGTTGCGGTCATGCTTGAACCCTCACTCGCGTTTTACGTCTGTTTATTCGGCATTATGAAAGCCGGTGCCATTGCTGTGCCGCTCTTCACTTTGTTTGGCCCTGACGGCTTAAATCTTAGAATCGCCGACTGCCTGCCCAGCCTATTATTTACCAACACAGAAAAAATCAGCATTGTCTCTGCCGACTATCAAGCGCGCACCCTCTTGGCGAACGACGCTCTGATGGCTTCGTTAGCGCAATACCCAGAGACCTTCGCCACAGCGACCCAGGCGACTGACTACGCCATGTATCAGTACACCTCGGGCACCACGCGAGAACTCCCTGAGGCCGTTAAGCACACGCATCGGTCAATCGTGACGCTGATGGTAGCCGCGCTTTACGGCACGGGGCTGCGACCAGGCGATCGTTTCATGTGCCCCTCTTCGCCCGCTTGGGGCCACGGGCTCTGGCATGGCACGCTCGCGCCGATGGCACTGGGTCTGACCATTGGCTCTTTTGCCGGCAAATTCAACGCCGCAGTGTTGTTAAAAGGCCTCGCCACTCATCGCTTCACCAATATTTCAGCAGCGGCTACGCACTATCGCATGATGAAAAATTCGGGCTGTGCGTCTAACTACCAGTACGCGTTTAAAAAAATGTCTTTTACCGGTGAGCCCATCGACAGCGCTACCGAAGAATTCATCGAGCAGACCTTCGGCCTACAGGTCTGCAGCATGTACGGCACGACCGAAATCGGTGTCATCTTGGTGAGCTATCCCGGCGCTGAAGATTTTGCACACAAACCAGGATCGCTCGGAAAACCCATCCCTGGCGCGCAGGTGCAAGTGCAAGATACGGCTGGCCTTGCCTGTGCGGCCAATGTCATCGGTGAGATTAAAGTTTGGCGCAAAGGCCAGTGGCTCGCCACAAAGGATCTTGGACATGTCGACGAAGAGGGGTACTTTTATCATGGCGGTCGCGCCGACGACGTCATCATTTCTGCCGGTTGGACGATGAGTGCTGTTGAGATCGAAGATGCCATTCTGAAGCATCCCGACGCGCTTGAGGCCGCAGCGATCGGCGTACCTGATAGCCTGCGCGGCCAAGCCGTCAAGGCGTTTGTGGTGAGCCAGCGACCAGGGGACGAAGCCTTTATTCAAGAAATCCAAGATTTAGTCAGAACACGTTTAAGCCAACACGAATATCCCCGACAGATTGTCTTCGTATCCGAACTTCCTAAAACACCTGCCGGAAAAATCCACCGAAAAAAACTTCGCGAGGCAGAGGCGTGACCGCACAACAAACGCCACACTCAACACTGAGCGCTACCCTTGCAAACCCAAATTACCAATTACCAGAGTAACGATAGACCTTGCTCAAAACTTCTCACACACACGACGATTGTTTAACGTATTTGAAAACAATTTTCACGGTCTAGCTTAAAAGAAATCATCAGGAGATCTATATGTCATCAGAATTAATCGGCCAGCGCAGTTTTCCAAAAATTACTGCACAAGGACTTGAAGATCTGCAGCGACGCATCGGTGTCAAAATCGGCGCAACCGCCGAACCTTGGTGCTACGAAGCCACCCGCGATAACATTCGTCACTATGCGCACGGCATCGGTGACGACAATCCTTTATGGTGCGACCCAGAGTACGCCGCCAAGACCAGTCACGGCACCATCATTGCGCTGCCCAGCTTCTTGTATTCAACAAGCCGGATCGTGTCGGGCTATGTGGGCGGCTTACCCGGTGTACACGCGATGTGGTCGGGTTCGAACTGGACTTGGCATCAACACGCCAAACGCAATGACGTGATCAGCACTGAAGCCTATCTGAAGGATCTCGTCGAGCACGACACTCGCTTCGCTGGTAAAGCGATTCAACAAACGTATCACGTCGATTTTTTCAATCAAACAGGCGACAAACTTGCCGAGGCTGATACCTGGTGCTTTCGCACCGAGCGTGATCACGCGCGCGAGAAAGGAACCAAATACACTGAAGTACAAGAAAAAGGTGTTGTGCCTTACACCGATGAGCAACTGAAAGAAGCCTACAAGCTCTACGCCACTGAAGACATTCGCGGTGCCAACACCCGTTATTGGGACGACGTACAAGAAGGCGACGAGCTACCAGTTTTATTCAAAGGCCCGATGACAGTCACTGGTTTTATCGCGTATGCGCAAGGCTGGGGTGGGCTTTATATTCGTGCCAATAAACTCGCCTGGCAGTTGATCGACGCGCATCCGGGCGTAGGCATTAAAAATCGCTTCGGTGTGCCAGACGTACCAGAGCGCGTGCACTGGGAAGAAGAGTTTGCCCTTGAAGTCGGCGCACCTGGCGCCTACGATTACGGCCCAGAGCGCAGCTCGTGGCTGATGCATCAAATGACGAACTGGATGGGAGACGAAGGCTTTTTACGTCAGGCTGATTGCAAAATTCGCCGTCACAATCCGGCGGGCGACATGTTGTTCATTCGCGCTAAAGTCACAAAGAAATATAAAGAAGGCGACCGTCATCTTGTTGCCATCGCGCAAGAGGCTCACAACCAAAATAATGAGCTTTCAGTGTTAGGCTCTTGTATCGTACAACTGCCAACTCGAGGCTAAGCCCATGCCCGCATCCTTCGAAAACGATCAACGTCCTGCAGCTACGGGCGCGAGTCCTTTGACGGATGCGGCCTGGCTTGATACGAATGCTAAACAGGGCTCTTTGGTCGGCTTACGCGTGCTAGATCTCTCGCGCGTCTTAGCAGGCCCTCTGTGTGCACAAATGTTGTCCGACCATGGCGCCGACGTCATCAAGGTCGAAGCACCGCAGGGTGACGAAACACGATTGCTCGGACCACCTTTTGTTGAGCCCGGACAAGCAGCATACTTTTCAGCAATCAATCGCGGCAAACGCGGCCTGAGTTTAGATCTCAGCAAACCCGCCGACCGTGCGATTCTTGAAGCGTTATTGGTGAACGCCGATGTGCTAATCGAAAATTTTGTCCCAGGCACGATGGCAAAATGGGGGCTCGGCTACGACGAGTATCTAGCAACGGCCTTTCCGAAACTGATTTACTGCAGCATCTCAGGCTTTGGCGGCAGCGGCCCCTTGGCGAACTTGCCTGGCTACGATGCTGTCCTACAAGCCATGTGCGGCCTGATGAGTATCAATGGCGAACCACAAGCAGGCCCCACCCGAATCGGCGTACCGGTGGTGGATCAGGTCACCGGCTACAACGCCTTCTCTGGAATCATGATGGCGCTGTGGGCCCGTATCCGCACCGGGCAAGGTCAGCGTGTTGAAGCCACGCTGTTCGACTCTGCCTTAAGCATGCTTATTCCGCACGCTGCGAACTGGATGAACTCTGGCAACACCCCTGCGTTAACCGGTAGTGCGCACCCCAATATCCCAACTTACAACCGCTTTGAAGTCGGCGACGGTCAAATATTTTTAGGGATCGTCAATGAAGGACAATTTAAAAAGTTCTGCAAACATATCCAGCGCGAAGATCTGCTGAGCAATCCGCTGTTTAACAGCAATGCGAGCCGCATGACCAACCGCGAGGCCCTGCGACAGGAAATGGAAGACGCGCTCAAAGGGTTTGGTCGTGCAGAACTATGCAAAGACCTGATGGCGCTTGGTGTAGCCGCAGGCCCTGTCAATACCGTCCCTGAGGCCTTTCAACAACCGCACACCGCGGCGCGTGACATGTTTATTCAACGAGACAACTATCAAGGCGTTGGGCTGCCCATCAAGTTATCAAAAACACCCGGGTCGGCAGGTGTTCGCCCCCCTCGCTTGGGCGAACATAATCCTGACATTATTCGCTGAAGGCGCGGCTAGCTAGGGGTAGGCGATTAGTCCGCCCTCGTGGCTAGCTAGGGGTAAGCGATTAGTCCGTCCTTGCCGCGAGCTGTTTAAAATAGCCGACGACCAGACCACCATAGGTTTGACAAATAGCTGCCTTTTAAGCGAGACAATCATGAAACTACCTACCCCGCTCACAAGCGTGTTGACGAAAACGAGCGCTGTTCTTTTAACTTGCGGCCTGATTTTCAGTGTCACGGCTCAAGCACAATCGAAATGGCCAGACAAAACGGTACGAATGATTGTCCCGGCACCGCCAGGTAGCGCGCCTGATGCACAAGTTCGACTCATCGGACAAAAGCTCTCTGAAACGTGGGGGCAGCCCGTGATCATTGAAAATGTCGTGGGTGCGGCAGGTAACATCGGCACCGATCGGGTTGCAAAAGCGGCACCCGATGGCTACACATTTCTGTACAACACGATTGGGCCCATCGCGGTTAATCCAACCCTAATGGCTGGCAAAATGCCCTACGACGTCGAAAAAGACCTGACCCCGGTCAGCTTGGCGACGAAAACGCCTAACTTCATTACGGTGCATCCCTCGGTCGCTGCCAATAATATGCAAGAGCTGATCGCACTAGCAAAAAAAGAACCGAACAAAATCCGCTATGGCACGGCTGGCCCCGGTACCACGCAACACTTGACGGGCGAACTACTGAATTTAGTGGCCAACATCAAGATGACCAGCATCCCTTATAAATCGAGCGCACAAATGACCACTGATGGGCTTGGCGGTCAGTTTGAGGTTTTGATTCACAACACACCAGTCTTGCTGCCACATATCCGGGCAAACACGATTCGGGCGATTGGCATTACAAGCGCAGCCCGCTCACCCGCTCAACCCGAAGTGCCCACTGTGATCGAACAAGGTATCAAAGACTTTGAAATCACAGCATGGTTTGGTTTCATGGCGCCTGCAGGTACGCCTAAAGCCATCGTCGATCAACTATCGAAAGATGTTGCCACTGTCTTGGCCACGCCCGATGTGAATAAACGCATTAGCGACACAGCCACAGAAGTGATCGGCAGCACTCCAGCGGCTTATGCTGCCTTCATTAAAAGCGAAACTGCCAAATGGAAAGAAGTGATTATCAAAGCTAAGATGACAGCCGATTGATATAAGCTGCAATGAAGACCGATGGTCTTCATTGCATGGCGCATTTTCTATTTGGCTTTCAATAATTGCTGGGTCAATTCAACGCCCGCCGCTTTATTCACAAACTGCAGCGTGGCGACTTGAGTGAGATCAACGTCGCCAGATTTATATAAGCCGGCCTTGACCATCTGCGCATAAAAATCTTGAATACGCTCAGCTTTCATCGCACCGATACCAAGCGTGCGTGCCTCGCCTGAATCAACAATGCCTTGTTGTTTCATTAGACTAACCGACGCTTCAACCTCAGCTGCAGACAACTCAGGGTTATCTTTGAGCATCAACGCCGTCGCGACCTTGCGATCGCCGTACATAAAGTTGACCCAGCCTAGAATCGATGCGTCGACAAACTTCTGCACGAGTTCTGGTTTGTTCTTGACGATATCGGCACGGGTTTCGATGAGTGTGCTGTAAGTTGAGAAGCCATGATCTGCCAACAGATGCACAACAGGATCAAATTTGCCTTGCTCTTTGATATAGATGGGTTCGGCTACAGAGTAACCCTGCTGGACTGACTTCGCGTTTGAGAGAAAAGGCCCAAGGTTGTAGTTGTACGGCTTTAAGGACTCGTCTCGAAACCCATGTGTAACCTTCAGCCATTGCCACCAAGTGAATTGTCCGTCTTTGGCAATATAGGCAACAGGCGCGGTCTTTAGCGCAGCAAAGTTTTCGTAGCCTTGGCCAGGGTGCGCCATCAACGCCTGAGGATCTTTTTGAAACATTGCAGCCACCGCAACCACAGGCACTTTGTTCTTTACGTTGTCAAAACTGTGCAGCAAGTTACCCGTCATTAAAAAGTCAATGCGTCCCGCGGGCAAGAGCGGGCGATTGTTGACCTGCGGACCACCTTGAATAATTTTGACATCCAAGCCATATTTTTTATAGGTGCCATCCGCGAGCGCCTGATAAAAGCCGCCGTGAGCGGCTTGCGCTTTCCAATTGGTCGCGAAGGAGACTGCTTGTTGAGCGTGCGCAAGGCTTGTTGTCAACAGCACAGCCCCAAATGCTTTGAACAAAAATTTGTACGACATGATTTTCCTTCCTGACAGTAATGTGTAAGCCACGAGCACTCAACGAGGCACGTGGGTGCAAACTAGGCTCAGCACCGTTAAGCGATCAACCTCTTTGTTAGGCCGAGCGTGGTCATTCGAAACTTGATTGCTGAACCAAAAGCTTTCTAGACAAAAAATTTAATATGAGAAATACCATAACACCTGTTACTACCAGCAACAACAACGCTGCAAACATTTTAGGAGTCTCAGTTCGAAAACTCGCCTCAAGAATGCGCGATGCTAAACCCGTATCGCGACCCGCTGCGCCAGCAACCATCTCGGCGGTCACAGCACCAATCAAACTCAAGCCACCTGATATTTTGACTCCTGCTAAAAAATACGGCAATGCTGAGGGCGCACGCAACAGAGTCAAGCGCTGCCAGGGGGTCGCGCGATACAGCCGAAAGAGATCGAGTAAATTTTTATCGATTGACCGCAAGCCAATCACTGTGTTGGATAAGATAGGAAAAAACGCCACGATCCAGGCACACAGTAATAGCGCCGCCATCGTGCTTTCGACATAGATAAGCATGAGCGGCGCCACCGCCACAATTGGCGTGACCTGTAGCACCACTGCAAGCGGAAATAAAGCGCGCTCTGTACTTGGCGAAAGCGCGAACACCGACGCAATCAAGACGCCACCAAGACAAGCTAGGCCTAAAGCGCTGAGCGTGATTTTGACGGTAAACCACCAACTCCCTAAAAGCGAACTCCAGTTGGCGACAAGCGACTGAATGACGGCCGAGGGTGCGGGTAGCGTGTAAGCAGGAACTTCTGCCCACCAGACAAATAATTCCCAGCCCAAAAGTAGTGCCACACAGACCGCAGTTGGTAGAAAAATATGACCTAACTTCATCTCGGCTGCATCCCAACAGAGCTTGCCTCATCAAGTGCCTTGGTCAGCGTTTGGCAGTGATGGATGAAGGCTGGTGCCTGACGAAAACTGACGTCTCGCGGATAGGGTTGCTCAATCTGTACTTCGGCGACCACCGTGCCAGGACGCGCCCCCATCACGAGCACCCGTTGACTCAGAAAGACAGCTTCGGCCACGTTATGCGTGACAAACATCGCGGACATTGACTGACCGTGCCACCACGTCAGTAAATCAACATTCAAGCGCTGGCGAGTGATGTCGTCTAGTGCCGCGAAGGGCTCATCCATCAGCAAGACTTGGGGCTGCGACACTAACGCGCGCGCGATTGAGACCCGCATTTTCATTCCACCTGATAACTGGGCGGGATAGCTTTGCTGAAACTCACCGAGACCGACTTGCTCAAGCACGCGAGCAATCACTGCCTGTGCCTCGGGGCGCGATTGACCTTGCAACCGCAACGGCAGCCAGACATTATCAAACACGTTCGCCCAGGGCAGGAGTGTGGGCTCTTGAAACACGTACGCCGTCGATCGACCAGTCTGGTCTGTCTGTGCCGGCGACGTCACAGTCCCCTCGCTAGGTGTGGCTAAGCCAGCGACTAACTTGAGTACGGTGCTTTTACCGCAACCAGAGGGACCCAGAAGCGTAACGAACTCACCACGTGCGACGTGCATCGAGACGCCCCCCAAAGCAAGCAAACCTGAGTCAAACCGCTTCGTCACTTGATTGAGTTCGATCATAGCTCGATGCCTCGCAACGTCGTCGGGTTCGATCACTGAGGACACGCGTGGCGTCATAGGAGTTGCCGTTGATTGAAGAGGCGTAGGAATGCTGCGGCAAGATTAGCATGGGCGCCGCGGTTGTAGGCATGCGTGCCTGAAAGACGGCTACGCGCTCTGGCCATCGCCCAGAGCATGAGAAAGCTGCCGCTTATTTTTTATGACACAGCTGTAACAGACAGCACCAAATTGGTGCAAACGCATCAGCACAGTGCAATCCTAGTGAGAAATCTAGAGATCACATCTCATGGATCGAAATACCAGCTTCAGAATACTAAGTGTCCGGCCAAAACAGGCCTTACAAGATGACCTTACAGACAATATTGCTTGTTCTGCAAAACATGGCACGCATCTTGCTTAATGTGTGATTGTCAGTTACTCAATCATAGGGAGTTCAACATGTCTATCAGCCATAAAGTAATAGCCTCTTCCCTGACCGCAGGGCTACTCTCTTGCGTAGCGCTGGGCAACCTTGCCGTTGCACAAACCGCCGCACCCGCTGCGCCAGCGGCCGCGCCAGCAGACCCAGGCCCCTTGACCGCAAACGTGTCTCTCACCAGTGATTATCGCTATCGCGGCATTTCTCAATCAAACCTACAACCCGCCATTCAAGGAGGCTTTGATTACGCGCACTCAAGTGGCTTTTATATCGGCAACTGGAACTCATCGATTAGCTGGATCTCAGACGCAGCCTCTGCTTCGGGCAAGAGCGCCTCAGCCCCGATTGAAATGGATTTTTATGCTGGCTATAAGTACGAATGGTCTAAGGGCTTTATCGCAGATATAGGCGTACTGCAATACTACTTTCCGACCTCTGGTGCGACCGGTTTTACGACCAACCCCAACACCACCGAGGTGTATGCCGCACAAAATTTTACGTTTGACTCGGTCACCGGTTACCTGAAGTTTTCGTATGCTGCCACGACTCTCTTTGGCTTTTCAAATAGCGCAGGTTCAAACTACACCGACCTCACGGTCAACTATGACACGGGTGTCTGGGGCCTCACACTGAACGCCCATGCCGGCTATCAATACGTGGCAGGCACCGCTAGCGGAGCCAGCGTTTCAAACAATAGTCTGTATAGCTACACAGATTGGAAACTAGGTGTCACCAAAGACTTTGGTAGCGGCCTAACTCTGGGGGTTGCCTACCTTGGCACGAATGCCAAAAAAGGATCCTATGTGAACCCTCAAGGTAAAGCCTTGGGCGGCGATACGGTCTTAGCCACATTAACTAAAACCTTTTAATTTTCAAGGGGACTGCCGTGAAATTGATCACTGCCATCATCAAACACTTCAAGCTTGACGAAGTGCGTTCTGCCCTCACTGCTGTCGGCATCTCGGGCGTCACTGTGACCGAGGTCAAAGGTTTCGGCCGTCAAAAAGGCCACACCGAGCTCTATCGCGGCGCCGAGTATGTCGTTGATTTTCTGCCCAAGATCAAACTCGAAGCTGCCGTGTCTGAGGAGCTTTTAGATCAGGCCTTAGAAGCAATCGAGAAGGCCGCTCGTACGGGAAAGATTGGAGACGGAAAGATATTCGTCACCCCGATCGATCATGTCATTCGCATTCGCACCGGTGAAACCGGCGCGTCGGCACTTTAAAGACGAGGTGTATTGTGTCAAATTGGTTAAATAAACTTCTAGCAACAGGTCTATTGGCGGGCGTGATGGGCGTCGCGGGGCTCGCCTCAACAAGCCCTGCTTACGCTCAAGATGCCAAACCAGCCGCAACGGCTGCAGCACCCGCTGCAACAACTGCTGCACCCGCCGCTGCACCAGCAGCGATTGTTCCAAACAAGGGCGATACGGCGTGGATGATGGTCTGTACTGCCTTGGTCTTATTAATGTGTCTGCCTGGCTTGGCACTCTTTTACGGTGGCTTAACCCGTAGTAAAAACGTCTTGTCGATCTTGATGCAGTGCTTGGTCGTATTCTCTTTAATCGTTGTGCTGTGGTCAATTTATGGATACAGCCTAGCCTTTACTGAAGGTAACGCTTTTATCGGCAAATTCGACCGGCTATTTTTGGCAGGGCTAACGCCTGAAGGGGTCGCAGCAACTTTCAGCAAAGGCGTTGCAATCCCTGAGTATGTGTTCATGGTGTTTCAGGGCGTCTTCGCAACAATCACCTGCTGCCTGATCGTTGGTGCCTTCGCAGAGCGTGCAAAGTTCTCAGCCATCCTGTTATTTATGGTGTTGTGGTTCACCTTTGCCTACCTGCCAATTGCGCACATGGTTTGGTTCTGGCCCGGACCAGACGACATCAAAGACGCTGCCTCGCTTGAAGCCATGAGCGCAAAAGCTGGCTGGTTATTTCAAAAGGGAG
>JAIPCU010000053.1 GCA_021738045.1 Candidatus Methylopumilus sp. | reverse complement strand
AAAGTGCAGGTATGTTGCGTTATCTTTACGAGCACATTGAAAACCCACTGTTTCAATGTCGGTTTCAATGGAAGAAAAACTCGATTGCCTTTTGGGATAACCGCTGTGTCCAGCACAGGGCGATGTGGGATTATTGGCCTCACACGCGAAGTGGGCACCGAGTGACGGTGGCTGGCGATCGTCCGTTCTATCGTCCAAGTGCGTAGCCGCTGAACCCCCCAATGGTCAGTTTTAGATCGGCGCCAACATGTTATAAACATTTCAAACATAACAGGAGCGCAGACATGACTCGCATCAACCACATTGCAATTAAAGTCGACGATCTACAGGCGGCGACTGATCTTTATGAAAACGTCTTTGGCTTAAAGTACGTTTCTACCGTTCAGTCGGTTGGCCACATCTCTCGCCATCTTAGTGACGGCGTGATGTATCTGACGCTGTTGAAATACGAAAGTGAAGAGTCACCTGAAGCCACCATTGCGGGTGCAGGCCCTTGCATTCACCACTTTGGTTTAGAGGTCGAAGATCCTGCCAAATACGAAGCCATGCTCAAGAGCTTTCCGGGCATCGAAATTATCAGCGGCACGGCAGCCAAGTTACCGGTAAAGTTTCGCACAAAGGACGGTATTGTTGGTGAGCTTCTTGAAGCCGACACAATCGCTAAAGCCGGGAGCAAATAAAAACAATGACTGCCGCTCAATTGCAAAAAAGATGGGTAGGACTCACTCTCGCCTTGATGTGTATTGGCGTTTCGGTTCCCACTGCAGCGCAAACTTTTCCGTCAAAGCCTGTGCGCATTGTTGTCGCGTTTCCGGCAGGTGGTGGCGTTGATATGGTTGCCCGGTTGCTTGCCTCAAAACTGAGTGAAAAGTGGGCGCAACCCGTCTTCGTCGAAAATAAAAGCGGGGCTAGTGGCTACATCGGAACAAATCTCGTCGCAACGTCTCCCGCAGATGGTTACAACGTTACGATCAGTGTCCCGAATACGTTTACGATTGGGCCGCACCTCATTACGCCGCCCTATGATGCACTAAAGGACTTTACCCCCATCACAATGATCATTACGTTTCCAAACGTGCTGGTGATTGGTCCGAAGGTCCAGGCGAAATCGATGAACGATTTGGTGGCACTTGAAAAAGCCAAACCCGGTACGCTGAATTTTGCCTCGTCTGGAATCGGATCCACGCAACATCTTGCGGGCGAGATGTTTAACTTGGCAGCCGGAATACGCGTCACACATGTGCCCTACAAAGGCAGCGCTGGCGCCATGCTCGATCTGATTGGCGGCTCGGTGGCGTACAGTTTTGACACCACGACTGGCACACTACCGCACATTAAGGCTGAAAAACTTCGGCCAATTGCGGTGGCGGCAACGTCAAGAATCGCAGCTCTACCCGATGTTCCAACCACAGCAGAACAAGGGTTTCCCTCGGTCGTCATGAGCACTTGGTATGGGCTATCCGGCCCTGCAGGAATGCCGCCTGCGGTCACTCAAAAGTGGCGTGATGATGTCGCTGCAGTCTTAAAACTTTCGGATGTCCAGGAGAAGTTTGCTCAGGTTGCAGGCGTAGCCGTTGCTGATCAACCCGCACAATTTGGTCAATACTTAGCTGACGAACACAAAAAAATGGGCGCGCTCATTAAGAGTGCAGACGTGAAAGCCGATTGAAAGAAAATTATCTTCAATTCATCTACAAAAGTCGAATGCAAAATTATCTAAGTCAATAGCTGACATCCTCCCCGTTCTTACCGCGTAAGCGGCATCCGCAAAGATGAGAGCGGGGAGGATATCAACAGTGCCCGATCGCAAAGACGAGGATATTCATGCAATCCATCAGCGCCGCTCCGCCCCACGAACAATCCGTGCTGCGCTATGCACTGGAACGCCATGCGCTTGAGCGGCCGGACGCGGTGTATGCGGCGTTCGAGGATGAACCTGACTGGACGTTCCGCTGCACACTAGACAAGGTGCGCAGCACCGCCAATGGCCTAGCCGCGCTCAACGTAGGCCGCGGCGACACGGTACTGCTGATGCTGGGCAACGGCGGTTTTGCGTTGCGAGTCATGTTCGCGCTGCACTACCTTGGCGCCATCGCGGTGCCGGTCAACACCGCCTACCTGGGCAACCTGTTGCGGCATGTTGTGGACAATGCCGGCGCACGGCTGGCGGTGGTCGAGCCGGAACTGCTGGAGCGGCTAGAAGAAGCCGCCGGCCCGGCACTGGCGTCCATCGTGGTAAACGGAACCGATGTGCAGGCACAAACAGCGGCACAATCGGCGAGCCGGGCAATATATCCGGCCAGCGTGCTGACCGCACCGGCGCCCACGCCGCTGCCCGACCCCATATTGGCGCCATGGGACACCCAGTTCATCATCTACACCTCGGGCACCACCGGGGCCTCAAAGGGAGTGCTGGCTTCCTATCGCCACAGCTACACCGCGGTGGGCCCGGTCGGCTGGCCATGCGTGCTACAACAAGATCGCCAGTTGCTGCACCTGCCGATATTCCATATCGGCGGGGCCTTCATCGCCTCAGCTGCACTTTGCCGTGGCAGCTCGGTCGGCGTCACCGCCAACTTTTCCACCGAACGCTTCTGGGGTTCGATACGGCGGCTGCAGGTGACATCCGTATTCCTGCTCGGAGTGATGGCTAGCTTCCTGCTCAAGCAAGCGCCGAGGCCGGATGACCGCTCTCATCTGCTGCGCATGGTGTTCATCGTGCCGCTGGGAGCAATCGGCTCCGAATTCGCCGCGCGCTTCGGGGTCGAAGTTCACACGCTATTCAACATGACCGAGATCAGCACGCCGCTGATCTGTGGCCCGAATCCGTCCAAGCCGCATGTATGCGGCCGTCCACGTCCCGGTGTGCAATTGCGGCTGGTCGACGAGAACGATATCGAGGTGCCGCCCGGAGCAACCGGTGAGTTGATGATCCGTACCGATCAGCCCTGGGCTATGAACCACGGCTATAACCGCGACGATGCCGCGACTGCCCGAGCCTGGCGCAACGGCTGGTTCCATACAGGCGACTGTTTCACAATCGATGCAGACGGCGACTACCTGTTCAAGGACCGGATCAAGGACTGCATCCGTCGGCGCGGCGAGAACATTTCTTCGCACGAAGTCGAGGCCGAGGTGCTGGCCTTCCCCGCAGTACGCGAAGTCGCCGCGATCCCGGCGCCGTCCGAATTCGGCGAAGACGAGGTGATGTTGGTCGTGGCAACTACCGAGGGCCAACCACTCGACTCGGCAGCGCTGTTCGCTCACCTGCAAGCGCGACTGCCGCACTTCATGCTGCCACGCTACTTGCGGGTCTTGCCCGCCCTGCCCAAGACGCCGACTGCGAAAGTGCAGAAGCATTTGCTGCGTGAGCAGGGAGTCACTTTTGATACGCTGGACTTCCATCAACTCGGCCTGCGCGCCAAGCGCCTCGCCAACTGACGCCAAAAGATACGAACCGTTAACATCTTCACCAACCTGTTAGAACCGAATCCATTCGACACCACCGACAAGAGAACGTATGCAAAAGAAAATCCCGGTACGTGTCTACACCGACTATAAGAGTCCATATGCCTTCGTCGCCAAGGATCCCACTTATGCGCTGGCCGAAAAATACCAGCTAGAGCTGGATTGGTATCCGTACACACTGCGGATACAGGACTATCTCGGTACACTTGAAACCCGCAACGCACATCAGTGGCGGCGGGTGCGCTACAGCTACATGGATGCCCGTCGCCTGGCCAACGCCCAGGGCCTGGTACTGAAAGGCCCGGAGCGGGTCTATAACGGCTACTACGCCAATACCGGTTTGTTATTCGCAAAGCAGAACGGCCTATTCCGCATCTACAACGACACCGTGTTCGTGCGCTTCTGGAAGCGCGAGCTGGACATTGATTCGCTGGCGGCGATGAAGGGGCTGATTGCCGACATAGGCGGCGATCCTACCGCCTATGAAGCCTGGGCCGAAGGGCCCGGCCGCAACGAGCATGAACGTGTGATCGACGAAGCCGAGGCAATGGGTGTATTCGGCGTGCCGATGTTCGTGCTCGACGGCGAGTTGTTCTGGGGTGGTGACCGCGTCGACATGCTGATCGAGAGACTCGACAAGCGCCGTGCTGAGCAAGAGCCGATGGCGTGATGCAAAACCATGTACGACCAAATCGACCCGCTGCAACGCTTAAAGATTTAAGGCGAGTTGGTTCGCAGTATGTCCTCGGCCTGCAATCGCGTTACCCACGCTTGTTCGACAAAACTGTCAGTCACCCCATAGACCCCGTGGCCAACTCGCATGAGTAAGTTGGCTGAAGTCATCAAATGAATGACCCCCTGAACATCTCCGGAGGTGACTTCTCGACCGAGTTGCGCAGAAAACTCTCTCAATGTTGGCCCCGTAAAACTGCCTTTGACATTTCCTCCGATAGCGCAAATGCGAGAAAAGACGGCCTCAGCAAGCGGGCCTAAAGCTTCTATCTTTTGAATCTCAACATCAGCTGCCGCCGTGCCAAAAGTCTGGGCAATGGTCGGGAGATGCTCGTCAGCGAGGGCGCCTTGCGGCAACTGACGACAAACGTTTAGTGCCTTTAACAACTCTTCAGGTCGGCTCCCCATTTGCTTGAACGCCGCTTCAGCGACAGGTAATGAGGGGGTTTTAGCGCCTAACGTCGACCTGACTTGCTGCAAGATATATTCAACAAAGTCTTGTCCGAGCACTGGAAACTCATGCGTGACCGCCCCATTGAACGCTTGATTGCCTTTGACCGCGAGTTCTTGAACTCGCGCTCGATGCGAGCCTGTTCCGACAAAAAGAAAGTAGCCGGGGGTGCCGTTGCGCGTGTTTACCGCATCTCGGGTTGCCTTCAGCGCATGAAGCAAGTGATCCCCTTCGAGGGTACCCATCGCATGCTGCACTTCGTCGATGATCAGCACCACATCTGTATTGGCTTGGTCAACAAGTTCCGTGAACGCTTGGGCAAGGCTCACACCGCCATCTTTACCTACGTCCGCGAGCTGAAAACTAAATTTGAGGCCTGCTCCACCCACGCTGAGGCTCGAAACCCGCTTGAGCCTCTTGAGAATTCTTGAACCCGGAGTTTGCAGTTCAATCAAAGACTTGCGAATTGCGTCGTGAACTAAATCGGCTGGGTTAGTTTGCGGTTGACTCCAAAGGTCGACATAAATGACGATGGCACCTCTGTTCTCCAGAGCCGGAATGAGGTCACTGGCGAGAAATGTAGTTTTGCCAACTCTTCGTGGCCCAGAAAGAAATAACCCCGAGCGCAGTGAGGTGTCGAGATACGAAGGATTCAGCAATTGCTGGGCCATTTCGTCAGCGAGAGCGGTGCGATGGAAGGTCATTTTTTACGAAATTTTATGTAATAGACATAATTATGCCTTTTACATAATTTATTGTAAAGTGATAACAATAGAGGATTGTCAGCGGACAACGTGCCACAATTACCTGTAACAAGCCGCATCAGTTGTCAGTAAATTCATCGAAATCAGTGATTTTTTGACCCAAGGGCTCCATGTCTTTCAATAATATCGTCACACCAGAATGGCTCTCTGCGCACCTCAGCGATCCCACGATCAAAATTCTGGATTGCACGACCTACATGCTCGCCCAGCCCGTTGGGCCCTCAAAAATTGAGAGTGGTCGTGGTCAATATCTGAAGGGGCATATTCCTGGTGCGCAGCATGTATGTATGGAGAAAGATTTTTCTGAGCCGGGTGCGCGCTTTGCTTTTACTGTGCCCAGCCCCGATACCTTTAATCGCTTGATGCAACGCCTTGGTATCAATCATGATGATCACGTGGTGCTCTACGGACATCAGCAAATGTCGGTGGTGACGCGAATATGGTTTGTGCTGCATGCAATGGGCCAACGAAAAATTTCGATTTTGAATGGAGGCCTAGCACTGTGGGTAAAGTCTGGCTTCGAGCTGAGCGATCAACTGCCCGCAGTCAAGACGAGTCACTACAAAGCCGTGCGAAGAGTCGAACGCTTAGCAGACATAACCCGGGCCAGCGAGGCGATCACGGATCCTCAAAAAGTGCTCTTGAACGCATTGAAAAAAGAACAGTTTTTAGGAACAGGCGGTGCCCACTATGGCCGCTCTGGACGCATACCAAACAGCGTCAGCTGGCCCGCCACCGACCTTTACGACTCACAGTCGGGCGAGTTCAAAAGCCAAGACGAGTTGACTGTACTGCTCAAGCAACTTGACTTGCAACCTAGTCAGCAGGTGCTCAATTACTGAGGAGGTGGCATCGCCGCCACAACAACTGCGTTTGTTCTAGAGACGCTAGGCTTTACAAATTGGTCTGTGTACGACAACTCGATGTACGAATGGGCCAATACACCAGATAAAGCAATACAGACTGGCTGATAGGCTCTGCCGTTTTTTGCAAACCTTACGGCTTATGCACTTGCGGCCACCGCCGCGTCTAGTGCCACGCTGCTCATGACCCACAGTCGGATCCAGAGGAACATTGAAGATATCTCCCCGCTCAAAAATCTTCACCACTGCACCTCTTGCCCAACAGGCTTAGCAACATCCCACACTGCCAGGTCTGCAGGCATTGGCGCCTTCAAGTCGCACTGAGTAATCATTTCTGCCAAGACATACTTGCGCTTAGGGGGCATAACAAGCGCCGTACCGTTACCCATCTTTTTTAGTACGATTTCCACAGAAAACTCCGACTCGTTATTGATCGACTAATTTCACCACCACAACACTTCGAATGCACAACAATGTATTACACATAAAAACCGAGTGACTCCCAAATACCTAAGCGGTGATGTGTGCCGCGCCTTCGCTATTTGTCGCAGACAAAGCGGGTCGGTTAGCCATCATCCAATCTAGCCAAGCCCGCGCGGCCGCATCAAGCGTTCGCCCCTCTGGCTGCACGACAAACAAGCGCCGCTCTAGACCGCGAAAATCTAGGTGGCGGCGGACAAGATCCGTGTAATGGAAGTGATACAAATTGAATTGGGGAATGGCAGCCAAGTTACCGGTAAAGTTTCGTACAAAGGACGGTATTGTCGGAGAACTTCTCGAGGCCGACACAATCGATAAAGCAGGGAAAAAATAATGACTGCCCTTCAATTGCAAAAAAATGGGTAGGACTCGCTTTTGCCCTGAGTTGTATTAGCATTTCAGTTCCCACTGCAGCGCAAACCTTTCCGTCGAAAGTGTCCCGAATACGTTTACGATTGGGCCTCACCTCATCACCCCGCCCTATGATGCGCTAAAGGACTTCACCCCCATCACAATGATCATTACGTTTCCAAACGTGCTGGTGATTGGTCCGAAAGTCCAAGCAAAGTCGATGAGCGACTTGGTGAAGCTTGAGAAAAACAAACCCGGCTCTCTGGCGCGAGGTGCCACACCTTCGTAAGAGTGAGGTTTTGCGAGAAAATTGCCATCGTAAAACTGTTTGTGCGTTCGTTTGCCAAAAGAATGGCGAATAAACTGAACAGTCCTGTACAAGTCGCAAGATCTGTTGTGATTTTTCAATCGATGCACACACCGCTACATTAAGATATTTGATCAGACATTCATATGTTTAGTCAGACCTTTATATATGACTTCAAAATCCAAAGAACCAGGCTACCTCGTGGTGATCAATCACGAAGAACCGTATTCATTCTGGCCAAACTTCAAAGACCTGCCCCCAGGAGTTTGGTGAATGAGTTCTGTCGCTGACCGTCTGGCCAAGCTCTCACCAGCCAAGCGCGCCTTGTTGCAACGCGCTAAAAACATTAGCGAGCAGAAGCAGTTCAGTGCTTTTGACATACATAAACGCGACCGCTCGAGCGGTCGCGATGCCTTGTCCTTCGCGCAGCAACGCCTCTGGTTTTTAGATCAGCTTGAAGGAGCGAACGCGACCTACAACATGCCGATCGCGATTCGTCTGGTCGGCAAACTGGATTACGACGCCGTACAACAGGTCTTTGACGAAATTATCGTTCGACATGAGTCTCTGCGAACGAATTTTAAATCTGAGCGCGGCCAACCCGCGCAAGTCATCTCTGAGGATGTCTCACTGCGCATGAGTCAGGTCGACTTGAGTTTTCTGGAGACTGCAGAACGAGACCGGCAACTCGAAACACTTCTTCGCCTCGACGCCCAAACACCATTCAATTTAGCGCACGACCTGTTGCTCAGAGTCAGTATTCTTAAGCTGTCTGAGCTTGAAAATGTCGTAGCCGTCACGATCCACCACATCATTTCTGATGGATGGTCAGTCGGAAACGTGCTGCTGCACGAGTTCAAAACGCTGTATGAAGCCTTCGTTCAAGGCATGCCCTCGCCCTTGTCACCGCTCAACATTCAGTACGCAGATTTCGCCTCATGGCAAAGACAGTGGCTCAGCGGTTCGCGACTAGATAATCAACTCGCTTACTGGAAGAAAAAGCTGGCGGGCGTGCCAGCGCTCATTGATTTGCCAACGGATCGTCCGCGCCCGCCCGTACAAACGTTTAGTGGTGCCGTACACAATTTCGTCCTACCCTCTGCGCTCCTCGTCGAGGTCAAAGCGTTGAGTCAGGCGGCGGGATGCACCCTGTTCATGACCTTGTTAGGTGGATTTTCGGCTTTACTCGCGCGATATAGCCGCCAAGACGATGTCGTGGTTGGATCTCCCGTTGCAAATCGCAACCATAAAGACCTCGAACCCTTGATAGGTTTTTTCGTCAATACGCTGGTCATGCGCACGAGCTTAGGCCCCAAGACAACTAGTCACGAGTTGCTTGCTCAAATCAAGAATAATTGCCTCGAAGCATTTCAAAATCAGGACGTGCCGTTTGAACGGCTCGTAGAACACCTTAAGCCCGAACGTAATCCAAGCTTTACCCCCTTATTCCAAGTCATGTTTATTTTGCAGACGCAAAATCAGGAGAGGACTGGGTTAAAAATCGGTGACCTCTCCATGACCAGCATCCCGCTGGATGCAGCGACTTCAATGTTTGACCTGACCTTGAAACTCGAAGAGCAAGGCGCAGAGCTGCTTGGCGAGTTCGAATACAACACCGCCCTCTTCGACTTGAGCTGGGTCGAAAGGTTTGTGGGCTATTACACCAATATGCTCAAGGGGCTGGCGCGTTCGCGCGATCAAATCGTCGCACGTATTCCGTTAATGTCCGAGGCCCAAACCAGAGCCGTTATTGTCCAAGCCAATCAAACAGCCCAAGTCTATCCATTTGAACAGACGGTCGTCAGTTTGTTCGAAGCGCAGACTCGACTGGCTCCAAACCGTACGGCAGTATCAATGGGCGAGAGGTCCATGACCTACGGAGAGCTTGACCTTGCCGCGGAGAAATTTGCTGGCTACTTAGCCAATCAAGGTGTTGGCGCTGAGACTTTGGTTGGCTTGTGTCTTGATCGCTCTTTGGAGATGATGGTCGGCTTGCTCGGCATACTCAAAGCAGGAGCTGCTTATATTCCTCTCGATCCGGACTATCCAAAAGAACGTCTGGCGGCCATGATCGAGAGCTCTAAACTCAGTATCATTGTTGCGCAAACAACGACAGAATCTTGTCTGCCCGACGACAGCCACCTTAGCCACTCGGCCAAGCGGGGCTCCACCCGAATCTTGATCGACCGTGACTGGACCGAAATCGCGAATACGTCCGCCAGAACCTCCAATCCGAGCATTGCAGCCGAATCACTTGCCTACGTGATTTACACCTCAGGTTCGACTGGCAAGCCAAAGGGGGTGCAGATCTCACACCTGGCCTTACTCAATTTCTTGCTCACCATGCAAGAACGCCCCGGTCTGAATGCCGATGATGCCTTACTAGCGGTCACTACGATCTCTTTTGATATCGCAGGCCTTGAGCTCTATTTACCTTTGATTACAGGGGCTAGGATCATTCTGGTTTCGCGTGAAACTGGCTCAGATGGCTTCAAGCTTCTTAGAGCAATTGACACAAATCAACCTACTGTGATGCAAGCGACACCCTCGACCTGGAGGATGCTGCTCACGACTGGAACGAAATCTTTTCCGATGCAACGTATTCTTTGCGGTGGCGAAGCACTGGATAGCTCGCTTGCGAATCAACTCGTACAAACCGGCGCACAGATCTGGAATCTTTATGGTCCAACAGAAACAACGATCTGGTCGATGGCTAATGAGGTCAGGCGCTCAGAGGCCGAAAAAGATGCTCAACACGGCTCCGGTACGCCGATCGGAAAGCCGATCGGCAATACTCAGACCTATATCCTGGACGAATCCTTAAATCCTACTTCACAAGGCATGTCTGGCGAACTCCACATTGGAGGTCTGGGTGTCAGCAGAGGTTACCTTGGTCAACCTGGCCTGACGGCAGAGCGCTTTCTCCCCGATCCGTTCAGCGCGACACCTGGTGCGCGCCTTTACCGAACTGGCGACTTAGTGCGCGCGCGCGAAGATGGTGTGACCACCTACGTTGGACGAATTGATCATCAGGTCAAGATTCGAGGATTTCGAATCGAACTGGGTGAAATCGAAGCAACCTTGTCTGAACACTCTGCTGTCAACCATGCCGTCGCGGTGACCCGTCCGGACCATCACGGACAAGCCCAACTCGTGGCTTATGTAGAAACCAAACCTGATTGGAAAGAATCGCTTCAAGCCTTTGGGCGAACAAATGCCCTGACGGAAAAATGGCAAACCGTTTGGAACGAAACATATCGCGCAAACTCCAGTGCCGACCCAAACTGGGATGATTTAAGCGGATGGCTCAGCAGCTACACCAGGCAACCTATTGCGCACGAAGACATGCGTGAGTGGGTCGCTCAAACCGTCTTCAGTATTTTGGACCTGAAGCCACAACGTGTGATAGAAATCGGCTGTGGCACGGGGTTGCTGCTCTCGCGTCTGGCGCCGCACGTCAAGCAGTACACAGGCATAGACTTTTCACGTCAGGTATTAGACCAACTTCAGGCACGACTCAAGGCGCACGCTTTGGAAAACGTTTCAATTTTGTGTCGAGGCGCCGATGACTTAAACGATATTGAAAACGAATCTGTCGATACCTTCGTGATCAATTCGGTTGCACAATACTTTCCTAATGCAGACTATTTGGTTAAAGCCCTGTTGGGCGCCTGCTCGAAAGTGATGGATGGCGGCAGACTCTTTTTAGGAGACTTGCGCGGTTTACAAATGCTGGATTTGCAACACACCTCCGTTCAACTGTTCCAGGCTGAAGATCATTGCGACAAAGAGGAATTGAATCGACGTATTCAGTCAGCCATTGAGCGTGAAGAAGAGCTCCTGATTCATCCAAGATTCTTTTCTTCATTACGTTGCCTCGAGCCGCGCATCCAGTCGATTTCATTGAGGCTCAAACCTGGCTTTGCGCACAATGAAATGACGTGCTTTCGCTATGATGTCGTCATAGAGATCGATCGCGATCCTAGCAACGCACAAGCACGCGCAGCGCTCGACGCAAACCTGCCCGTCATTGAGGCCACAGAACATGACAGCTCGCTTGACTGGCTGACACAAACCTTATCCACCCACCCACAAGGTGTCTACCTTCGAGATCTAGAGAATCGACGTCTCCAGCAGGACGCGGCCGCCTTCGACTGGCTTGAACGCGGTACGTCTACAAAGGATGTCGGTACGCTTCGCATAGAGCTTGCACAGGCGACACTCAATGGTCTGTGCCTGGCATCGATGGCTCAAGTCGGTCATTCGCTGGGATTTGCAATGGGTTCGGCCTGGAGTGCGAGGCAGCCGCATCAAAAAATGGATGTCGTCTTTATCAAGACCACACCCACGACACCCATGCATGGCATTGCCATCGAAATGGTCTATCCCGAGGCGGCAAGCGATACGTCGAATTTCCTCGTGTGGACCAACTATCCCGATCGTAATGTTAGCAAGCAAGTTTTAATCGCTAGCCTGCGTCAAACGCTGCAAGAGGCCTTGCCTGCCTATATGGTTCCGGCCTCAATCGTCTGCCTAGAGAAGCTTCCACTTACCCCTAATGGGAAGATAGATCGACTGTCACTCCCTGCGCCAGATGCGGTCGAACAACTAGTTGCCTATTTGGCTCCGCGTAACGAAGCTGAACTGTACCTCGCCCAAATCTGGGAGGGTGTTCTCGGTATCGAGCGTATTGGCGTCAGGGATAACTTCTTTAATCTGGGTGGTCATTCATTACTTGCCGTCCAAGTGATCTCCAAGATTCGTGATCACTTTTCGATTGAGTTACCACTGCAAGCCCTTTTTGACTCCCCAACCGTCGGTCAACTTTCTGAACTCCTCAATACAACTCAGGGTTCAAGCGGCGTCCAAGCACCGGCCATTCGCCTCTTAGACGATCAAGAGCGCTTGAACGCGCCTCTGTCGTTCTCTCAGCAGCGGCTATGGTTCCTTGACGAACTCGAAGGTGCGAGCGTCACCTATCACATCGCCGGTGCAGTCAAGATCACTGGCGCACTGAAAATTGAAGTACTCGAACGTTGTTTCGATGAAATTGTTTCCCGCCATGAAATCTTGCGGACGAACTTTATAAAAGTCAATGGCGCTCCTGTGGCCAGACTTGCTTCTCATCAGCCGTTCAAGATCCGACGCTTATCAGTATTGAACGAAACAAAAGCACAAAGAGAGTTATTAGTTTCTCGACATCTTGAAAAGGAAGCAAACGAAACCTTTAATCTGGCCAATGACTTATTGTTACGGGTCACACTGATCGAAACCGGCCACCAAGAACATGTCATGATGCTCACCTTGCATCATATTATTTCGGATGAATGGTCGCTCGCGCTACTGCAGATCGAAATCGCCCAACTGTACGCCGCGTTTAGCAAAGCTCAAGCCTCGCCCCTCCAAGCCCTCCCTTTACAGTTTGCCGATTACGCTGCTTGGCAGCGACAGTGGCTGACGCGTGAAAGACTCGCAGAACACCTCTCGTATTGGACAAATAAACTGCGTGATGCGCCAGCTGTTCTCGAACTGCCGACAGATCGTCCCCGTCCTGCGGTACAAAGTTATCGCGGTAAGACCCTCTCATTCCGTATTGAATCATCACTGACAAGTAGACTTCGCACACTGGGTCAGTCATGCGGCGCGACCCTATTTATGACCTTACTCTCGGGTTGGTCAATTCTCTTGAGCAGACACGCTCGCACCAATGACCTGGTGATTGGTTCTCCTGTGACGAACAGAAGTCGCTCTGAACTTGAGTCCTTGATCGGATTTTTTGTCAATACTATTCCTCTTAGACTTCGGGTAGAAGGCAGACAGTCCACGATCGAACTCCTGGAACAAAACCGGAAACAGGTACTTGATGCCTTTGCTCATCAAGATGTTCCCTTTGAATACATCGTCGAAGAAATCAAGCCCGAGCGAAATCTCAGTCATGCTCCGATCTTTCAAACCATGTTCGTGATGCAAAACGCGCCAAGTGCTAATTTATCGTTTGGTGGCTTGGAGCTTGAACTCCTTGAACATGATTTACGTGCGGCAAAATTCGACCTCACCCTCTCGATCGAGGAGCAGCAGTCAGGCTTGAACGGCGTCATCGAATACAACACCGACTTATTCGATGTCTCTACGATCTCTAGCCTGATCGAACAGTACGAGTATGTGCTGGCCTCGATGACACAGCGTCCTGCCGCAGCCATTGACAGTATGAGCTTGATGTCGTCTTACCAAGCCAAGCAACTTCGCGACAGACTACACAGCCAGACATTGCCTGCGCCATATCCTCTGGCTCCTTCAGCCGAGCGATCACCTGACGTGCTAGATCTCTTCAGAAAACAAGCGTTTGAGAAATCGGATGCCATCGCGGTTGATTTTGGACAGCTGCAAGTTAGCTACAGAGAGCTCGATACTCGCGCAGATACACTCGCCGGTCAACTGAGAATTCAAGGTATAGGTTCCAATGACATCGTAGGTCTTTATGCCGAACCCACGCCAGAAATGATTATCTCTATGCTGGCGATTTTAAAAGCGGGAGCGGCCTACTTACCTTTGCTTCCTGGCACACCCACTGAGCGTATCAACCTGATGCTTACTGAGTGTGCTGCAAAGCTTGTCATCGATACACTAGCCAGTTTGGCGCCTACGCACATTCGCGACACACCCGTGCGCACTCTTGCGCAACTCGCACAAACCGACTCGATAGTTTCAGAGGCATGGGATACACCTGAAAACGGTTTGGCCTACGTGATTTATACGTCTGGCTCGACGGGTCAACCCAAAGGCGTCATGGTGACGCGCGCCAATCTGAGGTCGGCTGTCTGTGCAAGGCTGCAATATTACCAAAGCGAATTCAAGGGGCTGATTTTGCTACAGCCCTTTTCCTTTGACGTTGCAACGGGAAATATTTTTTGGACACTCTGCGCCGGGGCAACATTGCACTTAGCACCGCGAAGTGTTGCGCAGGATCCTCAACGCCTACTGGATTGCCTGATTCGTACCAAGAGCTCTCATTTAGTGCTGTTGCCCTTGCTGTACGCACCATTGCTAGAATTGGCCTCACCTCAACAGCTTCAGGAACTGCGCACAGTGATCGTCGGCGGCGAGCAAATGCCTCTGGCCTTGGTCCAACAGCACAAAGAGATCGTTCCTCAAGCGGACCTGTTCAATGAATACGGACCCACTGAAACAACCATCATGTGTTGCGCCTACGCCTGCGACGCACATGACTCGGTTCAGCCCATTCCCATCGGTCGACCGATGGCCCCTAGCAAAATGTATTTGCTTGACCACGCACACCACCCCGCACCAGCAGGTCTGCACGGTGAAATATGGATCGGCGGTCCACAGGTGACCTTAGGATATTTGGGACGACCGGCATTGACTGCCGAGCAATTTCTGCCTGATCCCTACTCAGAGCACCCGGGCGGGCGCATGTACTGCTCGGGTGATTTAGGAAAGATCAATGCTCAGGGCAATATCGAATTTTTGGGTAGACAAGACTATCAGGTCAAAATCCGTGGCTTCCGAGTCGAGCTCGGCGAGATCGAGGCAGCGCTGCGAGCACACCCGTCTGTCTCTGAGCTTGCCGTGGTGGCCATGCAACAGGGCTCGAGCAAGCGTCTGGTCGCCTATGTCGTCGCGCAATCCACAGATCAGACAGCGCTCACACAGTCGCTCACGCTTTTCGCGCAGTCCTGCCTTCCAGAATATATGGTGCCCTCGACCTTTGTGCTAATGTCTGCACTTCCTTTGACAGCAAACGGAAAGCTCGATCAAAAAGCCTTGCCAGTCCCCGAGGCAACCTCATCCTTCTTGGTATTCACGGCAGCTCGCAATAAGATTGAAGAGCAATTGTGCAAAATATGGAGTGACGTTCTCGGGATACAACAGGTTGGCATTCACGACAACTTTTTTATGCTGGGTGGCGATTCGATTCTTAGCATTCAGATTGTGAGTCGTGCCAACCAGCAAGGATTGGGCTTATCTGTCAAGCAACTGTTTCAGCATCAGACGATCGAACAACTCTCCGGCCTGATTGGACAGCGCAAGGCTCGCTTGAGCGCTCAAACGCCTTTCAGCGGATCTTTCGTCTTGGGTCCGGTACAACACTGGTTCTTGGATCATCATCCCCCAGAGCCGCATCACTTTAATCAGTCGCTACTGTTAGATATCCAACCCGGACTGACCAAAGATCATCTGTTTAAGGCGTTTTCGGCAATTGAACGTCATCACGACATGCTGCGTGCGCGTTTCATTCAAGATACAAAAGGCTGGCAAGCACATATCGAGCCAGTCCAAGAGAGTGCAGCCAGTGTCCAGTCAGTCGATTTACGAGACCGACCCGAAGAAGATCGCACCAGTGAGATGATTCAGCATGCGCGCATCGCTCAAGCGTCACTCAATCTTGCAGCAGGTCCAATTTTCAAAGCGATACATTACCGCCTGAGCGATAAGGGACCGGATAAGCTCTTATGGATCATTCACCACCTGGCGGTGGACGGTATTTCCTGGAGGATACTCCTTGAGGATCTTGAGCGTGCCTTTGAACACTGCCATGCAAAGATTGACTGCACGTTCAGCCCCAAGACAGACGCTTTCGCCTTATGGTCTGAGCGGTTGACAGCATACAGCGTGTCGACTGCGGGCGAATTAGAAAAGGATTATTGGAGAAAGATCGTCACTGCTGCGGTGCCGCAATTGCCTGTAGACACAGTCTCAGTCGTTGATCCAAGGCTCAACACCAAGTCCAGCGCAAAAACTTTTACCAAAGTTTTTCCCGCTACACTTTCTAAAGCTCTTTTGCTTAAGGCTCCCAATACCTTCAGCGCACAAATCAACGACGTACTGCTTGCCGCCCTCATGACGGCGCTAAATCGTTGGACAGGCCAGAATAGCGCGCGCATCACCCTCGAAGGCCATGGCCGAGAAGATTTGTTTGACGGCATTGATATCTCACGCACTGTCGGATGGTTCACGAGCGGCTTTCCGGTCGTGTTGACCAAAGCACCCAGTGATCATCATATCGACAATATTCAGCACACCAAAGCCCTGCTCCAAGCGA
>JAIPCU010000052.1 GCA_021738045.1 Candidatus Methylopumilus sp. | reverse complement strand
TGCAAGCTCTTACGGTGTTTGGGTATCTTGACGCACTCAAGCAAGTGCCCACCTTGGTGCGTACCTACCTTGATGTCAAACGCCGCTGGCTTAAACAGCCGCCAAATGTGTTTTTAGGCATAGACGCGCCAGATTTTAATCTGCGCCTTGAGCACCAACTCAAGCAAGCAGGTATCCCAACCGTGCATTTAGTCAGCCCGTCAATTTGGGCTTGGCGCTACGAGCGCATCCACCATATCCGAGAGTCTGTCTCGCACATGTTGGTGATGTTTCCCTTCGAAGAAGCGCTTTATCAAAAAGAGAACATACCCGTGACGTTTGTCGGCCATCCTCTGGCCGATGCGATCGCGCAAGAGCCAGACCGCGCTGCGGCACGCCAACGCTTAGGGCTTGATGCAGAGGCCAGGGTGCTAGCGATGCTGCCAGGCAGTCGCGCCTCTGAGATCAAATGGATTGCCCCTAGATTTTTACAAACCGTTCAACGTTTACAAAAACGTGATCCACAACTGCACGTGTTAGTCCCGATGGTCAATGCTGCACGGTTACACGAGTTCAAACAAATTTTGCAACGCTATCCTGTTAATAATCTTCATGTTCTGACAGTGAAACCCGCTACGGTCTTTGCAAACTCGGCGGCCCCCAACGCGCCTGCACATCAGCAAGACTTTTCGAAGGTGCCGGTGGTCGGCACAGCCTTTGCACGCCCTGTGGCTTGGGATGCACTTGAGGCGTGTGATGTGGCGCTTGTGGCAAGTGGTACGGCCACCCTCGAAACGGCGCTTTTTAAACGGCCGATGGTGATCTCATATGCGGTTTCGCCTTGGGTGCGTCGGATCATGGCGTGGAAGTCTGGACAGCAAAGGCCCTACGTGCCTTGGGTCGGTTTGCCCAATGTTCTGCTCAACGATAGTGTTGTGCCAGAATTGATTCAAGAAGATGCTACACCTGAAAAGCTTGCTGAGGCGATATACGAAAAGTTTATAGACGAACGAAAAGCGCGTGAGATTGAAGCGAGGTTTCATGCGCTGCATCACTCATTGCGATGCGATACGGCTACTCGTGCGGCAGAAGTGATTTTAGAGCTGGCCCACCGAGGGCGCACGTCTGTCAAAGGCTCAGGCTCTGCAGGCTTGGCAACGCCATGAGTCGCGCCACACAACCCAGTTTGTTTGTGAGTATCGACCCAGCCGCGCAATATTGTGCCGGGGTCGATGAGGCCGGTCGTGGCCCCTTGGCGGGTGATGTCTATGCCGCGGCTGTGATTCTTGATCCCTCTCAACCAATTGAAGGTTTGGCGGATTCAAAAGTATTAACCGAAAAGCGGCGTGAGGCTCTGGCACCGCTGATTCAACAACGTGCACTGGCGTGGTGTGTTGCCCGCGCGACCGTTCAAGAGATTGATCAACTCAATATTTTGCAGGCTACCTTGCTAGCCATGCAACGCGCCGTGCAAGGTTTGAAGATTGCCCCTGAGTTAGCTTGGGTGGATGGCAATCAGGCACCGCGCCTAGCTTGCCGCGTACAGACCGTCGTTAAAGGCGATGCGCTTGTGCCTGCAATTTCAGCAGCTTCGATCTTGGCTAAAACGGCACGCGATGCCGAATTGTTGCGCCTACATACTCAGCACCCCGAGTACGGTTTTAATCTGCACAAGGGCTACGGCACTGCGTTGCATATGGCGCGATTAAAAGAGTTTGGTCCCTGTCCTGCGCACCGTCGCAGTTTTGCACCCGTACGACGTTTACTGGAAGTCTCTTGAAACATATTGAATCGCGTTCGAACCCTTTGTTCAAGCAGCTGTACAAATGGCAGTCTAGTGCAGGGCGACGTGGTGAGCCCGTTATTCTTGACGGGATTCATCTTTGCGAGTCTTGGCTAGGTGTCGGACGACCCCCGCAATATGCCATTTTTGATATCGACAGAGTGCAAGAACCTCAATTACAAGCCTTAATCGAAAAACTCGCGCCCGAGCTTTGCCTGACCATGTCGGGAACCCTTCTGGGTGGCTTGTCGAGTTTCAATACCAATCAAGGTGTCTTGTTTATTGTGCAACCCAAAGTTGATACGTTGCCGATGCGGATTAAAGAGTCGGTGGTGGTGTTAGACCGCATACAAGATCCAGGTAATGTGGGTACCTTACTTCGCACCTGCGCGGCCGCGGGGATTAAGCGTGTGTTTGCGACAACCGGCACAGCCACTTTATGGTCACCTCGCGTATTACGTAGCGGCCAAGGCGCGCATTTCGCTCTGCGTCTGCACGAGCAAGCGGATCTCGATGCGATGATCGCAACGCTTGAGATTCCGTTAGTCGTCACTTCATTAACCGAGGCGCAAGACTTGTTTGCGACAACGTTACCAGAGCACTGCGCGTGGGTCTTTGGCAATGAAGGGCAGGGCGTCGAGGCGGCGCTGCTCAAGCGTGCTAACTTGCGTGTCAAGATTGCGCAAGAGCTTGCCGGCGCTGAGTCACTCAATGTGACAGCAGCCGCTGCAATTTGCTTATTTGAACAGCGGCGACAGCAACGCAGCCCAAACTGAAACTTCAGCCTCAAAATATCGAGGTCTGGTAGACATAAACCGCTGGTCTTTAGTTGATTGATTGTAGATCGAGCCGCATCACTCACCTTTAACGCGATGAGTGCCGATCGAAGTTAGCCACTTGCCTTCAACCAGAGGATCCTTGATCGAAGTTAACCACTCAAGTTCAATAGGTCGAGTGTTTATCTAAACCAACCTCTTGCATGACAGTCGTCGAAATCTCTTCGATTGATTTTGTCGTGGTTGAAAGCATCGGAATCGAATCGCGCCGCATCAGGCGTTCGGCCTCTGCAACTTCGTGGCGGCATTGCGTGAGTGAAGAATACACGCTATCGGGTCGTCGCTCGTTGCGCACTTCGGTTAAACGTTCGGGTTGAATCGTGAGCCCAAACAATTTGTGTTTGTATTGCGTTAAGGTGCTAGGTAGCGCGTTACGCTCAAAGTCTTCGGGGATCAGTGGAAAGTTTGCGGCTTTAATCCCGTATTGCATGGCAAGGTACAAACTGGTTGGTGTTTTGCCGCAGCGCGACACGCCAATCAAAATCACATCGGCTTGTGATAAGCCTCTGACAAACTGCCCATCGTCGTGAGCCAGGCTAAAGTTAATCGCTTCGATGCGATTGCGATAGGCGATCGAACTGACAGACAGATGCGACTTACCAATTGAGTGGCTTGATTTGACGCCTAGATTATGTTCAAGAGGCTCAACAAAAGCACCAAACAAATCCAAGAACAAAGCATTAGCCGTTTTGACCCGCGCCAAGATGTCTGGGTTCACAAGCGTCGTAAACACAATAGGCTGATTGCCCTGATCGACTGCACAGCGGTTGATACGGCCCACCACGCCATCCGCCTTCTCAACTGTGTCAACAAAGGGCATGCGAACTTGCTTGAAACTGACAGTTTCAAATTGCGATAAAACAGAATGGCTAAACGTTTCCGCTGTGATCCCGGTGCCATCCGAGATGATAAAGACAGTGCGATCGAGCGGCGAGCTATTCATCAAATTTATATCCGAAAAAGTATTCGTGAGTAGTATAATGCGATGCAACAAATTAGATTGATTTCACAATGCTTTCAAGTTTGAATGCACCGACGATTGTGGGCAACTAAGGCCAGTTTGGTCAGCTTGTTAAGCGCGCTGACCAAACTCGCTTTCTTATATTGTCCAAGGTGACTTCTATGTCGTATGTTGTTTCATTTGAGCAGCTCCGGATGACGGACGTTGACTCAGTCGGAGGAAAAAACGCATCACTCGGTGAAATGATCAGCCAGCTCGCTGATGCGGGCGTGCGTGTTCCGGGTGGGTTTGCTACAACCGCGCAAGCGTTTCGTGACTTTCTGTCCGGAACGGGTCTTGATCAGCGCATCGCTGAACGTCTGACCACCCTAAATTCTGAGGATGTGCGCGAATTGGCTCTTGCCGGTGCGCAAATTCGACAGTGGATTACTGAAGCACCGCTTCCTCAGCGCCTGAACGACGACATTAAGGCTGCCTTTGCGCTGCTTGACGCTGATGGTAAAGGTTCGTTTGCGGTGCGTTCTTCAGCCACTGCTGAAGATCTGCCTGATGCCTCTTTTGCAGGCCAGCAAGAAACATTTTTAAACGTCGTTGGTTATGACGATGTGATCGACAAGATTCGCCACGTCTTTGCTTCACTGTATAACGATCGTGCGATTTCGTATCGTGTGCATAAAGGCTATGCCCATGCCGACGTTGCGTTATCTGCTGGTATTCAACGTATGGTGCGCTCTGACAAGGGCAGTGCAGGTGTCATGTTCACGCTCGATACTGAATCGGGTTTTGAAGATGTTGTGTTCATCACCTCATCCTATGGCTTAGGTGAAACTGTCGTGCAGGGCGCAGTCAACCCTGACGAGTTTTACGTATTCAAACCCACGCTCGCCTCTGGCTTTTATCCGATTGTGAATCGACGCATTGGGTCAAAGCTTCTCAAGATGGAATTCGATCCGGAGCGTACCGAGGGAAAAGCTGTTCGAACAGTTGATGTGCCGGTATCTGAACGTAATCGCTTTTCGCTGACTGATGATGAGGTCATCGAGCTTGCGCGTTATGCGGTGATCATTGAAAAACATTATCAACGTCCCATGGATATTGAGTGGGGTCGCGATGGCATTGACGGCAAAATCTACATCTTGCAAGCGCGCCCAGAAACCGTGAAATCGCAGCAAGGTCACAACGATGTGCAGCAACGCTATCGTTTAAAAGCAACCGGTCAGGTCTTAATTACGGGTCGCGCGATCGGTCAAAAAATCGGTTCAGGTCGAGTGCGTATTGTTGGCGACATTTCAGAAATGGATCAGGTGCAGCCAGGCGATGTCTTGGTCACAGACATGACCGACCCAAACTGGGAGCCCGTCATGAAACGCGCAGCAGCGATTGTGACTAACCGTGGCGGACGCACCTGCCATGCTGCAATCATTGCACGTGAACTTGGTATCCCAGCAGTCGTGGGCTGCGGCGACGCGACAGACGTTTTAACCGAAGGGTCAATGGTCACCGTCTCTTGCGCTGAAGGTGATGAAGGGCGGATTTACGACGGGTTAATCGAAACCGAAGTTGAAGAAGTTCGTCGCGGTGTCATGCCAGAGATTGGCCTCAAAATCATGATGAACGTCGGCAACCCGCAGCTTGCGTTTGATTTTTCACAGATCCCTAATCATGGTGTCGGGTTGGCGCGACTCGAGTTTATTATTAACAACAACATCGGCATTCACCCGAAAGCGGTGCTTGATTATCCAAACATTGATACCGAACTTAAAGTGGCCGTCGAATCGGCCGCACGTGGTCATGCCAGCCCGCGCACGTTCTTTGTCGAAAAACTTGCAGATGGTATCGCCACAATTGCTTCTGCCTTTTATCCTAAATCAGTCATTGTGCGTCTGTCTGATTTCAAATCAAACGAGTATCGCAAGCTCGTAGGTGGCGCACGCTACGAACCCGAAGAAGAAAATCCGATGTTGGGTTTTCGTGGGGCTTCACGTTACGTTTCTGAAGATTTTGCCGAGTGTTTCAAAATGGAATGCGAAGCACTCAAGCGAGTACGTGAACAAATGGGCTTAACCAACGTTGAGATCATGGTGCCTTTTGTGCGCACGGTTAAACAAGCTGAACGGGTTGTGAAGTTGTTGGCGGATCATGGCTTGGCACGTGGCGAGAATGGCTTACGCGTCATCATGATGTGTGAGGTGCCGTCTAACGCTATTTTGGCCGAGCAGTTTCTTGAGCACTTTGATGGTTTCTCGATCGGCTCAAATGACATGACTCAGCTGACGCTTGGCTTAGATCGCGATTCAGGGATGGAGCTATTAGCCGCTGACTTTGATGAGCGTGATGATGCCGTCAAGTTCATGCTGCAACGTGCGATTGCCGCCTGCCTCAAAGCCGGCAAGTACGTGGGTATTTGCGGCCAAGGCCCGAGTGATCATCCTGATCTTGCGCAGTGGCTGAAAGATGAAGGCATTTTGTCAATGTCGTTGAACCCTGACACGGTGGTGGATACCTGGCAGCGTTTGGCCGCAAAATAGTCTTTTGGTCGACTGCTGTGACCCTGCAGGTTAAGGGTGGCAGCAGTGAGTCATAGCGACTTGGTTAAAAAGCGAAGACTTCAAAGGATGTCTTCGCTTTTTGCTTTAACTTGAACTTTAATCGCGGTTGCGGGTGTCGTGCTTCATCAGACGTTCTTTTTCGCGTGCCCAGTCTTTTTCTTGTGAGGCATCTCGTTTGTCGTGCAGCTTTTTACCTTTACCAAGGCCAAAATCTAGCTTGATACGACCATTTTTGTAGTGCAAATTGATCGGTACCAAGGCAAAGCCGCGTTGCTCGACCTTGCCGATGAGTTTGCTAATTTCTTCGGCCTTTAGCAGCAGCTTACGGGTGCGGGTGGCGTCGGGCAAAATATGGGTTGAAGCCGACAATAAAGGGCTAATATGCATGCCAATTAGCCATATTTCGGCCTCAAGCACGACCACATAGCTTTCTTTCAGTTGTGCCCGACCCTCGCGAATCGCTTTGACTTCCCAGCCTTGCAGCACGAGGCCAGCCTCGAAGCGTTCTTCAATTAGGTAGTCGTGAAAAGCTTTGCGGTTTTCGATAATACTCATTGGGCCTAAGACTTCTGGTGTGATACCGGTAAAATGCCTCTATTCTAGCAACCATTCACGATTCACAATGCATTGCGTCGAGCGTTCTGTCCTAGTTCCTTTTAGTGCGAGCCAAATGTTTGATTTGGTCGCTCAGGTTGAAAAGTATCCTGAATTTATGCCTTGGTGCGGTGGTGCGACGGTTAGTCAGCGCGACGAGCAAGGGATGCAGGCATCGATCACGATTGCCCTGGCAGGCCTTCGTCAAACCTTTACCACTCGCAATCGGCACGACTATCCCAACAAGATCGATCTTGAGTTGGTCGATGGGCCTTTTTCTGAACTCACTGGTGAATGGATATTTTTGCCGCTTGCTCAAGATGCCTGCAAAGTGCTGTTCACGTTAAGGTACGCCTTTTCAAGCCGCACGCTTGAGGCTTTGGTTGGCCCAATCTTTAACCGAATTGCCTCAAGCTTTATCGATTCGTTCACGCAGCGTGCCCAAGCTGTCTATGGTCAAGACTAGCAGGCGTTGTGATGACAACTGACCCCCGCCAAGGTGAGCCGCTCGATCAGTCCGAGCCATCAGAGCCCGCCCAGCACTCGTCGCTAGGGCACAGTGGGCCGAGCGCGCCTGCGCATTTGGCAGTCTGTGTGGTCTGGGCAAGCCCAGACCAGATCGAGTCGGTAGCACTGACACTGCCCGTTGGCGCTCGGGTTGAACACGCCCTTGAACGAAGTGGTTTGTTACAAAAGTATCAACCCACTGGCCTTGCCATTTTTGGGCAACGCTGCGACCCAACCCGACTTTTGAGCGACGGCGACCGAATTGAGCTTTGCCGGCCGCTTGTGGTTGAGCCCAAGGCGGCGCGACGTCGACGTGCGTTGCATCGAGAAAAAGTACGAAACATCAAAAAGAAAATGCCGATCGACGATTTGACGGTGTAGATAACCGACTGCATGTCGACCCAGTGCCCACTTTGTACTGGTCATGTTTAAGGGTTTGGCGCTGTGCAATTGGCAGCTGCGAGACAATATGCCGAATGATGTAAATTTAGTATTCTGTTGGGTAGCGATACGTTCGTGACTTCGACAGAGCAACAGGTTTAGCTTCGCTTTGAAGCAAGGCCTCAGGAGACCGCGATGGATATGGAACTGAGTGAAGATCAAGTCGCCTTTGCGCAGGCCGCAAAGGAGTTTGCGCTGGGCGAGCTTGCGCCGCACGCCGCGCGCTGGGACCAAGAGGCGATTTTTCCGATCGAGACGATCAAGCTCGCGGGTCGAATGGGATTTGGTGCCATGTATGCCTCACCAGAGATTGGCGGCCTGGGTTTGCCCAGGTTGGATGCGACTTTGGTATTCGAAGAGATGGCTGCAATCGATCCCTCAACCACTGCTTTTTTAACCATCCACAATATGGCGACTTGGATGGTTGGCGAGTGGGCGAGCCCTGCAGTGCGTGAGCAGTGGGGCAAGCCTTTAGCCACAGGCGAAAAACTTGCCTCGTATTGCCTGACTGAGCCTGGCTCGGGATCTGATGCGGCCTCGCTAGTGAGTCAGGCAGTGCTCGAAGGCAAACACTATATTCTGAATGGTGCCAAGGCGTTTATTTCTGGCGGCGGCGATACCGACGTACTGATTGTGATGGCACGCACGGGCGGCAGCGGTCCTTCTGGCGTATCGGCGTTTGTGGTGCCGTCCACAATCGAGGGTATTAGCTTTGGTCGTAAAGAAAACAAGATGGGCTGGAACAGCCAAAGCACGCGGGCGATCAAGTTTGATAATGTGCGCGTGCCAGCAGAAAATCTTTTAGGAAAAGAAGGCGAGGGATTTAAGATTGCGATGCGCGGCTTGGATGGTGGGCGAATCAATATTGCCACCTGTTCAGTCGGTGCCGCTCAGGGGGCACTCGAGGCCTCGTACAACTACATGCTCGAACGCAAACAGTTTAAACAGCCGCTTGCAAGCTTTCAGGCCTTGCAATTTAAATATGCAGACATGGCCACGCACACCGTGGCGGCTCGGCAAATGGTTCGCCTGGCAGCCTGCAAGCTTGATGCTGGCTCGGCTGATGCCTCAACGTATTGTGCAATGGCCAAACGCTTTGCGACTGATCTTGGGTTTCAAGTCTGCCTTGAAGCACAGCAATTGCACGGAGGTTACGGTTATCTTAAAGATTATCCACTTGAGCGCTTGGTACGCGATACGCGTGTGCATCAAATTCTCGAAGGGACCAATGAAATCATGCGAGTCATTATTGCTCGCCAACTGCTTGAGAAAGGTGCTGACGTCAGATGAGTACTGTAGAGAACAACAATGCGGTCGTCTTGTTTAATGAACTGAACTGTACCAATGGTATGCGGATCGGTGTGGCGACATTGAACGCGCCGAAGACCTTGAATGGCTTGTCGCTTGAAATGACCCGCTTGCTCGCAAACCAGGTTGAGCTGTGGGCCGACGACCCAGCGATCGCGTGTCTGATCCTGAAGGGTGCCGGCGACAAAGCATTTTGCGCGGGTGGGGATCTGCATGCGCTGCACCACAGCATGATGAACAATGTCGGCAAAGCCGCCATCGACAATATCCATGCTGGTACCTTTTTTGCCGAAGAGTACGCATTAGATTACCGCTTGCATACCTTTCCAAAACCCATCGTCGTCTGGGGCGATGGCATCGTGATGGGCGGCGGGATGGGCTTGATGATGGGCGCCAGTCACCGTATCGTCACCGAAACTTCACGACTGGCAATGCCAGAGATCTCGATTGGCTTGTTTCCAGACGTTGGCGGCACTTGGATGCTCAATCGTTTGCCCGGCAAAACTGGTTTATTTATGGGTTTAACCGGCGCACAGATCGGTGCCGCCGATGCTTTGTTTGCCGGCATGGCAGACTATCACTTAGCACGCGAGACTTGGCCCACCTCGCTTGAGCAACTGAGCAAGCAACCCTGGTCACAGAGCGCAGCGCAGCCGAGCAATACCAACGAAGCCTTGCTAGATGAGGTGCTGGCAAAGCTGTCTACGACGCCAGCCATTGCAATAGGTCCTTTGCAACAGCACTTGTCTTTGATCCATACGTGTTGCGCAGGCTCAGACCTCAATAAAATCGTTGCTGCGTTGGTCGCGCTATCCGAGCACACTGACCCTTGGTTGCAGCGCGCCGCAAAAACGCTTGCTGCGGGCTCGCCTGGATCTGCGCGCCTAACGTATACCTTGCTCAAGCGTGTCAAACACCTGTCACTGGCAGACGCCTACCGATTTGAGTGGGTGGCTGGTCTGATGTGTGCGTCACATGGCGATTTTGCAGAAGGCATTCGGGCACTATTAATTGATAAAGATAAACAACCCAAATGGAACCCCGCAACGCTGAATGAGGCGACTGAGGCTTGGGTTGAAAAATTCTTTACGCTACCTGTTGCCGCCGAGCAGCACCCTTTGTATCGCCTAGGGCAGAGCGCCTAAGCGGGTTGGTTTGCCTCGAGCCAAACGCTTAAGCCGGCTTATTTGCGTAGGGTAGGCTAAGCAGTGTGATCGGGGCACCATCGCGTGCGCCGAGGTGTAAGGCGTTATGTTCGAGCGCATCGAAGGTGGTCTCAAATAGCACGTAAGCCGTGCCAGAGTTGCCTGAATAGTGGGCACCCTCGGTAGGTTGACTTGCCGCCTCAGCGATATTGATGACGCGGCCGCAGGCTTGCTCTGATCCTTGTGCATCAAAAATATCAGCACCAGCTTTTAGACTGAGACCAGCGCTCTGTTCAATCGTGCCAAGATGCATGCGGCGCTTGACTGTGCCGCGGTAATGGCTGCGAGCAACAATTTCTTGGCCGGGGTAGCAACCCTTGGTAAAACTCACACCTTCGATTAAGTCAAGATTCAGTGTCTGGGGGATCAGCAGGTCTTGGGTTGCGGCTTCGATCCAGGGCAAGCCTGCTGCAATATCCTGACCATGCCACTGCGTTGCAGTGCTCAGGGTGTGCGACAAGGTTAAGCCTTGACAAGCGACTGCCTGAGCCTCGCTCGCAAGCCACCACCAACGTAAGCTTGCACCATCAGCCTGCTGGCCAGTCGCGGGGGCACAGAGCCAAAGCCCCGTGGCGGTAGCAGCAACTTGCCAGGGCATTTGTGGCAGCGTATGCCCTAAATCTTCACTCAATGCGCTCACTTCAGTGGCCGCAATCGAGACACCCACCACGCTGTAAGCACTTGAAGCGAGCTTCACCTTGGCGCGAAGCACAAACATACTCAGACGCTTGAGCACCGGCGTTAAAATGTCTTGACGGATCAAACCGATGAGACCGGCGCCAACAGCTTCGGGCAGCGACGCAATCACCATGGTTGCCAGCAGACGCCCTTGGGCCGTGCAGTAGCCCGCGAGTTTGGCGTGCTCGGCTCCTAAATTTAAGATGTCATTGGTAATTTGACCTTGCACAAACGACAACGCGTCAGCACCGGTGACTTCGAACACGGCCAGGTCATCTAAAGGGTAAATCACCAAACTCTCGAGCCGCTTCGTGGCCTTGGCTGTAACCGCTTGTGTCAATATCGGGTGCATAAGTCTCAATCATTAGTTTCTGAATCGCCGAGATACATATTAAACTGTCAAACCTATGAGTGCCTTGAATAAACTTCTGCTTTATCTGGTTTTGCCCGTGATCCTGCTAGTTGGGGGCACAGCAGCAACCGTGTACCTTTGGGTGAATGGGCCGCTAGCGCTACCGACCGAGCGGGTCGATATCTTGGTGCCACCAGGCTCTACGCCTTCAAGCATCGCGCAGTTAATCAATCAAGCGGGTGTGCCCATCAACGGCCAAGGCTTTGTCGCGCTCGCTCGATTGAGTGAACTCGATACCAAGATCAAAGCAGGAGGCTATCAAATTGTTCGTGGTGATAGCCCCTTAACGGTGCTGCGTCGCATGGCGCTGGGTGATGTCACAGCCCGGCAAATTACCCTTGTCGAAGGCTGGAACCTGCGTCAAATTCGTGCCGCGCTCAGTGCACACCCCGACATCAAACAAACGCTCTCGCAAGTCAGTGATGCGGATTTGCTCAAGCGCGTGAATACACTTGGTCAAGCCACCACGCTAGAAGGTTTATTTTTTCCGGATACATATATATTTCCGATCGGCACAACCGATGTCGAATTGCTTGAGCGAGCCGCACGTACCCAACAAAAGATCTTAGACCGTGCTTGGGCAGCTCGGGCACCGAATAGTGTCTTAAAAAGCCCTTATGAAGCCCTGATTTTGGCCTCGATTATTGAGAAAGAGACTGGCCAAGCCGCCGATCGAGCTCGCATTGCCGGTGTGTTTAGCAACCGCCTACGTATCAACATGCTGTTGCAAACCGACCCCACCGTGATTTACGGTATGGGCGAAGGCTACACCGGCAAAATACGCAAACAAGACCTCCAAACCGACACGCCTTACAACACCTATACCCGCCTTGGGTTGCCACCTAGCCCCATCGCAAGCAGTGGTCGCGCCGCTTTGGCTGCGGCTCTGAACCCCGAGAAACACAATTATCTGTACTTTGTTTCAAAAGGCGACGGTAGTAGCGCCTTTGCGGTGACGCTCCCTGAGCACAACAAAAATGTGGCAACCTACATTTTGGGTCGAAAGCCTTGAATACTCAGCAGCGCGGGCTTTTTTTAACCCTAGAGGGTGTTGACGGCGCTGGCAAAAGCACCCACGTGCAATGGCTGGTAGATCAGCTGACTGAACGCGGTGTGCAAGTCGTGTGTACCCGTGAGCCCGGAGGCACTGCGCTTGGCGAAAAGCTTCGCGCGCTGTTGCTGCACGAACCCATGAGTCTTGAGTGCGAAACCTTACTCATGTTCGCTGCCAGGGCTGAACACCTTCAATCCGTGATTGAGCCGGCACTGCGAGCCGGACAATGGGTGGTGTGTGATCGGTTTACTGACGCAACCTTTGCCTATCAGGGTGGGGGCCGCGAGCTTGGGGTCGAGCGGATTGCTGTCCTTGAACGCTGGGTGCATCCTGCACTGCAACCCGATTGCACTTGGCTGTTTGATGTCCCGCTGGCGGTGGCTCGCGAGCGACTTGACCGTACGCGTGAGCAAGATCGGTTTGAACAAGAGGCTGCTAGCTTCTTCGAACGCACTCGCGCAGTCTATCTTGCGCGTGCCCAACAAGAGCCCTTGCGTATCCAACGGGTTGATGCCACGCAATCCGTCGAGCAGATTCGCCAACAGATCGCACTGCAGCTTGAGCAACTTGTTAATGAACGGCGCCTCACATGAGCGCGGCTCAGTTTTTTCCGTGGCAAGTTGAGGTGGCGCAACAGTGGCTTGCGCAGCGCGAGCGCTTTGCGCATGCCTGGTTGGTGCACGGATTGGCGGGCATCGGCAAGCGTGAATTTGTCTTTGCGGCCGCTGCGGCGCTCATGTGCGAGTCGCCGGTCAACGGACTCGCGTGCGGCCAGTGTTTGGCCTGCGGTTGGGTGTCCAAAGGCAATCACCCCGACCTTAAACGCATTCGGGCAGAGACCCTGGCACTCGAAGAGGGAGCCGAGCAAGACGAGGACGAGGGCAGCGAAAGCGCCCCTGTCGCAGAGGTCACGGGCTCTTCTAAGCGCGCCCCCTCTAAAGATATCCGTGTTGAGCAGATCCGAAGCCTTGCACCTTGGTTTAATAACGCCACACATCGCTCAGGTTTTAGGGTGGCGCTAATCTATCCCGCTGAAGCGCTGACACACATCTCAGGCAACGCTCTGCTAAAGGTGCTTGAAGAGCCGCCCCCGGCAACGATTTTTCTGTTGGTCGCCGATGCACCTGATCGCTTGCTGCCAACCCTTTTGTCGCGCTGCAGGCGCCTGCCGTTGGCCACCCCCTCTGCAGAGATTGCACAAGCGTGGCTCGCTGAACAAAAGATCACTAACGCTGCCGCCTGGCTAGCCGCATCGGGTGGGGCACCCGTGTTGGCAAAAAAAATGGCCGAAACGCAGCCTGAACCATGCCCCGAGTGGCTCTCTACATTTGCGACGAGCCTAGAAAAGGGCTCTGGGATGAACGTCGGACAACTTGCTGATACGATCTCCAAAGAGCCGGCGAGCCTTTGGATTGAGCTGCTACAACGACTAGTCATCGACATGAACCTGAAGGCTCATGGTCTAGAGGTTCGGTATTTTCCAATGTTACAGAAATCGCTGACGGTGCTGTGTGCGCGCCTGGCGGTGGCGCAGCTTAGCGAGTTAGCGGATTGGCTGAATCAACAACGGCGCGTCGCTGGTCACACGTTAAATGGCAAATTATTTGCCCATGCAGTGCTGCAGCGCATTGCTGCCGCCTGCCAACTTTCTAGCGCCCCTAGGCGTTAATTTAGGCGTTTTTGTATGTTTGTCGATTCACATTGTCACGTTGATTTTCCAAAGCTTGTTGAACAAATGCCTGAGATCTTGCAGCGTATGCAAACGAATCAGGTATCTCACGCACTGTGCGTGAGCGTGAACCTGCCTGACTGGCCAGCATTGATTTCCTTGGTCGAACGCCACGAACCGCTCTGGGCCTCGGTGGGCGTGCATCCTGATTACGAAGATACGGTTGAGCCGACCGTGAGCGATTTAGTGGCACGCAGTGCTCACCCGCGGGTGGTGGCAATTGGTGAGACTGGGCTCGATTATTTTCGGTTATCGGGCGATCTTGAGTGGCAACGCGAGCGTTTCAGATGCCATATTCGAGCCGCTCGCGAATGTGGGTTGCCCCTGATCATTCACACGCGCTCGGCGGCTGAAGATACACTTCGCCTGATGCGCGAAGAGGGCGCAGCCGAGGTTGGTGGTGTGATGCACTGTTTTACTGAGTCGTGGGAGGTTGCTCAGGCAGCGATGGAGATGAACTTTTACATCTCTTTTTCTGGGATTGTGACGTTCAAGACTGCTCTTAGCCTGCAGGATGTTGCCAGAAAAATGCCGTTAGACAGAATATTGATTGAAACAGATTCGCCTTACTTGGCACCCGTTCCATTTCGTGGGAAATTAAACGATCCGTCTAAAGTTATTCATGTTGCTGAAAAAATAGCAGAACTTAGAAATTGTTCACTTAAAGACATTGAAATTTCATCATCTGATAATTTTTTCAATTTATTCAATAAGATAAATAACAATCCTAATAAGTAACATTGTATATTTCAGTTATTTAAATAATTTTGTTAATTTTTTATAATCCTATATAAAACATAGCGTTATAATTATTATATTAAGTTATATATCTAATGTTAATTATCTCAAGTAAATTAGTTAATGTAATTTATTCTTATGTAGTTTTTTATAAATAATTTAAATATATCCGATTCATAAATTACTGACTAGCACCCACTCTATGCAAACCCTCGTGAAAACCATTCGTCATCAATTCGTGAGCCTGCTGATGCTCGCTTTGTGCGCCACGTTTGGCCTGACCTCTTCTGCACATGCTGCCAACGCCAAAGATTACTGGGTGTATGTAACAAACGATAACATCGCTTCGGTTAAAACCTTACTTGCCTCTGGCTTCGATCCAAATACCCGTAGCCCTAACCAACAAACAGGGCTGATACAGGCCACTCGAGACGGTGCTTGGCAGGTCTTTGATGCATTACTCGCTTCACCTAAAATCAATGTCAATGCGGCCAATCAATACAACGAGACCCCACTAATGTATGTCGCGTTAATTGGTGATTTGCCCCGTGTGAAGGCGTTAGTCGCGAAAGGGGCAAAAGTCAACAAAGAAGGCTGGACTCCGCTGCACTATGCCGCTGTCAAAGCGAATGCTGCTGTTGCCAAGTTTTTGCTAGAGAGTGGTGCCTTACCCAACGAGCTGTCGCCTGAGGGCGACACGGCTCTGATCCTAGCAGTCAGGGCCGACAGCGTCGAAACCGTCCAGGTGCTGATTAATGGTGGAGCCGACCCTAGCTTTTCAAACCTCAAAGCACAAGACGCAATTGATGTTGCACGCTCGCGTGGCAAAGAAGACTTGGCTAAAGCGCTTGAAAAAGTCGTTGCCAATCGCAAACTGAAACAGCAATAAGCATTGTTTGCCGCTCACTCAAGCGAAAAATAAGCTCGGATTGGCAGCAAACCACTAGCTTTTAGGCAGCAGTTCAGGGCGTAAGATCCCGTTGAGCTCTCGGTAGGGAATGTAAATCGTGGGCTTGCCAAAAGAGTAGGGCGCCAAGCGGTAAGGGTCGTAGGTGACCGCTGCGCCATTTTCAAGCAATGCCACGTTATCGCTCGGCTCAAACGGCCATATTTTGTTGTAAGAGGCTAGGTCTTCTTTGGCGAGCGGATTCTTTCTCAGCCATAGCGCGTGCTGTTTTTTAAGCGCCTCTTCAAACGCTGGCAGTTTGCCGGGCAGCAACATTGCCTCAAGCGTCAAAAGTTTGTCGGTTTTTGGCAACCAGTTCAGGTATTGAGTGGTCGAAGTGCCGTGTGGGCCACCGGAAAAAATATAACTGTCGAGTTGTATGACTACGACCTCCTGAGACATGTATTTCACGCTCGCAGAAAGCGCGATCTCGTCGCGTGGTTTGGCCGTCTTAAAGTAGTAGAGTTCGAGCTCATTCAGATCGCGAAATGTTTGGTCTCGGTTAGTTTCAACAAGCGCCAAAGACAGTAGGGTCTGTTCAAGAAAGCTATTGAAGCGCTCGTAACCGGTAAATGTCAGCCGTTTAAAGCTCAGTGTGGGGCAGTCTGAGCCTTTGCAGCCAGGCTTGTTTTTCTTTAACGTCAAGACTTTAGAGGCAATTTTCTTGTCAGAGTTTGCCGCATTGCTTGAGTTAACCGAGGTAGAAGAACCCGAAACTTGAACTGCGTTTGATGAAGCCTCCCTCGCATTTGAATTCTCGGAGGCATTGGGCGAGTCAATCATCACCGCGGTGGCTAGCCGGGTTGGCGACT